>NZ_JBITPI010000001.1:0-39596 GCF_050467745.1 Paenibacillus sp. NRS-1781
AAAGATCCCGAGAAGCAGCTACGATCAGGATGCTGTTAATCGTCTTGCTAAAGTCTATTGAAAAATAATACACATCGCATTGACATTGTTGACACAATACGATGCAAATATAGAATAAACCGATCACTGAATCATACAGTTGTCGGTTTATTCTTGATCAGTATTTTTATTTTGCAAGTGACTATCAATGATTTTAACCCAATCCGGTAAAAATGCCACATGATGTTTTATCGTTTCACTATCTGATTCCAATACAATCACGCCATCTGAGCTGCTGTTGTCAATGACAATTAAATGATTGATAAGCTTCAGATGTGATAGTAGATTACCCAGTGAGGTCTGATGCCGTCTTATAATATCAGCTGTATCAATATGGTGACCCCCATTTCGAACTCGTGCAGCAACTCGCTCGATATTAAGACGATAATCACCTAGACCCACATAAAACATGATGACTTCAAAGCCATTTTCTTTTGCCATACGCATTTGTCGGATCACATTGCCACCAGCAAGTGTCGTCTCTACGGTAAAATCCCGTTTATTTCTTATACAATCCCGCGCTAGTTTAATCGCTTCCTTTCCTGCCGATACTTTGCGTCGATCAGGGTTTTCACGATCAATCCCTCGTGCTAATGCATCTGGATCGATATTAACACTTACACCAAGTTTATCAACGATTAGATTACGTATTGTACTCTTACCACTTCCGTTGTTTCCTGCGAAAACAAACATAGTAGCAAACGGATCACTCATGATAAATATCCTGTTCATTGATTCGTTCAACTTGACCATTACTGTACTCTTTAACAAACTGACCATCCGGCGTTTTATAGACAATATAGGTGCCATTTGCTTTAGCGTCTAGTTTAGCTCTATCTCCAGTTAGTTTGATTAACTTGCCTAGGTCATGTGTACGATTCATTCAGCCATCACCATCCAATTCAAATCATATATCGAGAGTATATCATAAATCGGAAGGCCTTAGAGAACTCATTCAAAAGCATCCCGATGCCAGACAATACGACTACGCCAAATGGCTTGGTGTGTCACAAGGACGTATATCTCAGCTTAAATAGTTACTGTAAAACACAGTAACACTACTTGTAAAACCCCATTCATTAAAATCCAAGGCCATCCTTTTAATATAATTTTATTTTAACGTAAATACTCACTGAATACCTTTGTTACCTTATGTAATGTCGTCTTCACATTCTGTAAACTAAGTTTCATCAAGCGATAACCGCTGGATCATAGAGAGGATGAGATATTCATGGGTGTGGAAAATAGAGTTTTTGCGATACAAGATGGTCTGGACGGACGTGTGAATGCAGTCATAGATCAAACCCTTGCCGAGAAGCGCCTGGTTGGCGCAGTTGTCATGATATATATCGATGGTTCACCCGTGTATGTGCGAGCGGCCGGGCTGGCTGATCGAGAAGGAAATTTTCCTATGCGCGAGGATGCTTTATTTCGGCTCTCTTCTGTATCCAAGCCGATTGTATCTACAGCGGCCTTGGTTTTGGCAGCCCAAGGGTTGATTGGACTCGATGAATCCATTGAACGCTGGTTGCCGGACTTTCGCCCCCGATTGATCAGCGGCGAGCAGCCGTCCATTACAGTACGCCAATTGCTCACACATACTGCCGGGTTAACCTACGGCTTTTTAGAGGAAGAAGGCAGCGGCCCCTATCAACGTGCAGGCGTATCAGATGGCATGGATTTTTCAAATCTTACGCTGGAAGAGAACTTGCAACGTTTGGCTTCTGTGCCTCTGTTGTATACACCGGGTAAAGCGTGGGGCTATTCCATTGCCACCGATGTACTCGGTGCAATCATTAGTCGCGTATGCAGCACAACCCTTGAGCAGGCTGTTAGAAAGCTCGTTACAGACCCCCTCGGTATGCAAGACACTAGCTTTACGGTTGCTGATCCCGAACGACTTGCTGCCGCTTATGTCAACGATACTCTGGAACCCCGCCGGATGCGTGAGCTCGAGGTTGCGCAGGTGTTGGAAGGCACAGCGGGACTTCGTTTTCAGCCTGCACGCGCCTTTGATCCCACGGCTTTTCACTCAGGCGGCTCTGGTATGATTGGCAGCGCAAAAGACTTCATGCGGCTGCTGGAAACACTGCGAAACGGTGGCAATCCATTACTTTCTGAGGAATGGGTACGTGAAATGGGCACCATCCAGACCGGGAATCTCCCCTTGGCAGGCTGGCCGGGACGGGGCTTCGGGCTGGGGTTCACCGTACTCCAAAATCCCGACGAAGGCGAAACAGCAGAATCCCCCGGAACGTGGCGTCTCGGAGGAGCTTACGGTCATTCATGGTTCGTTGATCCCGCGCAAAGACTCAGTGTGGTTGCCTTTACCAATACAGCATTTGAAGGTATGTCGGGTCCGTTTACAACCGAGCTTTGCCAAGCCATTTACGGCAGCTCAAATAGGGTCTAATAAAGCGGGAGTTACATGTTTAAGCTCTACAGGCGAGGATAAGACAATTAACGTGGTAGAGTGACCGTGCTTTCCGCACTCATCCCCGAATTGCTCCAGCTTAGGCATGGATTCGACCATAACCTTAAGTAAATAATTTTGCTCACCGCTAATTCGATGACACTCAATGACTTCAGGCGCAGATTGGCAAAACTCAACAAATGAATTGCATTGATTCGTGTGCACAAGCACATGAGCCATGATCGGCTTCCCGACTTTCTCATGTGAAACCATGGCCCGATACCCAGTAATGATACCTTTATCCTCCATGCGCCGCACTCTTTCCGTTACGGCAGGCTGGGAAAGCCCAACCTCTTTACCCAGCTCAGTCATGGAGATACGCGCCTGATTTTGTAGACATAGCAAAATTTTATGGTCCACTTGGTCCATAGGTAACCCTCTCCTTAAATACAAGGTTATATTACATATACGCTTTCATTTTTATCATATATTCAAATAATCACTTTGAATTTTATTGTATACTCGAATATTATCATGTAAAGCCATGACCGTAAAGAGAGTTGCTATGGAGAAGACGTGATACCCTATAACCAAAGAAAACCGGTCTAACACTTTGTATATGTGTTAGACCGGTTTTTGTTTAACCATTGGTTTTCCTGCCTGTTGGTTAGGTGTGGCTTGGCTTAGATCAGCGTGTAGCCGCCGTCCGGGAACAGCACACTTCCAGTGGTGAACTTGTTCGTCATCAGATACAGCACGGTATGTGCGATTTCCTCGTTATACCCCACCCGATGGAGCAAGGTTACTTCCTTGTATTCCTCAAAAGCCTGCGCCCGCTGCTCGCCCTCGGGACCGTCTCTCCAGATCGTGCCGGGAGATACGACATTGACCCGTACCGGAGCCAATTCTACCGCCAAAGCTTTACCCAAGCTTTCGATTGCGCCGTTTGCCGCCCCGTATGTAGCACCAAAGCCCATCGGCCGCTGACTGAAGGCCCCGGACATGAGGACGATGGAGCCTTCCTTGGATATATGCGGAACTGCATGCTTGGCAGCGAAATATTGTGGCCAGAATTTTCCTTCAAACGGCGTCTTCGCCTTTTCCGTATCCATCGTGATCGGACCGCGTGTGTAGCTCGCGCCTGGTGTAAACAGATGGTCGAATGCTCCGACCTTTTCAAAAAACGCCTGCACTTCCTCCTCCTTCTGATTATTCAGTTGGAAGGTTTCCACCGATTCCGCAGGGATAACCTTCTTCGCCTGCTCCAGTTTCTCCGCAGAACGTCCAGCGATCACGATACTCGCTCCCTGCTTTGCTGCTTCTATTGCTGTTGCCAGCCCTATACCTGCACTGCCGCCAATGACGACGACACGTTTATGAAGTAAATCCATACAATTCTCAGCTCCTTTGTGCGGATTATATCATAACTATTTTATGAGTATACATATTTTTATTCGGATGGGCTTTCCTGCACCGTGCTTTTGCGGTAGGATGTCGGCGACTGACCGGACCAGCGCTTGAACTGCCTGCTAAAATGCGCAATATTCCCATAGCCGAGCATATCGGTAATTTGCTGCACCGTCCATTGGGGATCTGCCAACAGCAACTTGGCTTCGTGCAGGACAAGACCAGACAGATACACACGGGGAGATACACCGAAGACACTACGAAATACACGATTACAATGGGACACGCTAATACCTAGCTCAGATGAAATATCCTCAATCCCATTATGCTTTTCCACAGAGTCGATCTGTCCAAAATGCTGATTCACCCTGCCTTGAAGTCGGCTGGCAATCTGATAGGCAAGCTCAGCCTGCACGTATCCGCGCCCCGGCAGATGTGCCGCTTCGCTGGACACCGCCTCCCACAACGTAGCGAACAGCTCAAATACGGCAGATTGTATCCGCATACGCTTCGCCACCGAATCCCCTGCTTTTTCGGTATCGGGCGTGGAGAGGTCGAGCAGCTTATCCAGCGCTGGCCCCATCTGTCTCGCCACCGCACCTTCGGCTGGAAACAGCACTTGCTCCAGACGACTCAGCAACGAAAGAAACAACTTGTCATCAATGTCGAAATGCATGCAAAAATACGTAAAGCCCTCCCCGCTGCTGTGGCTGGAGTGAACGATTCCCGGTCGAAGCAGCACCAGATCCCCCTGCCGCTGTGTATAGCTGCGACCATCCACCACCATCACCTGCTCTCCTGCAAGCACAATATTAATTTCATATTGAGGATGTTCGTGTGGTGGATAGTTCCAGTCCCTTCCGACACTTCGCGTATGAATGGCAAACAGATTGACCGTGGTTCGCACATCGGGAAAAAAGAATTCCTCTCCAGTAACCGTAAGGTCTGGATGGTCTGGGCCATTCGATAAACGGGGTGACGACATGTTTCCCCTCCTTGCGTATACAGGATTTTACTTCAGTATATCGTTTTCGGCGCGATTTGGATAAATGAATGCGCGATTTGACAATGGCTCCCCGGAGCGTAGCATGCTAGGCTCTATATGAGATCAAGTGAGTATAGCATATAGCGAATATATGAGCATGCTGCAAAATACTTTTGTGTATGAAAGTGTGTATGAAAGTCACTCATTATGTTGAAAGGGGTTTCATTATATGACGAAAAATAGTTTTTATAACACGCAACACTCACCTATCGGGGCCTTTTCCAGCTTTACGCTCGGGTTCAAGGGGAATCGGGGTGGACTCGGCTTGGAGCTGGGCAAGCCAGCGGATGAAAATGTATATATCGGGCTGCAATCCAGAGACGGTGAGGTATATGAGGCGCTTCCCTTTTTTGCAGCCGCACAGGACGAAAGCGCCCGATACGATGTGGAGAAAAAGGATAAACGAATGGAGCGGCAGCTCATTACCTTTGCCGATCAAGACATTACCCGTGAGCTGAAAGCAGGCACGGATACATGGAGTGCTGGAGATTTAACGTTCCGGTTGTATTCTCCTGTCCGTCCGGTGCCGGAGCCGGGAAAAGCGGATGCGGATGAGCTGCGGGCAGCGCTGGTTCCGGCGGTATTTGCCGAGCTTACAGTCGATAATACGCAGGGAACGGCTGCGCGCAGAGCTTTTTTCGGCTATCAGGGCAGTGATCCGTACAGTGGCATACGCATTGTAGGAGAAGACCCACGCAGGGACGCTGTGGATTCTCCCCACTCGCAAAGACTCACGGGCGTTGGCCAAGGGCGCAGCACAGCTATTGTGACCCATAGCAGCGAAGCGGTACCTGCAAGTGGATTCGCAATGGAGAACCTTCTCGGGGAGAGCATGGGCGAGAATTTATCCTTTGGCCTGGGCGTGACGGGTGCGCTCCTCATGGACGTTCCCGCTGGCGAAAAGCGCACGTATTCCTTCGCCATATGCTTCTATCGCGGCGGTATCGTGACGACAGGCATCGAGGCGACGTATTACTATACTCGTCTATTCAAGGATATTGAAGACGTGGCGAGCTATGCTTTGGAGCATTTTACAGACCTGACCGCAGCCTGTATTC
The DNA here is from genome assembly GCF_050467745.1 of Paenibacillus sp. NRS-1781. Lineage (NCBI taxonomy): Bacteria > Bacillati > Bacillota > Bacilli > Caryophanales > Paenibacillaceae > Paenibacillus > Paenibacillus sp. NRS-1781. The sequence goes on from NZ_JBITPI010000001.1 coordinate 5,963, forward strand.
AGGCTAATCGCTGGATGGAGTCGGCAAGCCTGAGCCCGGATCAGGAATTTATGCTCGCGCAGGCGATTCACAGCTATTACGGCAGCACCCAGTTGCTTAGTCAGCAAGCGGATGGGGAACCGATCTGGATTGTGAACGAAGGTGAGTATCGGATGATGAATACGCTCGATCTGACGGCGGATCAGCTCTACTATGAATTGATTTTGAACCCGTGGACGGTACGCAACGAGCTGGAGTGGTTCGTCAAACGGTACAGCTACCGGGATGAGGTACGGTTTCCGGCAGACGAACAAACCTATCCGGGCGGCATCACGTTTACGCATGATATGGGCGTGGCAAATGTGTTCTCCCGTCCGGGATACTCCTGTTATGAGCTGGCAGGGATTGACGGCTGCTTCTCTTATATGAGCCACGAAGAGCTGGTGAACTGGCTATGCTGCGCCACGGTGTATATCGAACAGACACAGGACCGGGCGTTTACGACGCGTATGCTGCCTATCTTGCGTGAATGCTTCGCTAGCATGCTACAGCGGGATCATCCAGACCCGTCACAACGAAACGGCTTAATGGGACTGGACAGCTCCAGAACCCTTGGAGGCGCGGAAATTACGACCTACGATAGTCTGGACGTTTCTTTGGGGCAGTCCCGCAACAACATCTATTTGGGCAGCAAATGCTGGGCGGTATATATTGCGCTGGAAAAGCTATTTGCCTCAGAAGGGCTTGCTTCCCTTTCACGGGAAGCAGGCTTACAGGCAGACAAATGCGCAGCAGCGATCACGGCGCAGATGACAGATAAGGGATATATCCCGGCGGTCATTCAAGAGGGGAATGATTCACAGATTATCCCCGCTATTGAGGGGCTGATCTTCCCTTACTTTACAGGCTGTGAAGATGCGCTTAAGCTGGATGGACGATTTGGCGGGTATATACAAGCGCTGCGACGCCAGTTGGACACGGTGCTGGCACCGGGAGTTTGCCTGTTCGAAGATGGAGGCTGGAAGCTGTCCTCGACCAGTAACAACTCCTGGCTGAGTAAAATCTATCTGTCACAGTTTATTGCCCGTGAGCTGCTGGAGCTGCCTTGGGAGAAAGCAGGGCATGCCGCAGATGCTGCCCATGTCTCATGGCTCCTGCACCCTGAGGAATCCTATTGGTGCTGGAGCGACCAAATGCTCTCCGGCATTGCCCACGGCAGCAAATATTATCCGCGCGGAGTCACCGCTATTTTGTGGCTGTATGAAGGCAAGGGCAACCGTCTGGTTCTTCCCCGGCACATGAGTCTCGATCAGGAGCAGCATGCCTGACACTAACCTTCACCTGCCCAAAAGGAGGCCCCAAATATGAGCAAGCGTAGGGATATGCAAAAAGAGAGCGGCTATGACGCTTGGCTGCATTATCACCGCAATCGTAAGGTGGAGGATCTGCCCGCTTGGTGCAGGGTCATCGTAGTTCAAGAGGCAGATGAAGTGCTTCACACGGCTGCGAGTGAGCTTCAGCACGGATTGACCTTCATGTTCGGACAACAGCCGAAGATTAGTACCGTTCCTGTGAATGCGCCATTCATTGTGCTAGGTACGTTCGGAGGGCACCCGTTGGCGGCAGAACGATTTAGCGCACAAGAACAGGCAGATGTGAGCGCAGAAGGCTACCGAATTCGTGGGATAGGGATTCCACACCCGGCACATTCAGCTTCGTATGACTACGATGATGATGACATAAAGAGAGCGTACGTCACGATCGCCGGCCAGACCACCAAAGGCGTATTATACGGGGTTTTTCATCTGCTGCGCTACCTGCAAGGAGGACTGGATGGTAAGCTGAAGCCCGTCACCGAATCCTTGCACGCCCCCCTTCTGGACGTAGTGTCCAATCCGGCTAATCCCATCCGCATGATCAACCACTGGGATAACATGGACGGTAGTGTGGAACGCGGATATGCGGGAACATCCATTTTTTTCGAAAATATTGCCTTTACTACAAATATGGACCGCCTTCGAGACTACGCTCGTCTACTTGCCTCTGTTGGCATTCAGGCGCTGTCCATTAACAATGTGAATGTCCATCACGTAGAAACAGAGCTGATTACAGATACATTTCTACCGGATGTGGCCAGAGTGGCTGCGGTGTTTGGCGCCTATGGCATCCAAATCTATTTGAGCATTAATTATGCCAGCCCCATTCAGCTCGGCGGGTTAACCACCGCCGATCCTCTGGACCCTGGCGTAGCTGAATGGTGGCAGGCCAAAGCCCGGGAAGTTTACGCCGCCGTTCCTGATCTGGGCGGCTTCGTGGTAAAAGCCGATTCCGAGAATCGGCCCGGGCCGTTCAGCTACGGGCGTCATCACGCTGATGGAGCCAATATGCTGGCAGATGCGTTGCGGCCCTACGGCGGGCGGGTGATTTGGCGCTGCTTTGTCTATGACTGCAAGCAGGACTGGCGTGACCGCAAAACAGATCGGGCTCGCGCAGCCTTTGACCATTTTAAACCACTGGATGGGCTGTTCCGGGAAAATGTCATTTTACAGATTAAAAATGGTCCCATGGATTTTCAGGTGCGGGAGCCTGTCTCCCCCCTGTTCGGCGCGCTGGAAGCCACCCAGGTATTGCTGGAATTCCAGATTGCACAAGAATACACGGGACAGCAGCGGCATCTGTGTTACCTTGTTCCGCAATGGAAGGAGGTACTGGATTTTGACACCTACGCACAGGGAAAAAGCTCTACCATCAAGCGCATCGTGAGCGGCTCTCTGCATAGCAGGAGCGATTCTTCTTCCCCTTCCTCCACCAAACACACCAACTATGGGATCGCCGCTGTATCCAATATTGGAGCGGACACCAATTGGACCGGACATTTGCTCGCCCAGTCCAATCTTTATGGCTACGGTCGGTTGGCATGGGATCCGGAGCTATCCGCAGACGAAATCGCTGATGAGTGGGTTCGGCTGACGTTTGGCGGACAAGGAAAGAGTGACAGCGGTACAGATTTCATTCCTGCTATTAAGCAAATGCTGCTTGATTCATGGAATATCTACGAGTCCTACACCGCCCCGCTTGGGGTCGGCTGGATGGTCAGCCCCGGTCACCATTATGGGCCGGATGTAGACGGCTACGAATATTCGATGTGGGGCACCTATCATTTTGCTGATTGCCGTGGCATCGGGGTGGATCGCACGACCGCGACTGGAACGGGGTATGCAGGACAATATTGTTCTCCCCATGCCGATATCTACGAATCTACTGAAGCCTGCCCGGATGAGCTGCTATTATTCTTTCATCATGTTCCTTATACGCACGCGCTCCACTCTGGTCAAACCGTCATTCAACACATTTATGATACACATTTTGAGGGTGCAGAACGTGCGGTCGGCCTCAGAGACACATGGATTAGTCTGCGGGATCATCTGGATGAAGCGATCTATGAACAGGTACTGGAGCGGCTGGAGCATCAGGCTGAGCATGCTAGGGAATGGCGGGATCGGATCAATACGTATTTTTACCGAAAAAGTGGCATTGCGGACCAAAAGAATCGTCCTATTTATTAAGCCAGGATTTTGCAAAATCCTCAAGCAGTCATACCTTTGCAATACTTGCATACACGCTGGAGCAAGGCTTATATACGCTCGGATTTGATTTCCCCTATGCTGGCATTGGCTATCCGTACATTACTAAAAGGCATGCGTCTTACTCAGACCTATGCCTTATTTTTTTGCCTGAACCCATTTTAAGCACACGGTCACTAACTCAAAATGTCATATTTCTCCACCCCGAGTGTGCAATAAATTCTTCTTTTTATGGCCGAAATTAGCGGCTATGCTAAAATCACCGTCGATATCGGCTATGCCTCCCAATTGGAAGCTGTTTTTAATGACGGTAATAACATCTAAAAACGGCGACGAGGCCATCGTACTCATCAGCAACTCGTGGAGCAGCCAAACCCGCACGATTGGCAACTTTGACAACCTGTCCAATGGCACCCATCTGACCAACCAATTAAGCAACGACTCCATTCAGATCAACAACGGTTCGATCACCGTGACGCTCGCTCCGAAGGAGGTTAAAGTTTTCACCAAGTAACAGCCGTATTCAGTTACATTGATTATTCAAATGTGCTAAAATAAATGATAGAAGGATATACTAAAAAAGAGCAAGGATGCTGGTAACATCCCTACTCTTGGCAACAGCCGCTTTGAAGAGCGGTCGGCTGAACAGGGCTAGCTCTATTAGAAATAGACCGTTTTTCCTTGTCCAGGGCGGTCTATTTCTTTTTGTTTTGGTTCAACGCAATAACAATCGTAACGATTAATCCGATCAACGTTACTAATAGCGTGCCGAACATCATCATTAATGTCAGAGCATCTTTAACCTCCACAGGCATCACCTCCCTTCCGGGAGACTTAGCCGACCGCCCACCTAAGCCATTCTGTTGTTAATAGAATTATAGCACGTAAAAACGTCCTTCGGCGACTGTATTTTACAGTTTGACTCAAGTAACCTCATATGATCATCCATCATCTTTTTCTTCATACATACTCTACTTCTTCTTTAATGGATAACCTATAAAACATAACAGGCACCTGCAACGAAGCGTACACTTCGTTGCAGGTGCCTGTTATATATAAACAACGTGGGGATACTTAGGCCTCAGTAGCCACGTTGATATTGTTCAGGTATGGAAGAACGGAATAAAGAGATTCCCCAGCCGAGGTATCTCCGTATTTTTGCGTTATGCAGCCATGATATATGTTGTATGTCGTAGATATATTGTACACAATCTATTATCCATAACTTAATAACTTTTTGCAAGTATATATTTAAATAATATTAGATATTTTTTTGTTTAGATAAGTTAACCTCAAAAACTATACAAAAAAAGACGCCCTTACGGACGCCTTAGCGCGAAACCAGTTTTATTGTGCCGAGCCTAATTGCACCCATGCTTTTTCAATCTCAGCAACTGCCTGATCCTTGTTCATGTTGCCGCTGATATAAGCCTGCATCAGCTCGCCAAATTTTTGGTGGAACGTATCCAGCGAGTAGTTGACAGACAGATCACCAGACTTCGACGTTTTCAAAATGCTTTCCATTTCCTTAGGCATTTCCAGATCAGGAAGCGGCGCATCCTTGATTGGAGGAATGACCTTGGCTACCTGGGAGAACCAGTTCTTACCGTATTCCGAAGTGTACAGCCAGTTGAAAAATTCAATCGTCTCCTTGGCTACTTCCGAATCCTTGTTGATACGCAGCGCCTGATCGGCCCCGGTAATGATGACCGATTGATCCGCCTTGTCACTTACCGGATAGCCCATGATGCCAATCTTGAGGTCGGGATTGATCTTCTTGATCGCTTCCTCATCCCATGCGCCTTTACCCGTCATAAACGCAGCTTTACCGGATGCAAAATCGCTCACCTCCGCATTGCTGTCGCGTTCCAGCGGCTTAGCCGTGCCATGCTTCACCGTCAGATCAATAAAGCTAAAAAAGTTGTTGTACAGCACCGGATAGTCCTTGATTTTCGCTTTGCCTGCAATAAAATCATTGACGAGCTGCTTCGGTTCCACGCCTACATCCTGCGCGGCGGCATCTACATAGTGCTGGAAGATGTGCTTCCATACCCACCACTCTTTATATGCATTTGCAAATGGTGTAATGCCTTTCGCCTCAAGCTTGGTGACCGCGTCCTGCATTTCTGCAATCGTCTTCGGCGGGGAGGTTACCCCAGCCTTGGTGAGCAAATCCTTGTTGTAAATCAGCGCAAACAAATTCCCCTTCACCGGGAAGCCCAACACTTTACCATCACTGGAGCTCATATTCGCTCGAACGGCATCCGTCATGGCTGCTGCCAGCGGCTCATTGGTAAGATCGGCGCTATAATCAGCATACGTGTCGATATCGCCTCCTGCCGTGGTCTGGAATACATCCGGTGTACTGCCTGAGGCAATTTTGGATTTAAGAATCGTGTTATAGTCCGCCTGCATGATTTCCAGATTGATCTTTACGTTAGGCTTGACCTTCTTATACTCTTCGATATACGCGTTAAAAGCATCGGTATACTCCGGTGAGGCTGTGAACATATTTATTGTAACCGTTTTCAATTCTTCTTTGCCGCCAGCATTCCCTTTCGCCGCATCTGAGTCGCCGCTGCTTCCGCATCCGCTCAACAAACCGACCGTCAAAAGCAAACTGCCGGATAACGCCATCATCTTCTTTAACATGGATACTCCCCCATTTATTCGTGATCAACGTCCATGCGCTCATTCTAAAAAATATAGTCCGATTTAAAAAGGCAGATTAGTGAAGCGTTAAGGGTAAAAAAGTGGTTTATTGCAGGCTCACGCGATACTCAGACGGTGACACCTGATAATAATTACGAAAAGCCTTGCTAAAATAATTCTTATCCTTGTAGCCCAGCATATCGGAAATCTCCTGAATTTTCAGACTGGAATCTCCCAGCAGCTCCTTCGCCTTGTCCATTCTGACCTTCTGCACATATTCGTGAATCCCGTAACCAAACTGCTGCTTGAACAGCTTCATCAAGTATTCCCGACTTAAAAAATACGTTTCGGCAAAAAATGAAATTTTGATATCTTCAAAGTAATAACGGTCAATATGCCACTTGATCTCCGTAATATCAAAGGGCTGGCTCCCCCCTTGAGCATGCTGAACCCCGGCAATGTAAAGCTCCAGCATCCGATGCAGTCGCTGTCCATATTGGGCAAAATCCGTAAAGTCCGCAGCAATATCGCCCTCAGCCACAGATGCAGATACAGATATGAATGCACCCGGCTCCGTAGCCGCTTCTCTCAGTAAAAAATGAAACTCGCCCATCATCCGATCTGCATCCTGCAAACGAAAAGCAGGGCCGGATGCCAACTGCTTCAGCAGGTCGTTTAGCAGTACCTTTGCTCGATTTGCCTGGCCTGTCTGGGCATCCTTCTGGATCAACAGCAGCCGATCCGTCCACGACACTTCTTCTGGCATCATTCCCTGCCGGGGCGCGACATGCATGACCGATGTCCCTGTCAGCTTCAATACGTCCGTGCTGTGAATAAGCGCCTTGACATCCGTATAAACAGATGCCAGTTCCAGTATGTCCATACAAAGCTTACCCACTCCGGCTGTCACTACCATACCAAACAATCCGTGCAGATTCGCCGCCGCCTTCTGTGCCACTTGTGCCAACAGAAGGGGCATGTGTTCCTCTTGCCCTGGAGACCATGTGCAAATGGAAACGACCTCGCGCTCCCGTCTCGGATGAGGAAAGCTAAAGCAGCTCAGTCGCTCATCTGAAGTCTGAGCCATGACGTTCGTCACGGCAAAATCCATCAGATCGGTCTCCCCGTGAAAACGTGTCATGCGAACCTCATCCCTGTTCAGCAGCCGCAGCACGATCACTCCAAAGCGGTTCCCCGGCTGATCCGCACCAATCATAGGGAGTAACGCCGCATTTGCCTGTCTCTTAAAGCTGCCGTCCAGAATGGACAAATACAGCTTCTCCTTGAGCTTCGGCAGTGACATATTCAGCGTAATGTTCTGGCTAATGAAATTGCTTTCGCTTTGCTTGCGGCTTTCCAATATATCTACCGCCTTGCGTAGTGCCTGATTCAATTCCTGCCGATTGATCGGCTTGAGCAAATAATCTACCACCCTGGATTGAATCGCCTGTCGTGTAAATTCAAAATCGTCATAGCCGCTAATGACAATCGTCAGCAAATTAGGATACGCCTTCTCAATGGCACGAAGAAATTGGATACCGTTCAGCTCCGGCATTTTCATATCCACCATGACCACATCTATAGGGTGCCGCTCCAGCAGCTCCAGTCCAAGTCTGCCATTCGTCGCCTCAAGCACCTGCCCGATACCAAGGTTATTCCAGTCTCCGACAATACGAATGGCTTCGCGCAGCGGCTCCTCATCGTCAATGATCAATACATTAAACATGGCTACTTCCTCCCTGGGGAATGCGCATTTGGATTTCTGTTCCCGTTTCATCCGCATGTATGAATAGTCCTGCCTGATCTCCATACAGCAGCTTCAATCGTGTATTCAGATTTTTCAAGCCAATATGCTCACTCTCCCGTTCTTCCCATTTCTCTTCGAACGAATCCAGCACCTGCCTCAGCTTATCCTCCGAGATCCCCGGACCGTTGTCCCGTACAGTAATCGTGGCATCTGTAGAGCTGGATTCGGCTGACATGACTATCAGAATATCACTTGAGACCTTTTCCAGCGCATGCTTGATCGAATTTTCCACCAACGTTTGTACGGACAACCTCGGGATTCGCAGCTCCAGCAGCGTGTCCTCCCACTCCAGCTCTATTCGCAGTCTCGTCCCGAATCTTGCTTTCTGCAATCCCATATACCGTTCAATATGCTGGAGTTCTTCGCGGGCAACCACGATATCCTTGCCGTTGATGGAATACCGCAGGGTTTGGGCCAACGCATCGACCATATCCGCCATATCGAACATCTCACGCTTTAATGCCTGTGTGGATATGGCTTGTAGCGCATTGTACAGAAAATGGGGATTAATTTCAGCCTCCAACGCCTTGAGGATAGCGTTTTTCTCGACCAGCTTCATTCGGTAGCGCTCATTAATTAATTCTTCGGTTCTTTGGACCATTTCGTTAAAATGCAGCGACAAATACGCAATCTCGTCATGACCCTGCACAAGGGCCGTTGCCCCGAAGTCCCCGGTACTAAACCGCTTCATCTGGGTGGACAGCTTGTGTAAGGGACTGGTAATGGCATTGGAGGTCAGCGTTACCAGAATAATAGACACCCCTAAAAACAAAATCCCGATCACATAGCTCCAATTCCGTGTCGTCGTAGCCGCCTCGTAAATTTGACGGTATGGAATCGGCTTGACAAGCCGCCAGCCCTCTTTTTTCCCGACATCATACACGACCAGATACTCCTGGCTGCCGCTACGGTCCGACCATGTTACTTGTCCGCTCCCTCCCTGTCCAATCTGTGCCAGCACCCCCGAGTCCCGCATTCGCTCATATAACGGAAGGCTATCCACGTAAAAGGGAATACGTTCAGGACTTAGCAGCATGACATGATCCCCTTTGCCGAGTGGAATGTTCTTCATGATATCGTCCACAGCACTTGTATTATAATAAAAGGATAACACCGCCTGCGGGTGACGAGATGCAATCGACCTCAGCACCCGATGGTACGCCATAAAGCTGGCCTGTGGCGCCACATACCCCATATCCGAGCGGGAACCCACAAAGGATTGGAACGATTCGTTGGTTGTGCTCGCCATCGCCTCCTTAAACCAGGTCAGCTTGGGAATATCCGTGTTCATACCTTGGCGCACCGTAATATTGTACGTCTCCCGGGTCACCACATAATATTGATGGCGATCTGCCACGTACAGATAGATGGCTTCCAGATCATTACGGGAATAAAACATGCTGCGCAAGTAATTTTCAATGACCATTCGAGAGGCATAGTCCCGATTTTCATTCGCAATTGCGTTCATAATATCGTTATACCGAAGCTGCGGCAGAGCCAACTGCTGCATTCCCTCCAGATAGTCCTCCAGGTTCTGATTGACCAGCAGCAGATTATTCGTCGTGCTGGCAATACTGTGATTCACCGACTCTCTTTCAATCATCTGATAGGAGATAATCGTCAGCGAGCCTACCACCAAAATGATCACCGAGGTAAAAAGCAAAATAAGCTTGTTCACCAATTTTTGCGTTATTCGTCTCCACATGGATCTGAGAACTGCGCCTGCTCGTTCTGGTATCACGATAAAATCGCCCCTTTTGAAAGCGTACACATTTTTACCCTCAACTGTTTTCTTAAATCCATTGGTCCGGCCCCAGGGGCTACCCTATACTTTCATTATATCTCAAACGGCTTGGAGCGAAAGATCGGAAAATGTTGAGAAAAAGAGGTGCGTTATGCTGAAAAAAAGGGGAGCTTGGGGCGACAAGGGCAGTAAATTGGAGTTTGGCTTGTTCACACTGCCTGTAATTCTGTGCATTACGATTGCATTTTATATTCCGTTTTTGATGACGATACGCTATTCCCTGACTAAGTGGAATGGAATATCCAAGCATCCGAAATTTGTAGGTCTGGATAACTTCAAACAAATCCTGCTCGGAGACGCCAACTTTGCACATGCAGCCTGGTTTACGGTCAAATATGCCATTCTGTACATTGTGCTGGTGAACGTGCTGGCCATTGTGCTGGCGCTTGTCCTCGACATGAAGCTGAAAAGCTCGGCTTGGCTGCGGGCAGCCTTCTTTATCCCTTATATCCTCAGTCTCGTGATTGTAGGATTTATCTGGAAATTTATCTTTATGCAGGGCTTTGAGTCACTGGGAAACAGCACAGGCTGGGGCATCTTCCAGCTCAGTTGGCTCGGGCAAGAAGGACTCGCGTTTATTTCCATTTTGGCGGTATCTATCTGGCAATCTATTGGCTTTTATATGGTCATTTACATTGCAGGCTTGCAGTCCGTACCGGAGGATCTGAAGGAAGCCGCTATTGTGGACGGAGCGGGGCCGATTCGGAGATTTTTCAGTATTACGCTGCCATTGCTGGCCCCTTCCATCACGATCTCCGTTTTCATGGCTCTGACCAACTCGATCAAGGTGTTCGACGTCATTTTATCCCTGACTGGCGGCGGGCCGGGAGGTACAACATACAGTATTGCGTATGATATTTATCGGGACACGTTCCAGAACAATCTGTACGGCTACGGAACTGCCAAAGCGTTGTTGTTATTCGTCGCAGTGCTGATCATTACGATCATTCAATTGTCTATTTTCAAACGCAGGGAGGTTGAAGCCTGATGCAACGCAGACGTATGGGACGTATTTTGCTGGAAGCGAGCATGATTGTATTATCGCTGTTATTTTTGTATCCGCTGTTTCTCGCCATTAACAATTCGTTCAAAAGCTTCGCTGAGGTCATGACCGACGTCATTGCGCTGCCCAAGCAGCTTTCGCTGGATAACTACGTATATGTATGGAAATTCATTAACTATCCACGCTTATTTCTGAATAACACGATCATTACTGTAGTCGGGCTGGCTGGTATCGTACTGGTATCCTCCATTGCCGCCTATAAGCTGGCACGGACGAAGAGCAAATGGAGTTCCGCCATCTACTTGCTGTGCATTATGCCAATGTTGATCCCGTTTCAGTCCATTATGCTGACTGTCTTGCGACTCGCGAAAAACCTGCATCTGTCGGACAGTACCTGGGGACTTGGCCTGCTGTATTGGGGCTTCGGCGCACCGCTGGCGGTGTTTATCTATCACGGGTTTGTCAAAGGGATTCCCAACGAGATTGACGAAAGCGCCAAGATCGACGGAGCCTCAGGCTTCCGGCTTTTCTTTTCAGTGATTTTCCCCTTGCTAAAATCCGTCACCGCCACCATTGTGATCATCGACGTCATGTGGATTTGGAACGACTTTCTGCTGCCCCTGCTCATGGTTAACGGCTCACCCAGCACCAAAACGCTTACGCTGGCGGCCTATACCTTCGTCGGACAGTATACGTCAGACTGGCAGTATGCCATGACAGCTATGGTGATGGCTGTGTTGCCCTCTATCGTCGTATTTATTTTCCTGCAAAAATACATCGTTAAAGGCGTTGTCGCTGGAGCGGTCAAAGGCTGAGTACAAAGTCGCGATACCCGGCAAATTAAAAAGCCGACGTATACGAGTATATGAAGCCAGATAGCAAAAAAGAGGACTTGCGTGTTATTTGCGCAAGTCCTCTTGGTTGTAGCCTGGATGCCCGGAAGGCTCTGTTATCTAACACTTCCCGCTCAGGAAGCAGGATGAATTGAAGCCGAAGCATTCCCGTCTGCATCGTCTGTAATGGCGAAATGCTGGATTTCTGACATTAGCTCAGCAGCCATATGACGCAGCGAATCAGCAGAATCGGCAATAACCTCCATAGAAGCGATCTGCTCCTCGCATACAGCCGCTGCCGACTCCGATTCCTCTGCAATCTCACGGGACAAGCCTACCAGCTTTTGCTCCGAGTCCAGCAATTGCTCAGTAATAGCAGCCAGTTCCTCGGTGGCAGCCGACACGTCCTGCGTATGCTCGGCTACCGTTTGTACTGCTTCATGCACTTTGCTAAACGTCTGCCCGGTGCGGTAAATCAGATCCGTTCCGGCCTCAGCCTCGCTGGAGCCTTTCTGGATCGAATCCACAGCCTGGTTCACTGTATCCGCCATGGTATCCATAAAGACAGCAATCTGTTGCGACGCTTGGCCTGTCTGTTCGGCAAGCTTCTTCACTTCACCCGCCACGACAGCAAAGCCCTTGCCCGATTCCCCGGCTCTAGCCGCTTCAATGGAGGCGTTCAACGACAGCAGATTGGTTTGCTTGGCGATATCTCGAATAAATTGCGTTACACTTTGAATTTTCTTCGATTGCTCGCCCAAGTCCTGAATGACTTTGACTGAATCCTTCATCGTATCCTGAATATGGCGCATCTGTATAACTGTTTCCTTCAGGTCTGCATTGCCGCGCTCTGCCTCTAGAATCGCCTGTTCGGACAGCTCTGCGGTAATGGATGCCGATTGGGCAATCCTTCGAACGCCTTCTGCACTTTCCTTGACTGCCTGCTGATTTTCACGGTTCCGATCGACCTGATTGCCTGCCGAATCATGGATTCCCTGTACCGTCTCCGCCATCTGCCGCGTGCCTTCCGCCACCTGCCCGGAGCCACTGGACAGCTCACGCGAAGCAAGCGTGACCCCTTGCGCATTCTGATAAATCACTTGCATCAGCGAACGAAGCTGGCGTTTCATATCGTTAAAGCTCTGCGCCATTTCACCAATCTCATCTTTCTGCCGAATTTGAATATCCTCCTGTGTCAGATCCCCCTCTGCAATACGCCGCGCGGCTTGAGCCACCTGAACCACCGGACGGGCAATCATACGGGTAATTGCATACGCCAATACGATCCCGATCACCAGTGCGAGCGCCATCGCAATGATAATCATCGTCTGTACATATTGAAGCTTCTCACCCTGCTCGACTTGGGATTGATTCAGTAGGTCCATCTGGTATTGCTCCATGACCTGTGACTGCTGCTCCAGTGCAAGTGCCATCGGCTTACATTTTTCCTCCACTAATCTCGTGTAGGTCGCGACATCCCCCTGCTGCTTATATGAGGTAATTTCCTTTACGATATCTGCATATTCAGCCTCCATCTGCTGGAGCTTTGCTGCCATTTGCTTGGGCTTGTCCAGTGCTGGCGTTGATTGCAGCTTCTTCATGGTCGTTGCAAAGGTTTCGCGCTCTTTCAGATAACTGTTCATTTCGTCCTGATCGCCAGTCACCAGATATCCACGAAAATACTTGGTCTGACTCGCAGCATCATACTTCAGCTCTTTAATCATTAAAATTTTAGCAACGCCATCATCAATCATGCTTTGATATGATTTATGTAAAGACGAAGTAGCATACTCACCAATAATACCCACAACCAATGTAAGCAATAATACGGCTGCAAAACTAATGGATAGCTTTTTACCAATCTTCATTCTAAAATATCTCCTTTGTATGGGACCATTTTCTTAGGCTTAATGCTCTATTATACGCCTATTTTTCAATTGAAACAGTAAAATATAATTCGTAAGTTTCAATTACCTTACAGCCTCCCTTGACATTTCCCTTCATTAATGATTTACTGATTTTACTATTCGTAATCATTACAATTAAAATCGACAAGGGGAGCATTTCAGCTTCCCTATCTGACATTGTAGCCACTACAACACATTCAGCATTTCATGAACACTTTCGAAGGGATGAGTGATTACGTTGGCAAACATGATGGAATTGGAAAAGAAAATACCGGTTACGGTACTTAGCGGGTACCTCGGTTCAGGCAAAACTACGCTGCTCAATCATGTGCTGAATAACAGGGATGGCTTGCGGGTAGCTGTCATTGTCAATGACATGAGCGAGGTGAACATTGATGCCGATCTCGTTCGGGACGGCGGAGGATTATCCCGCGTTAATGAGAAGCTGGTGGAAATGTCCAACGGCTGCATCTGCTGCACCCTGCGAGAAGACCTCTTAAAAGAGGTAGAGCGGCTGGCGCTGGATAAAAAGTTCGACTATATCCTGATTGAGTCCACAGGCATCGGCGAACCCATCCCGGTAGCCCAAACGTTCAGTTATGTAGATGAAGAAAACGACATCGACCTGACCAAGCTGACCCGGCTGGATACGATGGTTACTGTTGTGAATGCGCCGGAATTTTGGAAGGACTTCTACTCTGGAGATTCCCTCAAGGATCGCGGGCAGGAGGTGGCGGACGAAGATTCGCGCGGCATTGGTGATCTGCTGGTAGAGCAGGTGGAATTTTGTGATGTGCTGATTATTAACAAATGCGATCTGGTATCCCCCGAGGAGCTGGAGCGACTGGAAAAAGCGCTGCGCGGTATTCAACCGAACGCCAAAATCATTCGTTCCAAGTACGGTAAAGTGGACCCGCAGGAGATTTTGAACACGCATCGCTTCGACTTTGAAACAGCCAGCCAAGCGGCAGGCTGGATCCAGGAGATGAACAAGGAAGAACACGTACCGGAGACAGAGGAATACGGTATTGCTTCGTTTGTGTACAAGCGCAAAATCCCGTTTCACTCGGAACGTTTGTTAAAATGGCTGGCCAAATGGCCTGCCGAGGTTGTCCGTTCCAAGGGATTGGTGTGGTTCGCCACGCAGAACCGCACCGCCTTCACATTCAGTCAGGCGGGCAGCTCCAAGCAATTTGCACGCGCAGGACTGTGGGTATCTGCTTTGACCGAGGAAGAACGTCAATACTATCTCGGAGAAGATTTTGAAAAAACACCGGATTGGGACGAAAAATACGGCGACCGGGTGACCAAGCTCGTATTTATCGGCATAGACATGAATCGGGAAGAAATCGAGCGTACGCTGGATGAGACGCTGCTGACTCCTGAAGAGATGAAGCAGGACTGGCGCAAGCTACCTGACCCTTTTACCCAAAAAATATAACAGCTTCTGAGAAACACAAAGAGCGCCTAAAACGGGGAACAGCATTCCGTCTTAGGCGCTCTTCTATTCATTATGCTTTACCCACTGCGCATTGCCCAGCGGCCAGAAAACCACATCCACACGTCCTACAATATCTTTAATCGAAACAAACCCAATCGCGCGACTATCTCTACTATTATTACGATGATCGCCCATGACAAAAATAGTACCTTCGGGAACCTTGGACTCGGCTATCGTTGCATTCGGAAAGTCCACATGGTTGTAGTACTCGCCCTTGGCGTGTGCTTCTTGGATAGCTCCCTGAATGTATGATTCTTCTACTTTTTTACCGTTCACGTAAAGATTGTCGCCTTGGTATTTAATTGTGTCTCCCGCAATCCCAATGACACGCTTGATAAAATCCTTCCCTTCTTTTCTCACGTGGAACACAACCACCTCGTTAGGCTTGGGATCACGAAAATCGTAAATCAGTTTGTTCACAACAACTCGCTCATCTGTTTTGAAATTCGGTTCCATGGATGCTCCATCCACGATAGCTGACGCAAACAGCAGCCAATGGAAAATGAACACGAGAACAACACCTACGATAATCGCTTTAAGCCAATCCACGATCTCATTCTTCACTTGCCGATGCTTTCTCGAAACTTTCTGTATAGCTGGACTCGTCGAATGATTTCCGTGATCCATACGTCAAACCCGCCTTTTCTCATAGATTCTATTCCTGATATGTGTATATTGTATAAGTGTAATCAATTTTTCCCAGCTTGGCAAAAAGGTGTTTTAGTTGAAACAAAAGTGTGAACTTTTTTTCACAATCTTAAAATATCATCAAAAAACAGTTGATGCAAACGTTAACATATATTAAACTAAGCTTATACTTCTTAGAGCGTTTTAGATATATGCCAGTTAATCCGTCACCCAGGGAGGTGTCTTCGTTTCAATGAAAGACAGCATAAGTCGCTTTTATAGTGCTATCTTCTTTTAAAATAAAAGATGAAATAAGGAGGAATTTACATGTTTAAACGCAATGAACGTCCAAAAAACGGGTTTAACGCTCTAAGGCTCGGTATTTCTGTTGTTTTCGCTTCTTCTTTCCTTCTTGGAACCGCTTACGCAGATACGTCATCCAATGCCCCCTCTTCTTCCCTTTCAGAAGAGGCTGCCAGTGCAACGGATTCATCTGCTATCTCCACCACGCTGGCGGCAGGTGATTTGTATGTAGCGCCAAATGGTAACGTGTCCAATCCAGGCACTATATCCAGCCCTACTACTCTTGAAGCCGCACTTACACAAATTGCTCCTGGTAAAACCATTTATCTGCGCGGAGGCAACTACGCCTATTCCTCAACGATTACCGTTCAGCGAGGAAATAATGGCAGCAGCAACTCCCTCAAAGGGTTGGTTGCTTACGGCAGTGAAAAGCCGGTGCTTGATTTTTCGGGTCAAGCCTTTGGCTCCGCTAACCGTGGACTCCAGCTTTTTGGAGACTACTGGCTGGTAAAAAGTCTTGAAGTAAAGGGTGCGGGGGATAACGGTATCTATATCGGCGGCAGCAACAACCGGATTGAAAATGTGGAAACTCACCATAATCGGGATACCGGTCTTCAGCTCGGACGCTACTCCACTACCGCAACTGACAGTGAATGGCCTTCGAACAACCTTATCTTGAACTCCTACTCTCATGATAATGCTGATCCTGACAACGGTGAGGATGCTGACGGTTTTGCAGCCAAGCTGACTGTAGGACCAGGCAATGTGTTCGATAACTGCGTGGCTGCGTACAACGTTGACGACGGTTGGGATCTGTTTACCAAAGCAGCAACCGGCCCTATCGGAACAGTAACCATCTTGAACAGTGTCGCCCACCACAACGGACAGACCTCTGATGGAACCTCCACCGCTAACAGTGACGGCAACGGCTTCAAGCTGGGCGGGGACAAAATCAAGGTCAACCATATCGTGAAAAACAGCATTGCTTTTCAGAACAAAAAGCACGGCTTTACCTACAACAGCAACCCTGGCTCCATTACCCTGACCAATAATACTTCATGGAGTAATGGCGAGAGCAATTTTGCTTTTGACAAGGGTGACCACATGTTTATTAACAATCTTTCCTTTGAAGGAACAGCCAGTGACAAGACCAGTGGAACCGATCAAGATAATTCTAACGTCTGGTGGAAAAGCAAAAAAAGCACCAATGCCAAAGGTCTTCTCGCCAGCGCCGCTGACTTTGTCAGTCTCGTTCCTTCTATTACTAGAAGTGCAGACGGTTCCATCCAGCTAGGTAACTTCCTCAAGCTGGCTTCAGGAAGCGATCTGATCGGCTCGGGCACTCCGAGCAGCAACAATATAGGGGCACGTTAAAAGCCCCACCCAATCAGGACGCCCTGGCCCATCTACCAACTTAGACATACTGCATAATATAGCGACCGGTGATTGTCCTCATAACCAGACAAAATATGAGGTGAACAGATCATGGAACGAAAAATCACAATGAAACATACACTCGCCTATGGAAGCGGCAACATGCTGGGAAGCGGTGCACTTGCTATTAGTGGCGCATGGTTAATGTACTTTTATACAACCTTTTGCGGACTGTCTCCTGTTCAGGCCGCAGCCATTTTCTCCGTTGCCAGCATCATCGATGCAGTCAGCAATCCGATCATGGGCTTTATTAGCGACAACTTTCATCGAACCCGCCTGGGCCGTAAATTCGGCAGACGCCGTTTTTTCATTATGATGGGTATTCCACTGATGCTCGTGTATCCCTTGCTTTGGGTAGATGGGTTGGGTTTCTGGTATTACCTAAGTACGTACGTGCTGTTTGAACTGGTGTATACCTCTGTCATGGTGCCCTATGAAGCACTCGCCTCAGAGATGACCCGGGACTTCGGCGCTCGCTCCAGATTGACCGGATGGAAGGCCATGTTCGGTAAAATTGCCAATTTTGCCGCCGCTTTTATCCCTGGTCGCTTTATCGCTGAGTATGGCAAAGACTCTCCATTGCCCTTCTTTTATACCGGACTCGTGTTTGCAGGTATCTTGCTCATTGCGATGGCATTTTTGTACAAAAATTCTTGGGAACGCCCTACGGAGGAACTGCAAAAGGAACTGGAAGGTGAAGCTAAGCTTTCCTTTATAGATTCCATGAAAAAGCTGTTTATTGACATTTCCTCTACCTTCCGGGTGAAGACATTCCGTCATCATCTGGGCATGTATCTGGGCGGTTTTTCAGCCGAGTGGCTGTTCACTTCTGCCTTTACGTACTTTATTGTGTTTTCCCTGTTCCAAAGCTCGGAGATGGTATCTAATCTGAATAGCTTTAACTCTGTCATTCAATTAATTTCCACCTATTTCTTCATCCAGTTCTGTGTGCGCAAAGGGTTCCGTATGCCTTTTATCGCCGCACTCGTCGTCGTTTGCTTTAGCGTAGCGGGTTACGGCCTGCTCTATATCACGGGAGCCTCCAATACGATGGTATGGCTATATGTCATCACACTGTTTATGGGTCTTGGTACAGGCGGGGTCTACTATATTCCCTGGAATCAATATACGTTCCTTGCTGATGTAGATGAGGCATTGACTGGTCGTCGCCGGGAAGGAATTTATGCAGGTATGATGACTTTCGCAGGTAAAATGGTTCGAGCCGTCGTCGTCTTCATACTTGGCTGGGTGTTACAGCATTTCGGATTCGTATCCGGGGCTGATAGTCAGCCGATTGCCGCTCAGCATGCTATATTTTACGTGCTCGTCGTTGGAACCATCGTTTTGGCGATCATTGGTATGATTGCGTCTGTCGTCATGAAGCTGGACATTGACAATCACAAGAAGCTGATTACCGAAATTGACCGCCTTAAAAACGGTGGCTCGATGAAGTCAGCCAAACCGGAAGCTCGAAAGGTATTCGAGGATCTGACAGGTTTTAATTACGATCAGTGCTGGGGCAACAATAATGTAGGTTTCAAGAACAAACCTGCTGACCCTAAGTCACATACGCCTTCCATGTAAGCACAAACAACGATTACCAATCAAATATTTACCAAAGAGGTGACTGTATCATGGCAAATTCAACATCACAACCAACATCTCCATCCAAAAAAACAGAGCCTTGGTCTGTACGCATGAGCGACTCTGTACTGAAACGTAGTCCTGAATTTTTTGAAAAATGGGAATATGACCACGGCGTCATTTACAAAGGCTTGGAAGCGGTCGGTGAACTGACAGGCGATCCCAAGTATATGGAATATGTGAAAAAACAAATGGATCATTTTGTTGACGAAAAAGGGGTTATTCAGCGCTATAAAGTGGATGAATACAATATTGACCACGTGAACAATGGCAAGCTGTTATTCCCGCTGTATCATGCCACAGGAGATGAACGTTATAAAAAGGCGGCTGCCCATCTGCGCAGTCAGTTGGAAAAGCACCCTCGTACGCATGAAGGCGCGTTCTGGCATAAGCAAATTTATCCATATCAAATTTGGCTGGACGGCTTGTATATGGGTGCCCCGTTTTATGCGGAATTTATCCGCGAATTCGGAGATTCGTCTGAACTCAGCGATGTTACCTTGCAATTCAAGCTCTGCTACAAGCATACGCGTGATCCTCAAACGGGCCTGCTCTACCACGCTTGGGATGAAAAACGTGAACAGCCTTGGTGCAATCCGCAGTCAGGCTGTTCCAAGAACTTCTGGGGACGTTCTATCGGCTGGTTCGTTATGGCACTCGTTGACGTGCTGGACTATATTCCAGAAGATCACGCAGATCGCCCTGCCTTGCTCGATATGCTGACGGAAACACTGGAAGCTCTGCTGAAAGTACGTGATAAAGAAAGTGGAGTCTTTTATCAGGTGCTCAACCTGGGCCATGTGAAAGGCAACTATTTGGAAGCCTCCGCTTCCTGCATGATTCTCTATGCGATCGCCAAAGGCGTTCGCAAAGGTTATCTGCCAGAGCATTATCGTCAAGAGGCAGAAATCATCCGTAAAGGTATTATTGATGAATTTATCACGATTACCGAAGAAGGACTCGTGAATCTGAACAAAACGGTGCAAGTAAGTGGTTTGGGCGGTAAAGATCGTCGGGACGGCACCTTCACTTACTATATCAGTGAGCCGATTGTGACGAACGATCCCAAAGGTATCGGAGCTTTCATTCAGGCGATGGCTGAAGCGGAACGGCTCTAAAGCGGACGAAATGTAATCTTCTACAATAGAAAAGGACGGGGCCAATGGCCTCGTCCTTTTCTTGTTATCTATCATTTTTTCTTTGAAATCTAAAGTTTTCAGCTTTTCAAGTAACGCTTGAGTTCTTCATAGAAATTTTCTCTGGAACCGGCCAATATGACTACAATGAGTTCGCCTTCCTCATTTTCTTCTAGCCGATATGCAATTTCATAATTGGTACCTTTATAAAATACATTGTAGCCAAGAGTTCCGCTTAGATCACCTGTTTTGTGCTCTCCAATGGAGGGATCAAGTCGTATGGCTGTAATAGCGTCCAAGTAGGCTGACTTTAACGGTCTTTCAGAAAGCTTTTTAAAATATCGTTTTATAGTTCATCCGCATCATCATCGCCAGATTTAAAATTACGGGCAGCCTCTCCGGATTCAGCAATTAATGACTTTACAGCCCCGTGAAGCTCAGCCTGTCTTTCACGGAATTTTTGAAGCAGTTCCTGATCCTTGTACCCTTCCTGAATGAGATCAGCTAAGATAAGATCAGAAAAATTGTCATTCGCAGTATTTTCACGTACAGGACGAATAATGATGTTATTTCCTTTGATCCCGAATTCCACTTCATCCTTAATTCCAGCCTGTTCATACAGTTTTTGAGGTATTGTGACTTGGCGTTTTTGCGAGACACGCGCACGTTTCCATTCCACTCGTTCCACCGCCTCATTAGCTATTACCATAGTATACTCCCCCTTTTCCAACCATTCTATTCCGAGAAACAAATTTTCTTTGTTTCTTTACTTCTATACTTATAGTATAGGTAGTTTTCGAAAAGGAAGCAACCTAAACATATATTCACTTCATAATCTTAAATTCATATCCCTGTTTTTTTAAATATTCTATGATGACCGGTAAAGCCTTTGCAGTTTCTTCCTTGCCATAGGTATCATGCATTAGGATCACGGCTTTTTCTCGCCCCTTTACAGACTTCATAAATTGGTTTATGAGTCCGGCCGCTTTCTTGTGTCGTCCCTCTGCATCTTTAGTTAATACATTCCAATCCACTTGGTGGTAATCCTTTTTCAGTAACGCTGCATCTAATGAGGCCATACCCTTTGGATCTTTTTTCTTCCACGTCATGTGGCCTCCCGGAAATCGGATCATTCTTGTCGAGAAGTCCGGTCCCAGAATGCTTTTTAATACCTGATTGTTCTTTTCAATATCCTTCATAACGTTGTCCGTACTTACAGCCTTGTGGGGATATAGATACTTATAGTTATGTGAATACGTATGGTTTCCTATAGCGTGACCTTCTGCAACAATCCTTTTGATGATATTCTTCGTATGTTCATTTTCACCGGCTTCCTTTCCTACGACAAAAAAGGTTGCCTTTACCTTCTGTTTTTTAAGAATATCCAATATTTGAGGTGTCACCGTCACGGATGGCCCATCATCAAAAGATAAATAAGCTACTTTTTTACCGTCGGCTCCATCAGGCTTCTGCCCCAGCATTTGTTGGTTTAAATATTTCTCAACAAAGGCACCATCTTCAACTCCGGCATCGTCTTTTTGTGAAGCAACTTTACCATTCGATTCGACATTGGCTTTACCTTTTAATTTGTCATTGGATACGGCATCTGTTTGGTTAACTTGCTCCAGTGTTTGGGCTGGTGGTTTGCTATCTGAAACCTTTAGCACAATGAGCGTAACACAGCCGATCACGAATAATAAAATAGCAATGAATATGAGTCTTCTTTTGTTCCTCTTCAAGCGATGCTCTCTTGTCCTACTATATGTGTAATCCTTTTCCATTAGCTTATGTACCCCCACCAACATAATATTTCCCGAAATTAGGCATATTCGTAACCTTACCATAAATAAGTAGAATGAAAATTGAAAAATTGTAGCCAAATAAGCAAATAATTGTTACCCTTTGGGCTTCAAAAACAACATTGGTCATTGAAGAAAGAGAGCACAAGCCTGAACAGCTTAATAAAATAAAAAGTAGCCGTGATGTTGCGCATCACAGCTACCTAACAATGGAAGGTGGGCAACCACGGTAAGAGTTCCATCTAAACAGCCGATCAGGGGCTAACGTATTCCCGATAGATTATTGCTATTTAAGATGGCTTTGTCAAAACCTGAGCCAACAAAGATGCATAGGCTTTGGCGCCTTTGGGCTTCAAATGAACTCCGTCGGGTTCAAAATACGAGTTTTGGCCAGAGCTGGCTCCGTACCAGTCGATCATCGTAATCCGTTCATCCTGAGCTGCCGCTTCGGCAAGATGCCTGTTCACGATGCTCTCCCACGGACGTGGGACACGAGTATTCACGAGGATAATACGCTTCGCATCCTTCAGACTGGCGAGCAAATCGGTCAATTGGCCCTTGGTAAAGGAACCGTTTGTGCCCAGCTCAATAATGACTGTCTTCCCCAGCTGTCCGTTCTGTTTCAACTGCTCCAGTACGGCAGGCGCTTCTGCCATCTGCCGACCGATCCGTCCGTCTACCACCGCGTCTGGAAAAGCTTGCTGAATGTATGCCTGCACATCCAGCATGACAGAATCGCCAATTGCGGTCACACCTGCGCCAACATCTGCACCAGGCGCTGCCTGTTGCTGTTGGGTGGAAGTATCCGACTGAGCCTTAACCCCTTCCGCAGTGTCAGCCTTAGTCTCCGCATTCTTTGGCGCTTGGGTTTGAGCCTGGATCTTAGCTGCGTCCTGCACCTTGCTGCCCCCGGATACTTGTGGCTTGGCTTTTTGCTCCTTTGAAGCCACGGACACAGTTCCGTGAAGCGGCGGCATTGTCTTCCCGCTTAGAATCTCATCGTTCGCCGCTGCCTGCGTGATTGCGCCAGTAGACGTCACGTAGAGGTGAATGGTGCCCGCAAAAACTCCCATAAAAAGCACAGATGCTGCGGTTGCAGGCATCCATCTCCAGCGTGCCTGTCTGCGGACCGCTGTACGGATGCCCGCGATCCAGTGGCGAAATCCTCCGTGCCGGATCGGCTCCTCGATATATTTATATGAGAGAGACGCAAGTAATATGGTTGCTAACAATTGTAAAATGATTCGCAGCACATGCACCCCGTCGGTATCCACCTGCGGTGTTGTCAGGGTGATAACCGGAACATGCCACAGGTATAGCCCGTAGGAACGTGCGCCAATCCAGCGCAGCGGCTTGAGTCCAAGCAGCTTTCCGAGATGGCTCACCGGATGTGCTAACGCAGCGACCACAATAGCAGTAACCAAAGCTATGCCCAGCAAGCCCCCACGATACAAAGACGGGTCATATTCATTCGAGGCCCATGCCCAGTGACACAGCAGCAGCAAGCTTACAGCCCCAATACCATCCAGGAACAAGCGCGCCTTGGCAGACGCTTGCCCCTTCAGCTTGCCGCTAGGCCATACCAAAGCCAGCGCCGCACCGATCAGCAGGGCGAATCCGCGTGTATCCGTGCCATAATACACCCGGCTGGGATCAGCTCCGGGCACATAAATGACTGCCATCAGCAGCGCCGAGATCAACGCCAGGCAAGTTACCCAGCCTGCGAGCACAATACGCTTGGGCATGTATTTCAGCCCAAGCGCCAGCATTAACGGCCACAGGATATAGAATTGTTCCTCCACCGCCAGCGACCACAGATGTCCGAGCGGCGAAGGTGGTCCAAAGCTTTCAAAATACGATACCTGATGAAAAATAAACCACCAGTTACTCATATATACCAATGCAGCAGGTACATCTCCGCGCAAGGCCGTGAGCCGTGACGGATCGAAAAGCAACGAGCACAGGACAATGACGGCTACAACCGTCAGCATGGCAGGCAGCAGCCTTCTGGCCCGACGCAACCAGAAATCTTTCATTTTAAAACTATGATATGTATCCCACTGACTTACTAGAATATCCGTGATTAAATACCCCGATAACGTAAAAAAAACGCCTACACCCAACAAGCCTCCTGGCAACCAATCCGGATTCAGATGATACACAATGACTGCGATAACCGCCAGCGCTCTTAACCCATCCAGCCCCGGCATATAACGACGTTGTGATGGCAACGGATTAGACTTCATTTCAGCCGCCATCCTTCATGCAAATTCAAGCTCCCTGTCTGTTTCAATGCTCTTCTGCCCTTTCCCTCTCCTGCACATCGTTTTGGTGCGATGCCCTGTATCCTTTTCGTTCATTATATAAAACTTCATATTCGTAATCATTTCAATGAAGTTAAAATTAATGACAATGTTTTTATTATATCACTCCTTTCCACAGTTAAGTAACCACTGATAGATATACAAAAAAAGGCATCTCCTCCCTTGGGAAGAAAATGCCTTTTTGTTGATTTTAGCTTAAAATTTGATGATGCCTGAGGTATGCAGGAATACCAGCAACATCAGGATCGGCGCAACATACCGAAGGGCAAACAGCCAGATTCGGAACCATGCAGGCTTGAGGTTCGCTTGCTCTGCTGCATTTTTCCAATAGTACCCTGCAAAGATAACGACCATCAGGCCACCGAGTGGCAAGAAGATGTTGGATGCCGTGAAATCTACAAAGTCAAAGAATGACTTGCCTCCGACCTTCAGTTCCGGCACCAGCCCCATAGACAATGCCGATGGAACACCCATCAACAGGCACAGGATGGAAATAATGATAACCGAGCGGACACGACTCCAACGGAAACGTTCCATCACATAGGCGACAGACACCTCCAACAGAGATACCATCGAGCCGATGGCTGCAACCGCCAGCAGTACAAAGAACAAACCACCGAAAAAGGAACCGAAAGGCATAGCGGAAAACGCTGCTGGCAATGCGATAAAGACCAAAGACGGCCCTTGAGCCGGGTTAATACCGAAGGAGAAGGTGGTTGGGAAAATGATCATACCTGCGATAAACGCATAGATCAAATCGCCTCCTCCAATGGCCAACGCAGCCGTACCCAGCGATTGGCGGCGATCCACATACGCACCATACGTTACCATGATTCCCATACCCAGAGATAGTGAGAAAAAGGCATGTCCCAAAGCAACCAATGCTGATTCTATAGTGAGCTTAGAAAAATCAGGGTTCAAAAAGAAAGCTACACCTGCGCCAGAACCTGGCAGCAACAGAGCATTCACCATCAAGACCAGCAATAGAATGACTTTGGCAGGAATGAGGATTTTATTGAATTTTTCAATCCCGTTGGATACACCCAAAATAACGACAACTGCACAAATGGCAAAAACAATCAACAGCCATGCTAGTGGTGCGTAGCCCGAAGAGAATGCGGCGAATTGTCCGGCAAAATCGTTATTGGAAAACAATTTTCCGGTGAATGCCTGTATAGCATAATGGAGCGTCCAGCCCCCTACGATACTGTAGAACGACAAAATGACAAACGGGATAATCACATACATGATGCTTAATTTACCCCAAATCGGATGACCGCCTACTTTGACCATAGCAGAAGCAGCACTACCCCGGCCAGCTCGACCAAGCGCCAGCTCAGCCAGCAATACAGGTAAGCCTACAAGCAGCAGACAGACGATAAACAGCATGAAAAATGCCGCCCCACCATACTGTCCAGTAATATATGGAAATTTCCAAATGTTGCCGAGACCTGCCGCACTCCCGATCGCTGCCAGTATGAATCCCGCTGATGAGAAGCGTTCATTTTTATCGTTCAGGCTGTTCTGTCCCTTGCTCAAACTCATTGTATCCCCCTCATTCTCTCTACTTCCGCATAAACATAAGCATGCGTACATAAATAATTTTCACTCATTATAGCGTAAGTAGGATGTAAGATCATACAATATTTTTCACTATTATCGAATTTATTTTCATATTGTCGGATATCTATATAATCCTACAAAAAACTACATTTTTCCTTCAACATCCTTCATTATAATGGCCTCTCCCATGCGATTCGATACTTTTTGATAAATATACGAAATCGCCAATAATACCACACCAAAAGAGAAGTAAGCTATGATGGTGCTTCCCGTCGTTAACAGATGCAGGTCATACAGCAGCAGCTTACCTGTCGATAACAAAGTTAGTCCCAGACCAAATCTGCGAATGTAGACCACCCGTTTACGGAAACCATAGGCAATATACAAAATAGCCAGCAACAGATATACCAAGCTGAATACAAGCCCGGCATCTGCCAGACGGAACTGAACCCCAAGGAATGCGGTAATCACACCCAGCAAATATACGCCCATAATAACAGGATACAGCTCCGTGCTTCGATAATGTCGGGTCATCAGTGCGTTCAGGAAATCCTTGCTGCTGAAAAATACCAGGACATTGAAGACAGCCAGCAGCACCAGCGCCACATAATCGGCAGCCGTATTTTGCGCATAATTGTCATGCAAGGTTGGAATGGCCACGGTAACCAGCAGCCCCAACGCATAGCCGATGACATACAGCGCCAAGCTGTAGTATTTAATCACTTGATCATACAGCAGCTTCACTTTAGGCAAGGAGTAAGCCAAAACCAGCGATACACAGGTGTACAGCAGCGCTTTGTAAAAGGAATAGTGTGTGAATCCTTCGGGTACGATGATGTTATACCAATGCCCGGCTTCATACAGCAAATAACCATACACATTCACCAGCGTCACATATGTAAAACCCTGCATGATACGCATCTCGTACAGACGAATATTTTTGAATGTATCTGGACGGCCGAACTGCATCGCATAAAAGACGGTAACGATCAGCATCCCCAGCGTAATAAGCGTGTATTTAAGCCCAAAATAATCCGTCTCAAATCCCGACAACAGATATATAGGAAGATCGGTGAAAAAGAACGTACCCAGACATAGTAATAAAATGCCCCAGCCCGTTCGCTCCAATTCCTTCAACCGATAACGATTGCCATACAACGTCAGGAGGACGGCCTCGATTAGCCAGCCCATAGATAGCCATTTGACTCCAAACTGGAACGGAATCATCAGAATGGCGAAGGTCAAGGAGGTGGCATAAAATAACACCTTTGTCTGTTTCTCTTCCGGAATAAAGCTGCTAACCCATTGCGCCAAGCCCCCATACACCAGGCAAAACACAAGTGCCAGCAGGCCTTTGTAATCATCCAAGCCCGCATCGTCGAACAGAGAGTACAGAACGGTACAGCTTACGACTGTGTTCAGAGCCAGCAGGGAGAAATCCAGCCAGGACAGCTTTTCTTTTAATCGGAATGGCACCCAGAGCGTCATCCCAAGGTACATTGCAAATGTAATAACTGCATACAGCATGCTTGCAGTCGTGCTATTCGACAACCACACCAGTACAATCATCAGGGGTGTATTCAGCAGAAAGCTGATATATTGCACGACGACCCAGCGTTTGCGGAAGGATACGAGCAGAATCAGCAGGTTCAGCAGAAACAGGTAGCCCATGGCGATGTAAACCGCGTTCCCTTGCAGCCCGTTCGCCGCCATATAGGAAAACAGCGGGATATATCCCCCTACCAATCCAAAAGAACAAATCGTTCTGGATTCATACCTTAACGACAGCAGCACAGCAGTCACCGTAACCAGCACGGATAGACCCATGCCCGTATACATCCCTATAATCTCCAGTAAGAAGTAGCTGTAAAAAATCGACCCGTACAGCACCGAAATACCGCCGCCCAATATGCCGAGCGCAAAGGTCTGCTTCTGTTTGCGGTACAACCACTCACCGCCGCCCAGCATCAGCGCTCCTAACAGAAAAAAGGCTACGCCCTTCATATTTCCTGTAAACCAGTTGGAATATGAATATTTAAAGGCAGCTCCTACGCCTAAAATAATGAGCAAAATCCCCAGCTTGTTGATCCAGTTCAAGCCCAGCTTCATTTCGAACTGATTCTGCTTCATGCGCTTCTGCATCGTTTCTTCGCTGATTTCTTCTTCTTGAAGCAGATCCAGCCCGTTCGCCGTATGATGAAGCAGATTTTGCTCAGCCTCTTGGAAGCGTCGGCGCTGCTCCATGATCCGCTCACGGATCTCCTCCGAGAACTGCCGCAATCTAGCGACGATCTCCTCCTGATCCTCTTTAAGCTCATGAGTGCTTTGCTGAATAAGCTGGTCTACACGATTTTGGGCCCCGTGCTCAAAGGCAGTCAATCGGTTCGTCCCTTCTGCTGTTCTGGATGCAAAATAGGTTTCCAGCTTTTCACGCGAGATGCGGATCATGTTGGCCTTCTCGCTCAGCATTTGCTCCGTCAGCGCCGTGCGCAGCTTTCCATTTTCCTGCTCGATATGTTGTACCCGCTCTTCCAGACGAAGGCAGCGAGCCTGAACATCCTCAAATTTCTTCCGCAGCACCTCATTCTCCAGAATGACATCCGAGGCTTCGTAGTCCGCAATTAACGTCTGGTATTCCTTAAGCAGCTTGCTCTGCTCTTGGCGGATCGTATGTAAACGATCTTTCAAATCCTTCATATTTCCCTCCATCACTGCCCAGTTTGGTAATCATTACATTTTACATGAAATTAAAAAGGCATTATAGAGACTATAGCCCATTTTGAGCTTGGCTAAGGCCTATGCCCCCCTTCGCAAAAACGAAACCCGGATGATATGTTTATCGGGGAAGACTACACGAAAAAAACGGCAACGGGCTTGAAGGAGTTGGAGACGAATCCAGTATGGAAGGGCCTAAAGGCTGTCCGCAACAAGCATATGCACGTCGTGGGTACAGAAATTGTAGGTTCACTCCTTACTTGTGGCTTTGAAGCCAAGACGAAATAAAAGACGTCCTTGATGCCCAGGACGTCCTTTAAATAGATGGATTCAGTATTAGCTATTGTTTTCTTGCCTCATTAGGAATAGGTTGAATAATATCTACATAGGATTCAGCTTTTACAGTAAAATCTTTCTGTTGACCTTTATCATCTTTGTATATAATCTTGAAATTTCCATTCTCATCATTAAACATCAAGATATCAGTTACCCATTCGACGTAATTATAGCTAGGTCTCTTTCCAGCACTTGATGCAATATATTCCATACCCGTGGATACAGTAAACTGCCAGACTGCCTTGGCCACCCCATCTTTAACTTCAACTACCGTATTACCAACATTGTTTCCATACATGTATTTGGAAGAATCCCCTCTTGGAAAAATGTAAGTATATTCTTTATTAGCCCCCGGTTTTTCTAAAGAAGAAAGCGATTTGAAGGAGAATTGAACCGGCAACGATATAGCAGCCTGACGGGCTGCTTGTAAATCTTCTGCCTGTAAGCTCTCTTGGTCTACCTTATAATTACCATCTTGAATAAATAAAATAGACCGAAGCTTCTCATAGTTTGCCTTGTAACCAAAGTTCTCCGAAATAAAACGAATAGGCACCAATATCCTTCCCTGAGTCACTTGAACTGGCACATCAACTTGAACTGCTTTGTTATTTTTAAATGCTTCTTTTTTGCTGGCTATCAACTTAATTTGATCTGTGCCTTTAGTGATGAGAGCAGATTGACTTTTACTATCCCATTGATAGGTTACCCCAAGTGAAGAGAGCGTCCGTATGGGAACCAGCACACGCCCATCCTCAATGATAGGTGAAACATCGGTTGCTATAAACTTTCCATTCACATTCACCGCGTTAACGGATACAGGATTAGCAGCATCAGCAACCGCCCAGGATTGAAATGTAAGTACGAAGAAAAACACAAGCACAATAACCTTTTTCAAGATAAATTACCTCCTTTTTCAATAAGTGCTCTTACATAAGACGTATGAATTATCCGAAAGTTTCTAGTCCAATACGGCCCATCAGTATGCAAAACAAAGGACGTCTCTTATTACTCAGGACGTCCAAAATGAATTGAATAATCTATTTAATTTGATCTTTCCTTACTTCGCCGGAAATAGGTACAATAATATCCTGTATTCCCGTAACCTTAGCGGGTAAAGCTTGAGTTATCGGCTTCTCAGTTCCCACTTTGCCATAAGTAACACTACGATCCACACGTTCTTGTAAAAAATAATACTGTGTTTTGTCTACCGGTGGTCTTTTCCCTTTTTCTTTCGTATACTTCCCTGTGTCTTTTTCTACGCCTTCCCAAACTAAATGCTTAACATCATCTTTAATTTCGTAATAAGTAAGTAAGTTTCCAACAACATAATAATATCTCAATGCCTCCCCTTCAGGGAAAATAAACTGGTAATAAATAGACTCTTCGGTATTATCAAGCGTATTTTCATCATTAGAAGGAAGGCCTACAGCAATTTTACGTGCCGTCACCAAATCTGTACCCTGATATAGCTTCTTATATTTTTCTATTTGGTCAGCACTCCGGATAATGACAGTATTTTCGTCCGCTTTCCACTCCACCTCTGCTTTAAAAGCTTCGCTGATAAAACGCAAAGGCACAACAACCCGATTCTTGTTCAATTGGGCAGGCACATCCAAAGTAAGTGTTTTTTCTCCATAAGCAGCTTCTTTTTGACCGATCGTAAGTACAAGTTTTTCTTTCACCCCAGGAGCATTGACAGTCACCGTCTTATGGCCAGCATTCCAGACTAAATTGAGTTTTAGCGGCTTCAAAGAAGCTAAAGAAACCATAGTTCTCCCTGCGACAGAAACGGGTGGAGCATCTGAATTAACGACCTCACTATTGATAACTAATTGAATCGACGGTGCAGCAGAAAGCGGAATAGCAAATGTTAAGAGCATGCTTAAAGTAAGCATAGATGAAAGAAAGATTTTTTTCATACCTAACTAACCTCCAATAATTTGTAATTACACTAAATTATAAACGTTTCAAACAAGAAAAAGTTTTGTTTTTTCAAAAAAAAAAACATATTGCGTAACGTTACGTTATATAATATAACAAAAACACGGTAAGCGTTTGTTGCAGAATGATTAATGAGTGCCGGGAAGCACCCCATTCTGTTCCCCTCCAAACTCCTTAACCAACTATAATTTTTAGGAGGAACATTGTCATGGCAAATTTTGAATATGCTAAATTCGCTAAAATTCACCCTACTACAGGAAGATACAACAATACAGGTTTCCAGGCCCGCATAACTTTACCTTCGTCCAAATCACTTCCACAAGGGGGAACTCACTAACAATGGATTTTCTTTCTCTCAATGAAAGCTTTTCTCCACTACATGAATTACCACCTTCTCCGTTATTGCTGCATGTGCATGAAATCCTTAACTCCGAGGATGCCGACACCAAGACTGCTATGAATATTGTTGACCAACCGGATTTTTTTAGTTTACTTCTAGTAACAACCAATGCAAAAGAAAATTATTGGAATGCACACCTTTTTTATATGGACCAGGTAGAGAGAAATAATAAGCAGTATCGTTACCATACCTTCTCCATCACCGAGAGCCTACACCTACATAACTGCCTGTCCGAACTCTTCAAAGGATAATAAAAAGGCAGGACTCAATTAGAGTCCTGCTTTGCCTCTTTCATTCTTTGGTATTCTTCTTCAATAATTCTAGTTAATAGCTCTGTAGCGGTAATTCCCAATTTTTTAGCCGTCTCTGCTAATTCCTTTTTGATATATGCAGGAACATCATAGTGAAATTTTACTTTATTTCCATAAGCCAATGGTTAGCCCTCCTTATTTAATTCAGTCATTATTCATCACTTCCTGATACTTCTGATCAATGAGACGAATTAACAATTGAGTAGCTGAGGTATCCTGTAGATCAGCACACTCAATGAGCTTTTCTTTTACCTCTGGAGCAAACTCATAGGGCAATTTGAGTTTAGGCTCGGACATCCTCCCCCCCATGCTTTTTTCAACTTGAATCGCTTTGTTTATCATCAGTTCGAGAGAATCCTTTTCTGCGTCATTAAACTCAGTATATTTTAAAAGAACTCTGGATAGGTAGGATTTTAAAGCCTTCTGATTATCCTGATTTAAGGCAATGGTTAAAGTATCATCTTGTATGTCCAACTCACAATCAAAGTTGTTTCCAAACAAATTGATATTATATTTCACGATTACACTCCTTTATCAAACATTAAATTTTTGTTACTTATAATATACTTTGTTTCGTTATATTACGCAATATTTTTTAATAAAAATATACCATAACAATTGGCATTTTCATAGTATGTTGCCATCTATTTTCGTTTAAGGCATTCATCATTTCATAAGACTATAGCCCATTTTGAGCTTGGCTAAGGACTATCCCCCCCTTCGCAAAAACGAAAGCTGGATGATATGTTTGTCGGGGAAGACTACACGAAAAAAACGGCAACGGGCTTGAAGGAGCTGGAGACGAATCCAGTATGGAAGGGCCTAAAGGATGTTATGGTAATTTTATTATATTAATGGTATATTATGTACATATGATTTATAAGGAGGACTTTATGAAAATACAAAAAAATACATTCTAAGTTCCATAATACTTCTAGTAGTAATAGTCGTTGCAGGAGCCATTTTTACATCTAAAACGACTATATCTTTTAAAGAAGCAGCTTTGGGACAAGTAAATTTAGGTGACATTGACACAATTGAAATTATTAAATCAGATAATAATTCTGCAAACGAAAAAAAATAACTGTGTCAGACCCTAAATCAATTAATCAAATCATAAATGTATTTTCGCAATTACAGCTAAAAAAATTCAATTCAAGTACACCCTCGTCCGACTTGTACTGGATCACTATTAGATCAAAACAAGAAAGGAAACTTGGATTAACCCTATTGGGAGGAAACAATTTAGTAGTCTATCAATACAATTCGGCCGTTCCTAAAAATAGTGTTGTTTCATATGAGATTATTAGCGGGTATAATGAAAAATTAATGCAAAGTTTTTTTGAATAATTTAGGTTGTATGAAAAGATAACCACTTGTCTTAGAAAAAGACAAGCAGTTATCTTTTCTATGACTATTAAAGAAGCATCCATCCACCGCTGGTGGAATGCACTCGCGTCACCACACCTTTACCGGTAATGAATCTGATTCCCTGTGTTTCGTATTCAATAAATGGAAATTTAACTTCAATCAAATCATATCTCCCTTGATTGTCCTCCAAAAAATCTTGAAGATATCCCATTTCCCAGTAACCATTAATAACCAAACTTTTAAGAGCTTCTTTTTCACTAGGAATCATACCCACCAGAAGAGAAGCAATGCCTGCTGCCAAACTAGGTGCAGTATATTTAAAAAACATAGCTCCAATTACAGACAGCGAAGTACTTAACGCAGCGGCCAAAGCATTAGTATTCTGCTCTACAAGACCCTTATCATAAACATTTCGTTGTGCTCTTTGCATTTGTCTGACCTGATCCAAATTCAAAACGATATTAGCAGTGTATTCTTTTAGCATAGCTTAGCTATCCTTTATCTTAACTATGTGTATTAATCTTAAAAGTTCACTGTGTAAGATAGTTTCTGGAGTACTTTTTCTTCCATTTGCTCACCACCGATGACTAATGTGTAATTGCTGAGCTACTTAAATTCACTTAAATCTTTAATATAAAGCCACGCCTGTTGAATAACCAA
>NZ_JBITPI010000002.1:0-134740 GCF_050467745.1 Paenibacillus sp. NRS-1781
CAGTTTTCAAAGATCAAACCTACAGTGTGTCTTGCTTTTGTCTTGCTTCGTTTCACCACCGCGTCTCAGCGGCGACTTAAATAATGTAACACATAACTTCATTTTACGTCAAGCTTTTTTAAAAAAAATTATTTTCATGCTTGTTTGCAACATATTTATCCTGCTGTAAACAGATCTAAATTATTCATGCTGCTTAATGGGGCGAGTTATAACTTAGCATATCTTTTATAAGCTCGTCAACCTGTAACGACAATTTTTATGTTTTAAGCGTCAATGTGACTCTATTAAGCATAAAAAAAGGAAGAAAAACCCGTTTTAACGGACCTTCCTCCCGCTGATTCGATGTATCCATTAAATAAGGGAATAACGTAATTCACTATGGTGTCCGCGAGTCGTTTCCCTGATTAATGAGCGGTATACAAGCTTACGCAGCACTACGGTAAGATCCAGTTGGAGATTTTTTAGCTCAGAATGATTGATAAGCTCATCTATGGACCAAGGCTCCCATCTGCTGCCTAAAATGCGGAATAGCGGTGCTGAGCACCCCTCCATTTTAGACATCACTGAAAATTCGCAAGCAAGCATCACAAGCTCAACTCGCTGCTCAAGGGTTTCCGTACTTAACGTGAGTTCGTTGTACAGCTTGTAGATCGTACGATCCAACGGCTGTATCTGAACCCACAAGTGAACCGTCGGATAAATTCCCCGATCAATAAGCTCAATGGATGCCCAATGATCCAACGCCTTCAGAATACTCTGATGAGCGTCAATAATCCGACCTTCTCGCATCGCTCTTTTACCATGAACGTAATTAGCCAGAAAACGGGCGAACTCATGAAATTGCTTTTGCTCCCGTAACGGGCCGTTGAATTCGATAATTTCCCGCCTCAAAAAACTAACCCTTTCATCCCGCTCCCACAGGATGCGGCCTTCCAATAAATAATCTATTATGTTGGCATGTTCACCGGCGATAATCCACCCTTTCAGACAATCCAGTGTTACGTACAACACCTGACACCTTAAGCCATTAATCAGTAAATGCTGAATGGAACGGGCTGGCATTCGACTTTCTCCAATAATTAGAATGAGTTCATCAAAATCGTACAGCATGGCTCCATGAAAATATTCGCTCGGCTTTCTATACAAAATAATACCGATCGAATCTTCCTGCAACAATTCATCATATATCAAGCTTAATTTGGTTAGCTGCACTTCTACCTCCATACCTGTAAGGCGGCCATTACCGCTAAATTTGGATATATGTGAACATTTCTACATAAAAAAAGAAACTTCCTTCTTCAATTCTATCATTTTATATTTTATTTCAGGATTTTTGCAAATTCCTCATTTATTTATTTCTTTTAATGTATCCCAAGCGGCTTCATCCGCAAAGGTCCGGTTCCAAACACCGATTCCCCCAAGTTTCAATGACTTGGCAAGTTGTACCCTTGCTTCCAGCGATACACGATCCTCCAGCCAAATCTTTTTAACAATGCCGTCTTCATTATACTCGACATAATTCTGGCCTTCCGACGCTCTAAATTTAGGCTTCAGCTTAAATTTCTCGATAATCGCTGCCGCTGACTCCATACCAAGTGATTTGGAGCTAACCTTGATGGTATCCCCTTTAGGTGTTTCAGACCATACACGAGTGTATAGCGGAATGCCCAAGACAACTTTTTGAGATGGTACTTCATCCTCCTGAATGATTCGCTTGATCGACGTTTCCACCCACGGCAGGGAGGCGACTGAACCAGCCTTCGGGCTGGCTGCCCAATGCTCATCATAGGCCATAACCATGAGATAATCCGTAATGGAACCCAATGATTTTCGATCCAGAAAAGCAGACCACATCTCACTTTGAGATTTAGGTGTTACGTCGATAGACAATATCAAATCATGTTCACGTGCCATCGGCTTAAGCTCTCGCAAAAATTGGGTGACATTGGGTCCATCCTTCGTATGAACATTTTCAAAGTCAATATTGATACCGTCCAGACCATTTTCCCCGGCAAGTGTAATCATCTGATCTATAATCGACTTTCGCCGTTCAAAGGTGGACAAGACCTCTGTCGTTAATTCAGGATTAAAGCTGTTGCTCAGCAAGCCCCATACCTCCATCCCCTTGCGATGCGCCCAACTGACATAGGCAGGGTCCGCTTTGCTTTGTACGGTGCCTTCATTATTTATGACACTGAACCAGGTGGGACTCACCACATTTACTCCAGGCATAGGGTCAAATTTGGAAGGATCGGGTTTACGGTTGTAAACAGCCTCCCAGGCGAGGTTCACAGGTCTCCCCTCCCAGTGATTCTCGGAGATAGATGGAATATCTTTAGCCGGGGCGACCGCAAGCTCTTCTCCTTCAGAGACATTGGCCGCCTGCACATATCCAGCGTAGCCATTATCCAGTTGAACAAAATACCAATCAGCCTGCTTGGACCAAATACGCACCTCCGTTTGTTGAGGTATATCCGTCAAAATAAAAGACAGACTGGAGGCTTCTTTACGCAAAGCAATTTTGGCATCCTGTCGCCCATCCTTCCTCTCCACGTTCCCCAATTTGACTTTCTCTCCGGCTTTCATCAGGATAACTGCACCGGTCACTGTGTCTTCATGAACAGATACACCATATACTTCACGAACAGCTTGCATAGGTATATAAACTAATCCACTAATAATCTGGGGAGCTGCGCTAAGCATATATGATGTTCCATTCAATTCCCCTTGGGGCTTCGAAACGGTCATATGCAACAAATTTTGCCTCGTAGCCAAAATAATAGTTTGGCTGTCGCCCTCATATCGAATCGCCGGATCAATTTTACTTTGCACAAATTTGAGCGGTACCAGCATGTTCTTGCCAGAGTTTTGGGCTTCATATCCGGTCAACTTTCCCTGGATAAAAATCGGACGAACGCTGCCTTTCCAATTGGGTTTTTCATGCAGTGGATTACCGAACCATACGACAGTAATTGCGCAGATGATCGCTGCGAACAATAGCAAGCTTGCTGCCCCTTTGAAACGTGAACGTTTACGGCGGCTTTTGGAATGATTTCTGGCCAATATTCAACCTCCATTGTCGAAAACAAAAGTTATTTAAACAAAAAAACGCGGTAAATCCCCGCTTGTGGGGAATTTCTCACGTTTCCAACCCATTAGAATATATACATACCACACCAAAAAACTTTTATTCCTTGTTTTGCTGAATTTCCTTGTTCATACAAGCTTTGCACACTCCGTATAACTCCATACGATGTCCATGCACTTCGAAACCAGTCTCCAGCGAGGCATGGTGTTCCACTTCAGCCAAGTACGGATAACTGAAATCTTCAATCTTTCCGCATTTTTCGCAAATGATATGATAGTGCTCCGAAACATTGGCATCATAACGACTGGCGTTATCTCCATAGGTCAACTCATGTACCATACCCGCTTCTATAAACATCTTTAAGTTATTATAAACCGTAGCCACACTCATGCTTGGAAACTTGGATTCGAGCGCACGATATATTTCATCTGCGGTCGGATGTCCCATAGATTCCATCAAATAGTTTAATATGGCATGGCGCTGGGGTGTTATGCGTACACCTGTCTTCTTTAGAAGTTCCAAAGCATGCTGGACGCGAGCTACCATATATGTCCACCGCCTTATCCCTTACTTACTATTCGCTTTATTACAAACATTTACATTCTATTCACGTTGTAAGGTCTATCCACATTGTACGGTCAATTCAAGTTTTTTGTCAACGCGCCGCATTATCGATGGATGTCCCGTTGGAGGCTCCGGTAGCGGGAGATTCAGATTCAGCCGAAGGCGTTTCTGATGCATCAAGCACACTTGATCCTGCCGACTCGTCCAAGCCAGGTAGCGATGGCATCAGTAGCCTTTTGATCGTTAAATTACTGTTGCCTTCCACGTTGACCATATACTTACCTGTCCCATTTTGGCCTGAGATACTTTTACTGTCTATTCTAAAAGGGAAGTCTGATCGAAGGTTACCGTAACTGCTGGACCCCTCCAACTGAAAGTCACCATTCGAAGGAAGGTCCAATGCAATATCACCGACGGCACTGTATATTTTCCAATCTCCGCCTACCTGCTCGCTATGCACTTTGATCCCACCATTGAGCGAATTTGCATTCAGCTTGGCTGTGGGATTCAGAACGTTCATGTCACCATTTTGGGTATCAACCGTAATATCACCCTCCGAGCGGGCAAGCTGAATGTCGCCTACCTTCGTACGCAGCGCAACTGTTCCCTCAATATCCCCTGCCTGCATATCGCCGCGATTGGTTTGAACATCTACATCTCCAGTGATACGATGCAATTTGATCTGCCCGTTCAAGGTGACTCCTTTGACATTGCCGATAGCATCATTAACTGTCAGATTCCCATTTCCGCTCTCAAGCCGGATGCTGTCGATAGCATCTACTCCGTTCAGAGTAATATCACCGTTGGAGGTTCTGATCTGCATATTAAATCGCCGATCCTCCGGCACTGTAATTAGCATATTCGTACGGGGCTGACGTCTGCTCGATGCTCCGTATGATTGGACCTCAGGACGAATCTGAATGGTCTTGCCGTCGGTAGAAGTCAGCGAGGAAGCTTGAGCAATCTTGTCCGCTTCAGCAGCAGGCGCTTGATCCACCCACAGGGTCGCGCGTACCTCTACATTGGATATAGGTCGTCTGATCAGCGTTACATCGCCATTGACGGAATCAACTATCAAATCGGACGTTTGCATCATTACAGGCACCAGGACGCCGCCCATATCATATCGGTTCCCTTCCGCCTGACTAAAATCCATGGACGCCGCGGTCAGATTCAAACTAACCTTGTTCCACAGGTACATATAATGATTTTGTTGGGTCATGGTAAAAACAGCAGCGGCCACGACCAATGCGGAGACAATTCCCTTCAGATCAGGTCTAAAACGCCGTCCGTTGTCGGGCTTGCCCTCCTTGCGGTAGTACACCCCAAAAAAAATCAGATACTCCATTCCCCACAGCACAAAAATAATGGGCCACCATACGAGCAGCAAAAGCATATATTCGGTATGCTGAACAACATCCAGGATAAGCAGAACGCCTACAGCCATCAACAGAAGCGAAGAGGTGTAGCGCCCGACTCTTATTTTGCGGTGCACGCCAGCTTCACCCTCTTTCCTTAACCTTTTTACGCTTGACCGACAAGCCCACTTCTCGCAAAAAGACTAATAGTCCGATCAGCATTAATAAAATAGCTAACGACAAAAAGCCATAATCCTCGAAAAAGTTGCCCAGCCAGCGTGGTTTCATACGAAACAGAATCATAAGTCCGCCACCCGCCACGAGCAGCACGGCAAAAGACAAGCCTCTCTCCCAAGCATAAAATGGACTGCTATGCTGTCCTCGTGCATCCATCTGTGCATTACGATCCGGCTTACGGCGATAGCGAACCATATAATCCGCTGATTGTAACACGTCATATACATTATAAAAATATAAAACAGGAATGAACAAGCCGAGCAAAATAAGCAACGGAATGTTAATCCTTAAGCCGTCAGAAGCAACATACAGCATCGCAAAAATATCTAACAGAAGCAATACGATAAATGTAAGTCCTCTAATGAACAGTCCTAAAAAAAGATGCCCCAGGCCAGGTAACAAGGCTGCCATTATAATGGAAATACCTTTGCGAAATTTAGCGTATTTAAAACGTTTACCCTGTTTAGGTTGTTCCGAGTCCATGCCATCCTCCCCCCCTTGAATTCCATGCGTGATCCGCAGCAAAGGCTCCAATGGTTAGATAGTACCCCAATCGGATTCAAGAGTAACTGGAAAAAATATGTTGAACCCTTATTCCACGGAAACTGCCGCTACATCCTCCCACTGCCTAAGATCGGCTGCAATACGCACCGGATTAAAATCCCGGCGAGCCAGCACTTCCAAGGAAACCTCCATGCTCTGCCGATTTGGATGCAGTTCGTGAAAAGGGACATTCTCATGCTCTTTAATCACTATTTTACGTATTTCCACTTTTTCTTGCTCTAAATAAGCCGAAATTTGCTCCAGCAATTGATGGGATGACAGTCCGTACAGTGTTATAAGATGAAGTTGTCGTCCACGCATATACCGCAATTCAACTTTGTTAAACACCCATAAGTTTAGAAATACAAGTACAGTCGCCACAATAGATGGAAAATAAAACCCTGCTCCGACTCCAAGGCCAATGGCTGCTACGACCCAGATGGAGGCGGCTGTCGTTAAACCAGTGATGGACTTGCCTGTAAATATAATAGTTCCAGCGCCTAAAAAACCCACTCCCGTAATCACCGCCGTAGCCAAACGAGCCGGATCAATACGCACATTGGCTTCCTTGATAAAATCGGCAAAGCCGTAAATGGAGAGCAGCATAATAAGCGTCGAGCCGAGACTGACCATAATATGAGTCCTCAAACCAGCCGCATGCTTTGAACGCTCACGCTCAAAGCCGATGCATCCACCGAGGAGCATGGACAGCAAAAGTCGTAAAATGATATGCGAATTGTCTATAACCCAAGGATTATCCATAAAACTCCCTTCTCCAGTTATGTTGTGATTCCCTCGCCGGGTTCGTGGTTTCTGTGCTAGTAAGGCTATTTGAGTGCTATTTCACGTTATGCAGGTGGTATGTGGTTAATTCCACACCCGGAGCCACCTCCACCGCCGATACAGGGCGAAAGCCATGTTTTCGATAAAGGGCCACCGCAGGAGCATTTAAAGTTCCTGTAGATACGATAAACAGCGGTATATGATGATATTTATTCAAAACATGCTTAATTAAGGAACCGGCAATCCCTTTGCGAAAATGATCCGGATGAACCATCATACGTGTAAGAGTGAGCGAATCGGGTGACTCAGACTGCACCGCTAGCGCCCCTAACAGGTCGCCGTCCTCAATCCAGCCATAAAATGTATCTCCGCAGCTTCGCAGCGTATCAAACGTATCCATAAGGGGTGGTATTTCATCAAAACCGATCAGCTCAGCCTCCAGTCTGTAGGCGATGTGCTGAAGATGCCATATCTGACTGACTATTTCATCATCTTCCAATGAACATATATTAATCATGCTGTATCCCTCCTTTTATTCAGGGCAGGCTGCGCTACTGCTTTCTATAGAAAAAGGGGCCTGTCCCTATAAGACAAACCCCTTTCAAATCTATGCCATTAGCGGTTTAACACTTCCGTCAGCAGCTTGTTGGCGAGGCCAGGATTTGCTTTGCCCTTGCTCTCCTTCATCACTTGACCAACCAGGAAGCCAATGGCCTTCTGCTTGCCAGCCTTGTAATCCTCAACCGATTGCGGGTTAGCCGCTACAACCTGCTCGACGATCGTCATGATCGCACCCTCGTCGCTGATTTGCACAAGCCCTTTTTCTTCAACAATTTGCTGCGGCAGTTTATCGCTCTCCAGCATTTCCTTGAAGACCGTTTTAGCGATTTTACTATTAATCGTCCCCTTCTCCAGCAGTCCGATCATTTCACCCAAGCCCCGACCTGTCAGTTTAACCTGCGACAGCTCCACACCTGCACTGTTCAAATACCCGAGCAAATCCCCCATAATCCAGTTGGATACTGCTTTGGCATCCTTCGTGTATTGAAGACTATCCTCGAACAAATCGGCCAGTGGCTTGGAAGACGTAATGACCTGTGCGTCATACTCAGGCAATCCATATTCCGAGGTATAGCGTGCTTTACGCTGGTCAGGCAGTTCAGGAATCGAGGCACGGATACGTTCTTTCCATTCTGCATCAATATGCAGCGTAACAAGATCCGGGTCCGGGAAATAACGATAGTCATGCGCCTGTTCCTTACCGCGCATGGACAGGGTTTTACCTTGAGCCTCATCCCAACGGCGTGTCTCCTGTACAATCGTCCCGCCTTCCTCCAGCGTCTGCTCCTGGCGGAACTGCTCATATTCCAAGCCGCGCTGTACACCACGGAAGGAGTTCATGTTTTTTAGCTCTGCTTTAGTACCCAGCTCTTGCTGTCCATGCGGACGAAGGCTGATGTTCGCGTCGCAGCGAAGCGAACCTTCCTCCATCTTCACATCGGATACGTCACAATACTGCATAATTGCACGTATCTTTTCCAGGTAAGCCTTGGCTTCCTCCGGTGAAGATATTTCCGGTTCCGAAACGATCTCGACCAACGGTGTACCGACCCGGTTAAAATCAACCAAAGACGCATAGCCGCCATCGACATGTGTTAATTTACCTGCGTCCTCTTCCAGATGCAGTCGGGTAATGCCGATACGCTTTGTCTCACCGTTCACTTCAATATCAATCCAGCCATGCTCGCCGATCGGCTGATCGTATTGCGAGATTTGGTAGGCCTTGGGTGAATCGGGGTAAAAATAGTTTTTACGATCAAACTTGCTCACGTCAGCAATCGTGCAATTAAGCGCCATCGCCGCTTTCATCGCATAATCAACGGCCTGACGGTTTAATACCGGCAGTACCCCCGGATGTCCAAGACAAATAGGACATGTGTGTGAGTTTGGCGGCGCTCCGAAGGATGTCGAGCATCCGCAAAATATTTTAGACTTCGTATGCAGTTCCACATGGACTTCCAGTCCGATGACCGTCTCATATTTGGATGTAGTAGTAGTCATGAATGGGTTACCTCCTTTTCGGCAAATTACAGCTGCGGACGCTGCTTGTGAAATTCGGTATTTTGTTCAAAGGCATGCGCTA
This sequence comes from Paenibacillus sp. NRS-1781, assembly GCF_050467745.1. Taxonomy (NCBI): domain Bacteria; kingdom Bacillati; phylum Bacillota; class Bacilli; order Caryophanales; family Paenibacillaceae; genus Paenibacillus; species Paenibacillus sp. NRS-1781. Next base: position 8,717 of record NZ_JBITPI010000002.1, read on the forward strand.
CACGCAGCACGGAAGACTCGTCAAAGGCTTTTCCAATAATTTGCAGTCCCACCGGCAATCCACCTGCAAGACCACAAGGGATACTGATGGCTGGCACTCCAGCCAAGCTCACCGGAACCGTCAAGATATCGTTCAAATACATCGTTAATGGATCATCCACTTGCGAACCGATTTTAAAAGCTGTGGTCGGCGCAGTAGGTCCGATAATGACATCATATTGTTCAAACACACGATCAAAATCCTGTTTGATCAGTGTACGCACTTTTTGAGCTTTCAAGTAGTAAGCATCATAGTACCCGGAACTCAGCGCATAGGTGCCCAGCATAATCCGGCGCTTCACCTCGGGGCCAAAGCCCTGCGTGCGGGACTGATGGTACAGATCCAGCAGGTTGTCCGGATTGTCTGCACGCACGCCATAGCGTACACCGTCAAAACGGGCCAGATTGGACGATGCTTCGGATGAAGCCAGCAGATAGTATGTGGCTACCGCATATTCGGTGTGCGGAAGAGAAACCTCTTCCCATACCGCTCCCAGTCCTTCCAGCGTTTTCAGCGCGTCCAGTACCTTTTCCTTGACCTGTGGATCGACACCCTCACCCAGATACTCCTTAGGTACAGCAATACGAAGCCCTTTTACATCTCCGGTCAAAGCGTTCAAGTAATCAGGAACGTCTACCTTGGCAGAAGTGGAGTCCTTGTGATCATAGCCTGCAATGGCTTGCAGTACGTACGCGGAATCCTGAACATTTTTCGTAATCGGTCCAATTTGGTCTAAAGAGGAAGCAAAGGCCACCAGGCCAAAACGTGATACCAGACCATAGGTTGGCTTCAAGCCCACTACGCCACAATAGGACGCAGGCTGGCGAATGGACCCGCCTGTATCGGAGCCGAGGGTGAAATAAGCCTCGCCTGCTGCTACAGCCGCAGCCGAGCCACCACTGGAGCCGCCGGGAACGCGTTCCAGATCCCAAGGATTTCGTGCCGGGAAGAAGCTGGAGTTCTCGTTAGAGCCGCCCATGGCGAATTCGTCCATGTTCATTTTGCCCAGTGTCACGGCTTGCGCCGTACGCAATTTGTCGACAACCGTTGCATCGTACACGGGATCAAAATTCTTCAAAAACTGACTGCCGCATGTTGTACGCAGCCCTTCTGTCACGATGTTATCCTTAATACCGACTGGCAGGCCAAACAGCAAACCCCGTTCCTCTCCTGAGATCAGATGATCGTCCAACTGACGTGCGGATGCACGTGCCTGCTCCTCGTCAACCGTAATATAGGCCTTGATCTTGTCTTCCCGCGCACCAATCGTCTCCAGAGCGTGACCCACCAGGTCACTCACGGAAATTTCCTTTTGATGCAGCTTGTTATGTATTTCCGGCAATGTATTATCAAACAAGCTCAATTTGCATCCTCCTTTCAAATGTGGAATCTATTCCAGAACAGCAGGAACTTTAAACTGTCCGTCGTCTTCTTCAGGTGCATTGCGCATCACTTGCTCGTGTGTCAAACTTTCGTGAACTTCGTCGTCCCGCATGACATTGCTGACGTGCAGCACATGAGTGGTCGGTTTTACCTCTTCCGTATCCAACTCATTCAGCTTCTCCGCATAATGAAGAATAGCGTTCAATTGCCCTGTCATCGTGTCTTCCTCAGCTGCGGTCAGATTCAACCGTGACAGCTTGGCTACGTGACGGACATCTTCCGTGGAAATGTTCATACAAAAACCTCCTCTTATCAAAAATGCTACACCGAACTTTGAAATAACGTTTTTAATTATAGGATAGAACCCTTTACAATTCAATCTTTGACGCGGTACAGAAGCAAACTGTGTTACCTAGCGGTAAAATGTTACTAAATGTATATAAAAAAAGCACCTCTCGGTGCTCTTTCGAAAAGCGATAGGAGCTAAGAATGTGCTAATTATATATTCTTCAAAAGAGTCGGCATGAGCCGCCCCCTATATCCAAGCACGTAAATTGACTTGTCTAATAAAATCAGCCTGTGACAACAATTCTGTCGCGGTCTCTTCTTCCTCAACCTCTACCAAATCAAGACCACCGTTCATCACATGTCTGAACAGCTTCTCATTATGCGTAGCAAGGGCGTAATCTATCAGCGCTTCACGCTCAATCCGTTCGGCTTCCAGCTTCAAAATGCTTTCTTCCAGCTCAATGTCCCCGGATGGTACAAAAAAGTTGCGATTCACCTTCGGGACGCGAATGACATAGTCAAAAGCATTGTCCGCATTACGGTCGTAAGCAATGATATAACCATGTTCGCCCACAGGAAGATTCTGCTCAAAAGCATCCGCGACGATCATAATTCTAGTTCCTAAATGATGCATCGTTAGCCCCCCCGTTTGTCTGAACTTATCTGCTAAGTCTACTAAAAAAAAAGTAGCTTGTCTATATCATCTATGTATCTTCAAAACTCTCCGTCTCCACGTCCCAGCCTGTACTCATTCAGCCTTGCATGCCAATTCTGTGCAATGACTCCGTCCTGTTTTGTTACCTTTTTCCAAGTTATTACCTTCGGTTTAGAACCTTGCACAGAAGCTCCGTCTTCTGTCTTTATGGAAAAATGGCGGCTATCTCCATTCTCACGATGTAACCCAGATATATACTTCCTTTTCATTGATGCTCCCCCTTGTGATCTGACGGCCAAATGCCTCTTTATCCTCTTAATGGGCAAAAAAAAGAACGCAAACCGGGATTCATCCACAGCTTGCGTGCTTCGCGAGTTTAGTATGTAACTTCAATATGTGTATGTTAACAAAAATAAAAACCTTTGTCTATACACAATTTATAATTTATTGTCGAAATGGGGCAAAACCTGTCACAACATTGATAATGCCCCAGTTGAAAACATTCATCACTTTTTATCGTATATACGGATTGTTGGCTTTCTCATACCCGATGGACGTTTTGGGACCGTGACCAGAATACACCGTAATGTCATCTCCAAGCGGGAACAGTTTGTTCTGAATGGAATCGTACAAGTCCCGTTCCCGCCCACCTGTCAAGTCTGTGCGGCCGACACCCTGACGGAATAATACATCGCCGGAGAACAAGTCCTTACCACACAAAAAGCTGACGCTTCCGGGTGAGTGCCCAGGTGTAGAGAACACCTTGAATGTATGCCCGATCAGGTTCAATTGCTGACCTTCCGCCAAATCATATTCGGCAGGCTCCGTCGAGATCGGCGGGGATGCCTCCGGCCACATCAAAGAGCCATTTAATTTAGGGGATGTAAGCCAGTCCTGCTCCAAAGGGTGCAGATAAACCGGACAGCCCTTCGCTTTGCGAATCTCATCCACTCCTCCGATATGATCAAAATGAGCATGGGTCAGCAATATGGCTTCAATCTTCAGTGACTCAATGGCTCTCAGCAAAGGGCCCGGATTCATGCCCGGATCAATGATAACGGCACGCTGCGGGTCATCCCCCTGAAGCAGATAGGCATTCGTTTGGAGCGGGCCCAGATTAAAGCTGCGAATAGACAACGTCATTTTTTTAAAATCCCGAGATTAGCTCGCGCAATTCCTGAACAATTACAGGATGACTCTCGGTTCCCTCCCCATATTTCTCAGCCATCTCTTTGCGAGCGACCGCAATTTTTTCTTGATAATCATCGGCTTCCCTATCCGGATTTTCACGTTTGAACCTGATCATAATTTGTTGGACATGTGCAGGACGCGGTCCCCAGTGACCCAGTACATGACCCCCTGTATCGGCAAAAATCACAATCGGCACGGCACGCCCGCCCATCGTCAGGAAGTCATCCATCAGCGCTTGGTGATTTTCCAAAATCAACACTTCGGCCGGAATCCCGCTATTCTCCAGCGCACGGAATACAACCGGCACGTTGCGAACTACATCTCCACACCAGTCGGCGGCCAAGATGAGTACACGCAGGTCATCCCGATGGTTCAGGCTTTCAAAATACTCGCGGTCCTCTTCACGGTTCCACACAAACTGATCATACCCGGAGCAGAAGGTTTCCTTGTTCTTTTCCATCCCCTCCATAAACTGTTCGGGGCTCAGGCCCTTTCCGAAATATTGCGACACGTTAGTACGACTCATGTTACACACTTCCTTTCTTGTTTTTGGACACAATCCATTTGATAACAAAATAAATGATCAAGAGCGCAAGGGCGACCAGCAAAATCGGTTTGATATAAGGTGCTGCCACTTCGTCAATCTCATCCCACTTGTCTCCAAGCAGCATTCCTAAATATATAAACAGAACAGACCAAGGTATAACTGCCAGCGTCGTCAAAATAATAAAACGCCATACACTCATGCGAGCCAGCCCGGCAGGGATTGAGATCGCGTGACGAACAACAGGAATAAAGCGGGCTGTGAAAATGACCCCTGTGCCGTATTTGTTAAACCAGGCTTCGGCGTGGTCGACATGGCTTTTTTTGATGAGTATGTATTTTCCGTACTTATCCAGCACCGGTCTGCCGCCATAGCGTCCAATCCAGTAAATAAACAGTTGTGCCAGCACTCCGCCAATGGTTCCAAACACGACCGCACCAAAAAAATTAATGTGACCCGAGGAAACTAAAAAGCCGCCATAAGCGAGGACAATTTCACTTGGAATGACCTCAACCATCAGGCCTAGCATAATACCAAAATACCCAAGACTACGAATGATCTCAAACAAATAATTAATAATACTAGATAGATAGTCCATTTTTCTTACCACTCCCTGCCTGTTTCTCTATTTTCATAAGTGTATCACAGCGGCAGAACAAGTCGCCACTTCGCCCAAACAGGGAGGACAGTGACCCTCGCTCTTCTGCCCGCATAAGTTGTGAGAGAGAGGAGGGGATATGATATGCCTCCCGGCAAAATCCCCAAACATAACAATCCGCAATCCCGTTTACCCACGGCTCGTGGTATCCGGCGTGCATGCAGCAAAGAGCTATACCGAACCTGCAAGCGTCTGCCTGTTCACATCGCCCCCAATCTGGTCAAGCAGGGCGAGGAACTGTACTGTCACAAGGTCGTCGGACACCTCATCTGGATCGCCGAAAACCACAGCAACCGCAGACTACTGTGCGACTGGTGGGATGAGGATGTCAGCGAGGAGCTCGCGGCATTGTGGCAGGTAGATCGCACCGTTTTGTGCACTGCCTTTAGAAGTGCCTATGGCGGATAATTCTGCGTACCCAGGAATAGGCTACTACGCAAGGTGAGCAACCTGTAACGGCAACTGTAAACTGTGATTTACAAAAAAGTGGAGCCACCCCGCAGTGGCCCCACTTTGCTATATTTCTAGCCCTGCTTCTTCGTCTGCCCTGCTCCCTCGGGAAGCAAATCCGCACAAGCACGCTCCAAATAAGGATCAGCATGAATAAAATCACGAAATGCCGTGTATTCACGCCATAAAACAGAGCGTTCCCCGGCTTGCCCTTTGACGGCACGGATCAAAATATTTTTTGGCGTATGCTCCATGTCGATAAATTCCAGCAGCTGTGTCCGATATCCCATCATGTCCAGCAGCTTGGCCCGGATACCGTCTGTCGCCAGCGCTGAAAAGCGCTCCTTCAAAATACCGTGGGAAAGCAACGGCTCCAGCACCGGATTTTCCAGCTGGCTGAACAGCTCATGCTGACAGCACGGAACCGACAAAATGACAGATGCATCCCAACGAACTGCCTTCTCCAGCGCGGCATCCGTTGCGGTATCACAGGCATGCAAGGTCACAACCATATCCACCTGCTCCAGCTCGTTATAGTCCGCGATGTCACCGACCAAAAACTCCAATTGGCGGTATTGCAGCTTTTGAGCCAGAAGATTACAGGTTTCAATAACGTCTGCCTTCAAATCCAAACCCACGATCTGCAAAGGCCGTTTTTGCTGTACTGCCAAATAATGATACAGCGCAAAGGTCAAATATGATTTGCCGCAGCCAAAATCCACAATGGTTAAAGGACGACCTACGGGAAGGTTAGGCAGTACATCCTGCACCATTTCGAGAAAACGATTGATTTGGCGGAACTTATCATACTTGCGGGCCAGTACCTTGCCGTCCTCATTCATGATCCCAAGCTCAATCAGGAAAGGAATCCGTTCCCCTTCCTCCAGCACATATTGCTTTTTGCGGTTATGAGACAGGTCGGCTGTACTTTTACTCGGTGATTTTGTCAAAATAGACACTTTATATTTTTTACTGATCAGCACCTGATAGTCCGCATCCTTCGCACACAAGAGTCCTTGACGGAACGTGTCCTCAAACAAGGCGGTCATGCGCTCGTTAGCTTCGTCAGGAGGCAGGTTTTCATGAATGACTTTGTTGCTATAATGAAAAGCAAACTGGTAATGCAGCTTGTTCTTCAATTCCACAGGCTTGATTTGCACTTTGGTAAAGGAAGCATCCTCTCGTTTACGAAGCTGACTCAGCGTCGCGGTTATGAGGGTTCCTCCTGTAGTTAGTTGGTATATAAGTTCACGCAGTGAATCCAAAAGGTACATCTCACTTTCTTTCATGTAGTTGGGTAATCTCGACCAAACCCTCGGTTACTTCCCGGCGTGAAAGTCCACCCCGTTGAAGCTCCACATCAGTCTTATCCAGCAATTGATTATAAAATGCCTCTGCTTCTGGCAGCAGCTCCGGCTGCTCCCATGCCAGTCCGAACCAGACATCAGCGGCCTCATCCAGTCTGTCCTCTCGCTCGTAATGGACAGCCAGCAGCTTGCTTGTATCGGCTGGTAGCTCATATTCCCGAACCAAATTGACGATACACGCAATTCGTTCAGGCAGAACCTGAATGTCACGGGTCGCGCCATTCAAATCACTGTACAAATATAGATGAAGGGATTTAATCAAGATTCGTATTCCCTCGTCTGTTCTGTCGGTTTCCAGGTAAATAGCGGCTTCTTCTTCCAAAACGCGAGCCACCTGCTGAAGCTTGTCCGCTTCAATACCGGGACCCAGTCGGAAAAGCTCTATAATTTGTTCCGGCGGCAATCGTCTGAGCAAATCTGAACGAAGACGAAACTGCTTGTTGAGCAGGTCATCCAGTTGTTTCAGCGCTTCGACGTGTTTATTTTCACGCCTTAGACCGAGCACCGATGCCACTGCGGATGTCATTTCTTCCATCATACTGAGCAAATAATCTTTTCTGAGCAAGCCGTTCCCTTCCTTTCATCCCGATGCCTCGACAACTAGGAACCCTTACATTCTGATTGTAAGTCATCCTTGTGCAAAAGCCAAATGACTCAGTCAAGACAAAAAACAGTTTGTATAACCAAAATCAATTTAAAATGCAAAAAAAGCCGGAGACCCTCTGTATTTGCACCAGATGGTTCCGGTTTTTGGCTTCGCTGCTCGGGCTTACTGCTGGATGTTTTGTTGTGAAAATGCCAAAATGGCATGTGCCAGTTGTTCCGGCGCTTCGAACAGGCTCATATGGCCAGCTTCAGATATGGTGACCTGAGTGACCCCGGCCCGATCTGTCGTAAACGTCCGGGCGGGCGGAACCGCCTGATCCTGCTCACCCGCCACTAACAGAGCTGGCAAGGTGGAGGCCGACAGCACGTCGCGGCGGTCAGCACGCTCACGCATGGCCAAAGATGTGCCCACGGCTCCTTGCGGCGGCGTTTTATAACCGATTTCTTTGACCTTGAGTACCTGATCCGATAAGGACTCTACACGCTCTGGAGCAAACAGTCCGGGGACGAGTCCATCTACAAATGTTGTAATCCCTTCGGTTTGAATAGTGGCTACGGCCTTGTTCCGTTTTTCCTTTCCTTCCTCCGTATCCGCATAGGCGGTGGAGTGAATCAGCCCGAAGGCTGTAAGCCGGTCGGAATGGCGCTGTACCGCAGAAAGCGTCAGATAGCCACCGAGGGAATGACCGAACCAGGCAGCCTGTGGGATGTCCAGTTGCTCTTGAAGCTTAAGCACATCGTTGGCCATTTGATCAATTGTGTAGGCCCCAAGCGGAGCATCGCTACGTCCATGACCACGCAAGTCTGGAACAATGCAGCGATAGCTTTGAGACAGCAATGGAACAACCTCAGCCCAATAGGAAGAGCTTCCACAAAATCCGTGCAGCAGGATGATGGGCTCTCCTTTTCCCTGTTCGGCATAGCAGATCGTCGTTCCTTCACATAGTACCTTTTCCATGCGGAACCCTTCTTTCTCTGTATATAATCTATTGGAGCGAATATATGATGATCAGAACATGCTGATGTATATTATTAAGCAGACCGTCAATATCTGAAACGGTAGCCCTCTGGTAATTCTCTCGAATCTGCTCTTAAACCAAACCCGCAAGCCGCAGCATGGGCTATGTGTGCAGCCATCGTCATGACGAGATGCAGTGATGTCATCTGCAATGTCCAGTAGGGTTTGGGACTGCGCTCGTTTACAATAGCCGCGACGCTGTAATCTCCGACAGACGGCAGCGCCAGTCCGACCGAACGTGCCGGAGTCAGCGGCTCACGGGCAACCAGAAACATTCCCGCCGAGCCTTGCTGTCCCAGACAAGCGTCGATAGCAATTATATGGTGGTCTTGGGGAATACGCTCCAGATACGAAACCAGATGCTCCGCGTCGCACGGCTCAGTCATGGAGCCGATCACGTGTGGAAAGCCCTGTTCCATAAGCATGGTGCCGACCAGCGGTCCCAGTGAATCGCCTGACGAGCGATCTGTGCCGATACAAACAAAGGTCAGCTTATTCATCTCATGCTGAGAATGAATTTCCCGAAAAAACGGTACGAGCCCTTGGCGATCTGTTTTTTCCGCATTACTGTCTATAGGAGAGCGCCTGGATACAGAAGCCCGATTATACAAAGACACCTTCGTCCATCCTCCTTGATCCGGCCGTTGACCGATAATCTGACTTTCAGTACATTCTACAATAAAAACATGATACAATACAGGCAACTTCCCCTGATATGAAAGGATGGAACATTAACGATGGATTTGTCTGTACCGTCTCATGCCAACATTGAACATATGATTGAAGGCATCAAAACCAAGCTTCGTATGGCGAGTGGCGCTGCAATGCAGTCCTCCGCTTTCTCTCTGGAGCAATACGAGGATCTCCGTGATGTCTATGATATGGTGATAAGCAAGCCTAATCTGAGTATTTCAGAAGTCGAGGCCATCGTCTCCGAGCTGGGCAGATTACGTAATCCCTCCTGATCAGAAGACAGATGCACGCCGTTTAGCTAACTTACAGCCTATCATCTTGGGTGACACTGTTCATGGTAGCGGCCTGTGCCCATAAATAAAGCTCGTATCTCCGTTCGCATCAACACACGCGCAACGGGATACGAGTTTTATTTTTTTATCATTCTCTGATGGATTAATAGTACGAAAAAATAAATTGATGCACGAAGCCATAAGGAGGAGATTCCCTACATATGCTGTCCCAAAAACCTCAACCATCCCGTTTTTTGCCATACTATTTACGTCACAGTCTGTACGCGTCTATCGTCATGATTGCCGTTTTGCTTCTTATTGCCTACACTGTTCGATGGATCGGTACAGCTCCTTTTCTATATTGGGATGAACGCATTCAGGCTGCAATCTTTCCGGACACAACGGCGGCTCATCACAAGCTCCTGCCTGTCGCTGTATTCATTACGTCTTTCGGTTCCTTCCGTGTCTCTTTACTCATTGCCCTGGGTATTGCCGCCTTGTGCCGGGTATATCTCCGTTCGAGAGCTTATGCCTTTGCAGTAATAAGCAGCTTTACGGCCATGTGGGCGTTAAACACGCTCATTAAAGAAGTTTTGCAACGGGAGCGCCCATCCCTTCAGCATTTGGTAGAAGTCGGAGGCTATAGTTTTCCCAGCGGGCACGCCATGATTTCCATGGGATTTTACGGTATGATTTTTGCCATCTGGGCGACAGAACGAAAAATTCATGGGCGCTTGATCTTCCTTCCCTGCGTTCTTGGCACCCTTTTGATTCTCCTGATCGGGCTAAGCCGTGTCTATCTGGGGGTTCACTTTCCAACCGACATCGCGGGTGGTTATATCGCCGGAATCATTTGGCTCGTGTTTACCGTTCCTGTTATCTATTGGCGAGCGCGGCTGCAGGGTTCTCTGCCTCCTACTGCTCCGCGCCCGTAAGCGGTTCGGGACGGTTTCCTGTTTCACACGGAGTCACGGCGTTTATATACGAAGTAAGCATGACAACGCCGCACTCTAAACTAAGCGCTCACAAAAAGCATTATGATTCTGTTAAACAGATGTTTCTGCTAAACTGAAGGATAAAGGAGGCGATCCTTGTGTGGGGAATAGTATTAAGTATTGTAATGGCTATTATTATCGGATTGATTGGCGACGCGCTCGCTGGTCATGAAATGCCCGGTGGCATTGCAGGCTCTATGATCGCCGGATTTGTAGGAGCTTGGCTCGGTGTCACGCTGCTGGGAAACTGGGGTCCGGTCATCAGTGATTTTGCAGTCATTCCCGCCATACTCGGAACCGCATTATTTGTGTTCCTGCTCGGACTTGTGTCCAGGCTTTTAAGAAGGGCTGCCTAACATTTATATATTTTTTTATTCTATAAGAGGAGTGATATGACATGAGTAACATTGATAATCAAAATACGGTAGGTAATAGCTCAAGCTTTGCAAAGGGTTTATTGATCGGAGGTTTGATTGGTGCTGCGGCAGCCCTGCTGTTCGCACCGAAGCCGGGTCGCGATTTGCGTAGCGATTTGTCTGATAAAATTACAGTGGTTGCCGATAAAACAAAAGACGTTGCATCTGTAGTCAGCAACAAAGCAACAGATTTGGCTAAAACGGTTTCCACTAAAACAGAAGATGTAGCTAAAACCGTATCCGGTAGCAAAGACATCATTTTATCCAGCGTAGCCAGAGCCTCTGCCGATGTTGCTGATGAAGCAGTCAAGGCTGATCAAGAAATTATGAATGCAGCGGCCCAAGCTGCCAAGGAAACGCAAAAACAATTAAACACCACTTCCTAATGACAGGGAATTCTGTGTACAACAAGAATAGACCTTAAAACACTGAACAGCCAGCATGCACGAAGCTGGCTGTTTTTTAGATGACAGAAAGGCAGGGATGACGATGAGCAAACCAAACTCGTATGGAGATGACCTAAGCGTAAACAACAATCGGACCTTTCATACCCGACAGGGTCAGGATCAAACAAGGGATTTTGATGTGAATGAGCACCCCTTTGAACTGCGTCATGAGGTGAAGCGACTTAATAAGCGCTTAGATCAAATAGCCGACATGCTGGAAAGAGTAGAATTTCGCGATGTATTGGAAACCTATTCCAATCCAAAAAAAAGGATCATCAGCAACCTGACCGCAGGCATCGCAAGGGGGCTTGGCCTTACACTGGGTACGGTCGTCATACTCGCTCTGCTCGCTTGGCTGCTCAGCTTCCTTGTACAACTGAATCTTCCGATCATCGGAGATTTTATGGCCGAGCTGCTGGGCTATATTAAAATGAGCCAAGGTGGAAATTAGACGGCAAACGATCCATAGTAACCAGAGGTTCGTGCGTACACGTAGCCCATTACCATGGATCGTTTTTATCTGTACATTTGGGATGACTCAGCTAAAGTTTGTTGCGCTTGTTCGTTTTCAGCAAATCTCCTGTCCACCCCTCCCCCTCCTTTTCCGTTTTAAAAAAGGACACGCTTCCCTTATGGAATGGCGTGTCCTTACGATGTGACGTCCAGTAATCGAAACCATGAAGGTCGTCTTTCACTCATGAGATAGAAGAATTAGACATGATCTGTTTCAGCTTCTCGGTCGCCCGCTTCTGGATGCGGGATACGCTCATCTGCGATACGCCCAAGGTCTGCGCAATCGCACGTTGAGATTGACCATCCTGAAATGCCAGAAGGAGCACCTTCTGTTCCTGTTCTTTAAGCTGGCTTAAGGCTTGCTGTAAATCCATTCGTTTTTCCACGGTGTCGTAGTCATTGGCATCCGAGCTAATAAGCTCGCCTAACGTAGCCGCACTCTCCTCCTGGGATAAAGGTGAGTCCAGTGACACATAATGGTAGCACTCACGGCCTGCGAGCACTTCGATCGTTTCCTCCACGGTAAGTTCCAAATACTCCGCGATCTCGTTCACATTCGGCGAACGTTCCAGTTTAACGGTCAGTTCGTCGATGGCATGCTGAACGAGCGCACCCTTTTCCTTGATGCGGCGGGGAACCTGAATGTACCAGGATTTGTCGCGTAAATAATTTTTCATATGTCCCAGCATACTTTTCATAGCATACGGTTCAAAGGGGATACCCAAGCTGATATCGTATTGCTGAAGCAGACGTATCAATGCCATCTGACCGGTTTGATATAAATCCTCGTATAAGTCCGGACGGTTACGGGAGATTTTCCCGGCAGCCATCTTGACCATCGGCTCATACTTGCGGATCAGTACGGTAGCAATCTCGTTATCTTTGGTTTGCTGGTACTCCCAGATTAGACCAACGGCTTCATCCATCGACTCCGGGGGAGTTACCTTTTCATTCATACTTTTTCCTCGCTTCTGACCAGACGCTTTACAAGCACGACTTCCGTGCCTTTTCCAGTCTCATTCAAGATTTGGACATCGTCCATAAGTGCCTGCATGAGATAGAAGCCCAGTCCGCCTACCTGCGCATCATTCAGCTCCTTGTCATGCAAGGATGCAAGTCGGGACGGGTTCTCCATTCGTTCAAAGCTCTCCCCTTCATCTTTGACACGGATGGACAACGAAGCTTCGTCAAATTCGAATGTTACTTCCACCACTCCGCCTTCATGACCGTAAGCATAAAGGACAGAGTTATTACAGGCTTCAGATACAGCCACTTTCATGTCTTCTATATCCTCGTAAGAGAATCCCATTTTCGCGGCAATTCCGTACAAATTTAATCTTACAATATCGACAAAGTCAGCAGTTGCCGGCAAATTAAGAACTACTTTTTGAATTTGAGCATTCATTTCTTTTTCTTTCCTTTCCTATTGGGAATTCTCCTGGGGGACAAAGAATTTGGCAATACCGGTCATATCGAACAGTTTTTGAATTTGAGGGGGTACCTCTTGAACGGCAAACCGGGACTCCATCCCATGCCTTGCCTTCAAAATAGATAACAAAATACCGATACCTGTACTGTCAATGTATTTAAGTTCTTTTAAATTAATAATCAAGTCCTGGCCGGATTCCCCCACCAAAGGCTCCATCACCAGACGAAAATTAGGTGCCACCGAAAGATCCAGCTCTCCGTTAAGGTAAACGGTATTTACTCCATCACTTGTTTCTGTAATCGCATTAAACTTCTCATTTTTATTAGTATTCATAGGCCTACTCTCCCGAAAAAAGATTTCCTTACATACTAACCCATTATACGATCGCTTGAATCACCGTATGATGCTTTCTGCACCTTCCAAAGGTCATCATCTACGCATCAGGCTACGCCTCGTGAATTTGGTCTTTGCCTGATTGCATTGGAAAATGATTCGGAGAATGCCGCAGTAGAGCCTGTTTTACACTGCTGATTTTCACGGGTTTGCTAATATAATCGTTCATTCCAGCCTCAATACATCGGGGCTGAATACCTTCCATCACAGGCATTTGCAGGTCCATGAAGATATAGTCATAATCCTGGTTAGCCATGCCATATCAAGCGCCTGTTGCCCGTCTGCTGCCACATCCGAAGCCAAACCGAGCTTATCCAGTATATTGACCATCAGCTTCTGGTTGATCGGATGGTCATCCACGACCAGTACAGGTTTACGGCTTGAGGAGTTCTGATGGGGAATTTCCCATTCGTGACTGGACTCTCCCTCCAGTTCATTTTCCTGAGCAAAGCCAAGCTTCGTTGTAAAATGGAATGTTACCCCCTGCTCTCCACTTGGATCCACACGGATATCGCCGCCCATCATGTTCACCAATGTTTTGCAAATAGCGAGCCCTAAACCAGTTCCACCATATTTGCGCGTCATCGAAGAATCAAGCTGGGAAAAGGGCTGAAACAGCCTTCCAACCTTGGCGGGCTCAATACCAATGCCTGTATCCTTCACGGAAAATTCAATGGTAAGTGCTTCGTCGCTACACTCTTTGACCGATGCAAAGACATATACACCACCACGATCTGTAAATTTGACGGCATTGGATACCAGATTAATGAGAACCTGACGCAGTCTTCCCATATCACCGTATAACACTGGCGGTAGCTGCTCATCCAGAAAATAATCCATCTCCAGATTCTTTCGATTGACTTCCACCGTAAACAGGCTGAAAACTTCCTTGATACAGGAAACCAGATCGAACGGATATTCCTCTACCTCCATTTTGCCTGACTCCAGCTTGGTAAAGTCCAAAATATCGTTAATGACCGCTACAAGCGCATCTGCACTGCGGCGAATGATATCGGCATATTCCTGCTGATCGCTTTGCAGCTCCGTTTCCATTAACAGGTCAATCATGCCAATCACGCCGTTCATAGGTGTCCGAATTTCATGGCTCATCATTGCCAGGAACTCCGTTTTGGCATTAGCCGCGATTTCGGCTGCCTCCTTAGCGGCAATCAGTTCGCTATTCATCTTCTCCAGTTCTTGCGTCTTCTGATGAAGCAGCATGGACTGTGTTTTCAGGCGTTTGTTGGTCAGATACATTTGCACAAAGCCTTCAATTTTGGACTTGAGAATTTGAGGGATGAATGGCTTCACCATGTAATCAATCCCCCCCGCTGAATAACCGGCAAACAAATGCTCCGCTTCCTTACTGTTAGCGGAAATGAAGATAATCGGAATATCTTTCGTTTTCTCTCTGGCCTTAATCAGCTTTGCAGTCTCAATTCCATCCATACCCGGCATTTGTACATCAAGGACTACCAGTGCGAATTCATCTTTTAACAGACATCGCAGCGCTTCTTCCCCGGATGTAGCCTTTACCAAATTATATTGTTCACTCTCCAGCACCGCTTCAAGAGCGAGCAGGTTCTCAGGTCTGTCATCTACCAGCAGTATATGAATCGGTTCATGAAGCCCCATGGGATCCTCCTAAGCATCTCTATTTAATCTTCCGATATATTTTTTCTATCCGGTCCAGCGGCTCGTAGGAATCACTATAATCGGTAAAATGAATGGATTCCTTGGCCCCCAGCACCAACACGCCAAAATGGCTCAAGCTATCATAAAACAACCCGTGTACATGGTTGCGAAGTTCATCGTTAAAATAAATCATGACATTCCGGCAAAAAATAACGTTGAACTCGTTAAAGGACCGGTCTGTCGCCAAGTTGTGCTCCGCAAAAATAATGTTTTTACGTAAAAAAGGCTGAAACATGACTGAATCATACTTGGCTGTATAGTATTCGGAGAACGATTGTGTGCCTCCTGAATCCAAATAATTTTTGGTATACAGCTTCATTCGATCAATTCCGTATACGCCTTCCTTCGCCTGCTGTAAAGACAGGTTATTCATATCCGTCGCATAAATACGGGCTTTATCATATAAGCCTTCCTCATGCAGCATGATCGCCATCGAGTATACTTCCTCACCTGTCGAGCAACCTGCATGCCATATTCGAATGTACGGATATGTCCGTAAAATCGGTATTATTTTCTGCCTGAAATTCAAAAACAGCTCTGGATCGCGGAACATCTCGGTTACTGGAATCGAAAGACTCTGTACCAGTCTATCGAAGGCACTGCGATCATGCAGCACCTTCTCCTGAAGCCCTGATATCGTGCTAACATTCTCGGACTGTGCATGATAATAAATACGCCGCTTGATCGAAGGCAGAGCATAATTACGAAAATCGTAGCCGTATAGCCGATGAATGCCTTCCAACAACAGCTCAATTTCAATCATTTCCCGCTCAGCTTCATTCGATTTCAGTTCAATAGCAGCATTATCCGCCGTATCCTTTGATGTCATAGTCTCTCTCCAATTCCTGAATAGGTTTTGCCAGTACCGCTCCAATCATGTGTTGATTTATATTACCCATTTTTTCGGGCTACGAATACAGCCATACCCGCATTAATGACAAAAGCTGTTCGGTTTGAATCGGCTTCTTCACATAATCGGAAGCGCCTGCCTCAATACACTTGGAACGATCATCCTTCATAGCCTTGGCTGTGAGGGCAATAATAGGCAGCTTCTCGAATTGCGGCATCAGCCGGATTCGCCGCATGGCTTCATATCCGTCCATTTCAGGCATCATCATATCCATCAGCACCAGATCAAAATCAGGTGTCTGTTCCAGCATTTCCAGCGCTTCTCTACCATTTTCCGCAAAGGTAACCTCCATGCGGTAGCTTTCCAGCACGCTGGACAGGGCGAATACGTTCCGGATATCATCATCCACCAACAATATCTTTTTACCCTCAAACAATTCTTCTTTGTTATATAGCTTCTGCAAAATTTTACGTTTGTCCTCAGGGAGATTCGCCTCGACACGATGCAGGAACAGGGTCGTTTCATCCAAAAGCCGTTCCGGCGATTTGACATCCTTAATAATAATGGACTCCGCAAAT
Organism: Paenibacillus sp. NRS-1781; assembly: GCF_050467745.1. Lineage (NCBI taxonomy): Bacteria > Bacillati > Bacillota > Bacilli > Caryophanales > Paenibacillaceae > Paenibacillus > Paenibacillus sp. NRS-1781. The sequence goes on from NZ_JBITPI010000002.1 coordinate 25,196, forward strand.
TTACGCAGTTGCGTTTCTTCTTTGCTGTCCAGATCTTTACCCGTATAAATAATAATCGGCAGATCGGCCAGCTGCTCATTGTCCCGAATGCGGCCCAGCAGTTCAAAGCCTGTCATATCGTTCAGCATGAGGTCCAGCACCATACAGTCATACCGCTGCATTCCCAGCTCGTTCAGCGCTTCCTGCCCGGTCGAAACCGCCGTAATGGCAACATCGTCATGGTCAATCAGTTCAATAATGGATTTACGCTGATTATCATCGTCCTCAACCACGAGAAGACGTTTCACCATTTTATCTGTATATGATTTAATATGTGAAAATGCCTTATCCAAACTTTCCTTTGAAGATGGCTTTTTGAGATAGGCAATTGCGCCCATCATCAAGCCTTGCTTCACATCGTCGATAACCGAAATAACATGTACCGGAATATGCCGCGTAGATGCATTTCCTTTCAGCTCACCCAAAATGGACCAACCATCCATAACAGGCAATTGAATATCCAGAATAATGGCTTCGGGCAAATAGGATCTGGCCATGTCCAGCCCCTCGTCTCCCTGGAGAGCAATAAGTGCCTTAAAGTCACGGCTACGAGCCATATCGTACAGGATTTTAGCGAATTTAACGTCATCCTCTATGATCAGTAAGACCTTATCCATTGAGGCAATATCGTTCCGGTCGTCGCCCGGGTGCACGATGTCCTCCGATTTTTCCTTCGAAGGCATCTGATACATAGGCAACTGCTCAGCGGGAACAAGCATAGGAGAATCCGATTCTGCGGATGCTGCGACGCCACCCATATCCAGTGCCGTGCCCGATTGCATCTCTGCTCCCTCTGCTGTTTGCGTTTGTTCTGGCAGATACAGCGTGAAGCAACTGCCCTGCCCCTGCTCAGATTCTACTGTAATAACACCGCCCAGCAATCTAGAAAGCTCGCGGCTGATTGACAAGCCAAGTCCAGTTCCGCCGTATTTACGGCTGGTTGTTCCATCTACCTGTTGGAATGCCTCGAAAATCAGATCCGTTTTATCCGAAGCAATGCCGATGCCCGTATCACGTACAGACAAGGCCAGATAGGATTTATGCGGATTTGGAAAACCGGGAAGCTGGTCACCGGTTGCCCTTGATACACTAAAACGAACAGATCCCTCTGTCGTAAACTTGAATGCGTTGGACAATAAATTCCGTAAAATTTGTTTGAGACGATACCCGTCACTTATTATGGCTTCCGGCAAGTTTTCTTCTATCTCGGTATGGAGCTGAAGCTCACGCTTGGCTGCGACCGGAGCAAAATTTTGTTCCACAAACATCTCCAGCTCTTTCAGGTTGACGGCCTCATGGTTAATATCCATTTTCCCGGCGTCCACTTTGGATAGATCCAGAATTTCATCAATCATTTTCAGCAAATCTGCGCCTGACCTATAAATGGTCTGTGCATATTCTACCTGCTTGGGCTTGAGATTGCCGTCCTTGTTCTCGGACAGGAGCTGAGAAAGAATGAGCAAGCTATTCAGCGGAGTACGCAGTTCATGCGACATGTTCGCCAAAAACTCGGATTTGTATTTGCTCGTGATGCCCAACTGCATTGCCTGCTGCTCCAACTGGGCACGCGCACGTTCGATCTCGTCGTTCTTTTCCTCCACTTCCCGAACCTGCTCTTCCAGCGCTCTCGTTTTGGCAATCAGCTCGGTGTTAAAATGCTCCAGTTCCTCCTGCTGACGCTGTAGCAGCTCTTCCGAATGTTTAAGCTCCTCCGTCTGCTCCTCCAAATTTTCGTTGGAACGCTTGAGCTCCTCTTGCTGGGTTTGAAGCTCTTCGGACTGGCACTGCAATTCCTCAGTCAACGCCTGCGATTCGCGCAGCAGCTGCTCTACCCGCATCCGTCCCTTGATGTTGTTCAAAATAATCCCCAAGCTCTCGACTAATTGAGCAAGCAGCTTCGTTTCCAGATCACTAAAGCGATCCAGCGACGCTATTTCCACAGCACCGATGCATTCATCCTCGAATAATACAGGGAAAATCATAATCCCCACCGGCTTACTTGCCCCTAATGCGGAGCCGATGGACAAATATCCGTCAGGAGTCTCCGTAATCAGGATCGGTTTGCGATCCAGAACACTTTGTCCAAGCAAGCCTTCGCCAACATGGATAACGTCCTTGATCGAATCTTCAGTAGCCTCCTTCGCGTAGGAGCCGTACAGCTTAAATTGATCATCTTCCACTTGCTTGCCTTGCAAATAAATCGCTCCGTAGCTGCCTCCCAAAATAGGCGTAAACTCACTGATAAACATCTGTGCGACCTGCTCCAGTGAATTCACGCCTCGGAACAGTTCTGTCACCCGTGCCGTGTTGGCATTGAGCCAGGCTTGATCCTTCTGCGTCTGAAGGACGGAGTGCTCGAACTTACGCTTTTCCTCCAGGTCTCCAGCCATTTGCTGAAATACACGGGCAACCTCCCCAATCTCGTCCTTGGAAGCTACGTTCATTCGGCTGATCGCCCTGTATTTTCCTTTGCCAAAGCCATTGATCATGAGGTTAACGATGTTTAGACCTTTCGCAATACTTGGAAGCACCCACAAGATAACCAATAACCCCATAAGCAGCCCGGCGACCATCAGAATTGTAGTAATCTGTACGGATTCCTGATAAGCCTGATTGGCTTGCTCCATATCATGATCTATTTCCCGATCCTGAAAAACAGAAAGTGTTGAAACACTGTCCAGCGCCTCCTGTTGAGCAGGTAACCCCGTACTATTACGGAAAGCGTTCGCTTCCTCAATACGGTCTTGCTCCAACAAGGAAATCAGTCTTTGTTCATAGCTCAAAAAGTCTTTCCAGGCAGCCGCTACCCGATCCACTTGCTGCTGCTCCTCACTGGTATTGGAACCAGCTTCCAATTCCTCCAGCACCTTAGTTCCTGAAGCAGTAGTACCATCAAGCTCTCGCTTGGCCTCACTGACAGAGGACCCCGGATTCAGGATCAGATTAGCCATAACCTTCGCCATATCGTTCACCTGTCCGCGAATGGCCGTTGTTTTTCGGACCTTCATATAGCGTTCCTGGTAAACCTGATTCAGCTGCTCATTCAGACTCCCCATTCGATCATAGCTGATTAGTGTCAGCACAAGGAGGATCGTCATAAGCGACCCGAAGCCGATCAGCAGTTTATTTCTGATTTTCATGCAAGCTCTCTCCCTCTTTCAATGAAATCCAGATCAGGCACTTATCATCATCGCGATCCTGCGGTGCTTCTTTACGAAAAAAAGCATCCAGCATCGCTTCTTCATTCCATTCCTCATGCTTGCGCAGACACGCAGTCAAATACTCCAATTGTTCCTCATATTCGCCCTCTACAGCCTCCAGCAAGCCATCGGTATACAAAGCGATATGCCCCGTTCCTTCATAATGGACCGTGTGCATTTCCGCATCAATTTTATTAAACAAGCCTACCGGACTGCACGCACGGTCAAATTTGGTGATGCTCCCGTCCTGACTAAACAGCAGCCCAGGCGGATGCCCCGCATTCACATAATCAATCCGCCGAGAACGGGTATCAATGACCATATAAATCGCCGTAAAATAATACTGCACGAGCTGCTTGCCCAAATCCAGTTGATTAAAGCGACGATTCAGCTCCTGAATCACCTTTTCCGGCTCTACGTAGGTGGTCACGGTATCCTTGAGTACAGATGCAATGAACATGCAGAACAGTGAAGAAGAGATGCCATGACCCATCATATCCAGCAAAATGATCGCATATCTACCTTCCCCGAGCGGATACCAGGAATACAAGTCTCCCGCCAGTTCAAAGGAAGGCTGATACAGTGCATTGACTTGCAGCACCGGATCTTGAATGGCAGGACTAAGCACAGCCTGCTGTACCATCGCGGCCAGCTTCAGCTCGTCCTGAATCCTCTGGTCCCGGTCTTTATGCCAGTCCTTTTCCTGTTTGAGACGCAAGGCAAGCCGTATTCTGGCCATTAACTCTACCTTATTAATAGGCTTGGTGACGTAATCGACGGCCCCTACATCCAGTGCCTCTGCCAGTTTCTTGGAATCGCCTACAGCAGTTACCATGATGATAGGTATATCTTTCAGATGCTCGTATTCCTGCACGATGCTGCATGCTTCGATACCATCCATTTCAGGCATCATCATATCCAGCAGAACCAAATCAATATCGGAAGGTTGAGGTCGCAGACTGATGGAACGGTCGCCAATCCCCAGATGCTCCAACATTTCTGCGGCTGAGCTGGCAGAGATGACGTCCCTATAATTTTCTTTCTTTAATATTTCACGAATAATAATGACATTGGTCGGATTATCGTCAACAATTAAGATTCTCATTTCTCTCTCCTTATCTGTAACCCATGTATTATACTATACCTGTTTAAGCGGCAACGCCTTATGGACATGAATTAGCTTTCCATAAGAAGGCATTCCAAAAACATAGATAAGGAATGAGGCCCTCGCCCCATTCCTTATCTATGTTTTTGGAGGAACCGCAAAGCACTTGTGCGGCGGTCAGCATCCTATTTTTTAGCTCTAATGCCAGTCTATTTTCCTGTTCAACCGGCGTTATCAAGCTTTTTTGGCAATGACCAGAACTTTGCCCTGATCCAGTTCTTTTTCGTAAAAATCAGCTTCCGTATCTGTAAATCCCAAGAAAGTAATTTTAGCGCGAAGCTCGTCGCCACGGGAACGGAACAGATTGGCTAATGAATCAAAAACGCCCTCTTCCTTCATTCCGATTTCCTTGGCATCCACCGTATCTGCAATACGATCCGTCCGGTCCTGATCATGAGCGAGCACGAACACATCCTCATAACGATAGCCCGTGTTGCGCAATTCATTCACCGCTTCAATGGCTTGTACACCGTTCTCTACCACTTTGGCATAAGATTTATGATGGATCTGATTCATGTTTCTCACGCTCCTTATTAGGATTGACTTCTCTGACTATTACACGCTGTACATTTGTTTGAAACTTCCATGTTATGTCATGCTCTTAAAATTAGAGACATTACCACTCGGCTTCGTCAAAAAACTCTACATATTTAGGCTTATCGGACGCCTCATCCATAAAAACTTTGATTGCACGCTGTCCACGAACGTATACCTCGCCGTCCTCTGCCGTAAATTGCGAGCCACCCAGCGCCTTATCCAGCGTTTGCGGTTTTAACGGCAGCCACTGGTCATTGACCTTGATCCGTCCAGCAGCGGGATCTACATGCACATAAGAAACCATATCACCTCGCATACCTACCACGACATCAGGATATTGATATTCCGTAGAAAGCAGCAGCGTATCCTCCTTCACTCGGAGGGGCGTGCCCCTTTTTTTCAATACATCCGCACGCGTATCGTCCAAAGATATACCGTTTAACGTATGAAAATCAGCCGGTACAGCATTTTTGGCGGGAATCGTCTGCACAGCCCTTACTACATGCCCCGCCGTATGCGGGGAAACGGCTTGCTGAACCGTATCCTGTCCGGAAAAGGGAGTGAGCAAACCAGCAGCTAGCCATAATATCTTCATCATAAATCTCACCCTTTCAATGAATTTCCTATAGTTTACGGTTCAGCCACTATGCTACTGACGCATTTTCTGCCACACCCCGGCAGCGATATCAACATAACCCAACCAGTTTTTGGCCGGCTTTGCTGCTGGCTCCTCGTAGGTCGCATTGTAGCTATGAACCGTCCGTTCCGTTGAAGTTAGCGGCCTGTTCGACGCAGCTGACTTCATCGCGGTTTCCGTATCGGTCTTTTTATCCACTGTATGATGCGGCTTCTGAAACCGGGTGATTAATGCCGCTGAAGCCTGCTTCGCAGCCAAAGTGACTTCGTTAAGCACCTCGCCCAGGTTTTTAACCGATTCCATCACAGGCTCCACCTGCTTCAATTTATGATCAACATCTGCGGTAATATCATTGGCATGTCGAACTGTTTGCTTTACTTCATAGCTCAGTTCATCTACCGTTTTTTGTACATCCTGGAGAGTCTGAGTTACCTTTTCCAGAGAGCCTTGTGCTGCTTTAAGTGTTCTAATGAGGAAAATAACGAGAACTGCAAATGCGATAGCGATAATAAAAATACTGACCTGTGTTAACATGGCCTAACCCCTCTTTCATTTTTCACGATGATGTTTATGATTACAGCATAGTTACCCCTTACGTTCAGACACGAAACAACGTTGCAGCTTGCTTTCCCCCACTCCTGACGCTATGTTTCACGGATTCAGACACGGTTTAAAGCAACATATAACGATGGCAGAGCCACAAAGGATTCAAATGATTCAGCCGTCATTCACAGCCACGCTCTATCGGGCGTGAGTATGCCACATTATATACAATTCAAGGAGGATGCAGAACATGCTGAAATGGTCCGCTTTATTTTTGGTTTTTGCCGTGATCGCCGGGATTTTAGGTTTTTTTGGTATCGTTGTATCCATAGCTGCTACAATCGCCAAAATATTATTTGTGTTATTTCTGGTGTTGTTCGTCATTTCACTATTTACCGGAAGAAAACGAGCGTCATAGGTGTAATAGAAGAAGTTTGAGATACGTGTAGTGAAGATATATTATTTTTGTAGCTTTAAAAATAGGATGTTCCCGCCCCGATCACAGGGTTGTGGAACATCCTATTTTTAATGCGGAATTTTTTTAAGGTTAATGATGCTTTTATTGGATTACGCTTCCCCCGAACAGGAAACGATCCTGCCAAGCCTTGCTGAAATCCGTAACCTTCACACCGCCACCCGCTACAGAAAACGTATGAAGAAGCTTGTTGTCTCCAAGATATACAGCTACGTGTGTAATCGTTTGGGAGGAGTTGTCCAAGGACGTATATGCCCCGGAAGACGCATTGTAATTGGTAAAGAAAAGCATATCTCCACGTTTCAGCGTGGTCATGTCTGTGTTTGGCTGACTATTTTGCTTGATCCACTCGCCCTGTGAACGAGAATCCGCCGGAAGCTGAATACCTGCAGCCTGACGGAAAATTTGACGGGTAAATGCCGAGCAATCAAAAGTAGCCGTACTGCTACGATCGGAACCATATTCATACGGAGTACCAAGATAAGTCATCCCTGTGTTAATAACCTGTTCAATGGCAGCCACTGCGTCACCAGAAGACAAGTTTATGGCTTCCGCAGGTGTTGCTACAGCAGGAATCACGGTGGTGTCAGGAGCAGACGTCACCGGAGCAGCCACTGGCTGCTGTACAACAACGCCCTCACCAATACGAATATACTGTGGGGACGAGCTGACATAACCCACCGTGCCATCAGCATTGGTAATCTTGAACCAATAGGCGTTGCTTGGATCGGTAATCGTCACGATATCTCCTGCATTCAAATAGCCCAAAATCTCGGATGAAGTGGATGCCTCCGCCCGCAAACGAACGGACGTTTGAATCGTAGCTTTCGTTTGACCGGCAGAACTATTCACTGAGGCTGGAGCCTCTTTGGCTGAACTGTTAGTTTTAAGCACTTCTTTGGCTTCCGGTTTACGGACGGCAGGCTCGGTGACAGCAGCAGCGACGCTGGTAGCGCCTACTTTTATGTACTTGTCGGAGCTGCTTGTGTACCCAGTTACCCCATCAGACGTCTTGATCTTATACCAATAGCTGTTTGTTTTCTCCAATACCGTTACGGCCTCTCCCTGCTTCATAAAGCTGACTACATCCCCCGTAGTCGAAGGCCCGGATCTAAGCTTTACAGCCGTCTGAATAACCGCCTTCTGTCCCGTAGATGCTGGCGATGCCGCTGCACCAACCTGACTCGGCGCCACATGAATGGCTGCCAACAGCGCGGCTGACGTCATGAGCATTCCCATCACGCGTCTTCTCAATGTTGCACCTCCTGGCTGTTTTTACGAATTTGAAGAGCAAGTCCAATTCCGACGAATATAGCCGGACATGCTTTCATTATAGTAAAAGCAACAGGAAGAGAGATATAATCCAAACGTCACAAAAGGTAGCGCATACACCTTTTACATATAGGTCTAAAGTCATTTTCAACACTAATTATTAAATAAATAATCTATAATTTGGGTTCCACATGGACATGAACATGCATCGTATTATGAACCTCTTGCAGCCGTTCCTCAATCCGGTCGCTGATCCGATGTCCTTCAATCAGGCTGAGTTGCGGGTTCACCTCTATGACGACATCCACCAAAGCATGATTGCCGTGTATCCGCGCCTTGACATCACGAATCCCCTCCACACCGGGTATATGAGCAATCGTACTGCGTAACTCTGACAGCTCCTGCTCATCAAAACCATCCGTCAGGCTGTGTGTAGAGTCCTTGAAAATATCCCACGCCGTTTTACAGATCATAAATCCTACTGCTATCGCCGCAACCGTATCCAGCCATGGCAATCCAAACTGTGCCCCGATAATACCAACCGCTGCACCGATACTGACGAGCGCATCTGATAGGTTATCCTTGGCAGCCGCCAGTAACGCCTTGTTGTTAATTTTCCGCGCCAGTCTGTTGTTGTACATATATACTCCCAGCATAATGACCGCACATATTACCGCTACTCCTGCGGAAGTAACATCAGGCGTCTGCTTGCCGCCTCTGAAAATACTTCCGATCCCGTCAATAAGCACCTGAAGACCGACAACAGCCATAATAAAGGATGCCAGCAATGCCGCTATTGTTTCTGCCCGAAAATGTCCATAGGCGTGGTCGGAGTCCGGCGGTTTTTGAGATATTCGCAGACCGATCAGTACGGCAACGGACACCACAATATCCGTGACATTGTTAAATCCATCGGCCAGCAACGCACTGGAAGCAAATATATATCCACTAATCAGCTTAAAGGCGGATAGAAAAAGGTAGGCGATAATGCTCACCCATGCCCCACGTTCACCTTTTCGTATTTCATCATACACATTCACCACAACGGGGGACACTCCTTCAAAAATAGAGTTCCCGACAGAACGTTCTCACCCTAATAATCACGGGAAAGCCATAAAGTCAGGATAAGCTTTTATACCATTCCTTGCTGCGTCCAACCCAAAAATAAAAATAGCAGCGTAGCTGCCCTGAAAATAACCATTTGCCGTTGAGTAACGGTTATTTTCAGGATAACAGACCATGTTTGTGTGGGTCTAGAGAAACAGTCTTTCCGCTCCGCATCGCTGTAGGAACCATGAAAAAATATTGCCAAGCCCCATTCCTGTGGGGTATATGAAACTTTTTTTCCTTTATACAAAAAATAGACATCCCCTCTTCCGGTCCGCCCCATCGTCTTGTTATCATTGTTGCCCTTGTCCCATCTTTTAAAAACGTATAAAATGGGGACACAGCCGCGTTTTCCTTCAATCCAGCATGATTGACATGAATTTGGCGGCAACAGGAGGAATTTATTCATGAGCGATGCTAATGAACCACGTAAAGTTAATCTCGCAGATGCCATTCGGGAAAAGCTGGCACAAAAAAAACAGCAGTCCGGCGCTTCACAGCAGGGCGGCTTTCAAGGCGGTTCCGCCAAAACACTGAAAAGCCAAAATACGAAGAAGCCGAACAACCAACGCCGTCGTACAGGCGGATCATAAGCCAACTCATTAGGCTATACCGTACCGGACTCAGGCAAAATTATCTTCGCCCTGTAGCCCTGACGGTGTGAGCCATTGGTAATGGCGCAAATGAAAAAGAGGAGTCTCCCCCCGCCATCATAAATGGCCTGAAGGAGCTCCTCTTTTTTATTTATCGATTTACTGAAGGTTGGCTGGTTTTAGACGATTTCTACCGGATACATACTTTCACGCAATTTCGTGATTTCATCGTTTTCCAAGTATTCATCATAGCTCATCGTACGGTCGATTACACCGTTCGGCGTAATTTCCACGATACGGTTCGCAATGGTTTGAATGAACTGATGGTCATGCGATGTGAATAATATTGTACCGTCAAAGTCGATCAGACCATTGTTCAGCGCTGTAATGGATTCCAGATCCAAGTGATTGGTCGGTTCATCCAGCAGCAGCACATTGGCACCATTCAGCATCATCTTGGCCAGCATACAGCGAACCTTCTCGCCCCCGGACAGCACGCTTGCTTTCTTGAGCGCTTCTTCACCTGAGAAGAGCATACGTCCCAGGAACCCACGCAGGAACGTTTCGTCCTGATCCTTGGAATATTGGCGCAGCCATTCCACGAGATTCATATCCACACCTTCAAAATAGGTGGAATTGTCTTTCGGGAAATAAGCCTGAGTAGTGGTAATCCCCCAAGAGAATTCACCGCTGTCCGCTTCATTTTCGTGCATCAATACCTGGAAGAGCGTTGATTTAGGCAAGCTGTTCGGGCCGACAAACGCGATTTTATCACCTTTGTTCACAACCAGACTGAACTCATTCAGCACTTGCTCGCCTTCCATGGATTTGCTGAGACGGTCTACCGTCAACAGCTGTTTGCCCGCTTCGCGTTCAGGCTTGAAGTTCAGGAACGGATATTTACGGTTCGACGGACGAATATCGTCCAGCGTAATTTTATCCAGTTGTTTTTTACGTGAAGTAGCCTGTTTGGACTTGGAAGCATTCGCGGAAAAGCGTTGAATAAAGGCTTGCAGTTCCTTGATTTTCTCTTCCTTTTTCTTGTTGGCATCACGAGATAAGGCAAGCGCAAGCTGACTGGACTCATACCAGAAGTCGTAGTTGCCGACGTACATCTGGATTTTGCCAAAATCAATATCCGCAATATGCGTACATACCTTGTTCAGGAAGTGACGATCATGGGATACGACGATGACGGTGCCTTCATAGTCCATCAAGAAATTTTCCAGCCATTGAATGGATTCGAGGTCCAAATGGTTGGTAGGCTCATCGAGCAGCAAGTTGTTTGGACGACCAAACAACGCTTGAGCCAGGAGAACACGTACCTTGTCATTACCGCTCAGCTCAGACATGTTCTTGTCATGCAGATCACGCGTAATCCCAAGACCGATCAGCAAGGAAGCCGCATCCGGCTCGGCATCCCATCCGTTCAGCTCCGCAAATTCACCTTCAAGCTCGCCGGCACGCAGGCCGTCTGCCTCTGTGAATTCAGATTTAGCGTACAGTGTATCTTTTTCCTTCATGATTTCATACAGACGCGTATGGCCCATAATAACGGTTTCCAGAACCGGAAATTCATCGTATTCGTAATGGTTCTGCTTGAGCACTGCCATCCGTTCGCCCGGTGTCATGTGAACCTCGCCTGAATTGGCTTCGATTTCACCAGAAAGAATTTTCAAAAAGGTAGATTTGCCCGCGCCATTTGCCCCAATCAGGCCGTAGCAGTTCCCAGGAGTAAATTTGATGTTTACGTCTTCAAAAAGTGGGCGTTTACCATAACGAAGCGTTACGCCGCTTGTACTGATCATATGAGCATACCATCCTTATCATTAGTAAAGTGCTAATCACAAAATTACCGACGGCAATAGTATAACACACAACGGATCGGATTCGAACCGTGTGTCAACCGAACAACCCTGAAACCTCCGTCGATATTCTAAAAATAAAATAAAAAATGCTTCCATTCCTACGATTGTCTCCTGACAAAAACGCGGGCCAGAACCATTTTTTCTTGTTTGCAATTTCGATGCCGCTGGAGACAGACGAGCTATTCAGCAGACAATATCTACACTCCCTGTGCTTGTAAATGTATGGAAGAATCTGCGGAAGCCCCAACCCCTATCGGAATCAGATACATTCCCGCCTCAGCGTCATGTCTTACGACTACTTCCACGCCGTAGACTGCCTGAATCATATCGGATGTGACGACCTTAGCGGGCGGACCGTTCGTTATAATGCGTCCTTCCTTCATGGCAATCATAACGTCGCTATAACGAATAGCCTGATTGATATCATGCAGCACCATTACGATCGTCAGGCCGTGTTCCTGATTTAACTGCCGGATGAGTTCCAAAATTTCAAGCTGGTAGTACATATCCAGATAGGTGGTCGGCTCATCCAAAAATAAAATCGGTGTCCGTTGTGCCAAGGCCATTGCAATCCATACACGCTGCCTTTCTCCCCCGGATAGCTGATCTAGCGTGCGTGTTCTGCGTTCCTCCAGATTCGTACAGGCTAGCGCCCATTCGACCGCCTGCTCGTCCTCGTCACGTCTTGCTGTGAACATGTTCTTATGCGGAAGTCTTCCGAAGCTGACCAGCTTTTCTACGGTCAAGTCAGAGGGTGCCTCATTCTGCTGATGAACCACCGCCAGTTGACGGGCCAGTTCCTTGGGCTTGTATCGGGCAATCTCTTTACCGTCCAGAATCACCTGACCCAAGCGGGGAGTCGCATTGTTCGACATGACGCTAAGCAACGTCGATTTGCCACAGCCGTTGGGACCAATGATGGTTGTAATCCGTCCCGGCTCAATGACAGCATTGATGGCGTGAAGACGATCCGTTTTCCGGTCATATGAAAAGGTAATATCCTTAATGTCCATAAGTGCGATCCGCCTTTCTGATCAGGAATATCAGGAACGGCCCGCCAATGACGGCCATAATAATGGAAGCCGGAATTTCATTGGGAGCAAGTACCGTCCGGCCTAGTGTATCCGCGAGCAGCAGCAGCAATCCCCCGCATAAGGCAGAGAACGGAATCAGCCATTTGTGATCCGAACCCACCAAGTAGCGGGCACAATGCGGAACGAGCAGGCCGATAAAGGCAATAACTCCAGCAATGGCTGTAGCCGTTGCCGCAAGCAGCACAGCAATGACAGAAATCAAAAGACGCGCACGCGTCACATTGAATCCGAGGTTTTTAGCTGTTTTATCTTGCAGAGACAAAAAATTGCACCATGAAAACACGAGCATGGCTAAAATCAGCCCCATCCCGCCATAGGTCACAATAACCTCGACATCGACCCATTTTTTCATGGACAAGGTTGAGGTCGTAACCTGATTAATGCTGGTGACCGCGTAACTGCCCCGATAGTTAAACGACTGCCCGAGACCCGAAAAAATCGCATTCACAGCGACCCCGATCAAGATCAGACGAATCGGATGCAAGCCGGATTTCCATGAAAATCCGTAAACCATGAGACAGGCCAGCGCACCACCGATAAAAGAAAAGAAGGGCATCCAGAAATAGAGTGCCGGAAAGATCGTAACCGCAATCAGCGAAACCAAAGCCGCCCCCGAGGAAATACCGATAACCCCGGCATCAGCCAGCGGGTTTTTCATCACGGCTTGCAGTAAAACACCCGCCACCGCAAGCGTGGCTCCCGCCATCACGGCTACGATAATTCTCGGTAGTCTCAAATCCTTGACCACATTCACCTGATCATCCGTCCCTGTCCACAATCCGGTCACCAATTGACTCAAATTCACCTTGAGACTGCCTGTCATCGCTGAATAGAGAATGACGCCGATGAGCAAGGCGATTACAACGATAAAGCTCCAACCTTTTTTCGACATGTCATCAACTTCCTTTAATTCGAAGGATACAACATTTTCACCAGCTCATCCAGTGCCGAGTTTACCGCCAAATTTCCTGTTGTTCCAAACAGCGGCTCTGGCAGATCATAGACGTGTCCGTTTTTCACAGCGTTAAAATGTTTCCAAATATCGTTAGTTTTGAACTCTTCGTCGAACATTTTGACCACTTCATCCGGCATCCCGTGTGCAGCACGCAAAATAATATCCGGATTGGACTGTTGCAAGGCTTCTGTATTGTGGGCAATAAATTCAACCTTCTCACCTTGGACTACATTCGTCCCGCCTGCGATTTTAACCAGATCCCCTATATAGGAATGCTCGGTAGCCACCAGATAGCTTCCCGGCACCCCCAGCAAGATCAAGACTTTAGGGGATTTCCTCTCTTTGATCTTTTGTTGAATCTCGGTTACCTTGGCGTCCAAAGCTCCATTAATCTCCCTGGCCCTTTCGGCTTTGCCGAACGAATCTCCCAGCTTTTGAATTTCTTTTTGCATATTCGCTAGACTTTCAAAATTCAAAAATTCGGCATTGATCTTCATGTCCTTAAATTTAGGCTCCAGATCATATTTTAGTGTCGTAACCGACAGTACGTCTGTCGGCTTCAACGACATCACCTTTTCCATATCAGGACTCATCGGATTGCCCACATCAGGGACATCCTTGTAACGGTCAGGCAGTACTTTCGTGCTTGTCGGCTTGCCTGCCAAATCCAGGCCCAGCGCATCCGTAATTTCCGTAATGGCTACCGTTGTAGCGACAATACGTGATTGTGCTTTATCGCCAGACGTTGCCACCGATTTTGCACCTTCATTATCGTTCTGTCCGGCCGCCGCCCCTCCCGAGCATCCAGCGAGCAACAAAAGCACCAGACCGATCAACATATAAAAGCAGAACGTTTTCCTTTTTACCACAGCTGCATATCGTTTCATGAAAGCCAAATCACCTCAATTCAAAATATAGAAGCAGCCTGAGCCTCAACTTTTCGGGTAATGAAATGCTGACAAGTCTTGATGCCAGGGCACCAAGACTTGCTTGCATACAAGCTATTCTGTTATTGGAGCAGGCTTGATGCTACTGCGACCTGATGCTACTTTGCTTTCAGACCCGCTTCATCAAACTGGAATTGAACGGTATACCAGTGATCATATGGCACGCCACCAAGAACTAAACCGGGCACAATGACGTGTGTGTAGGCACTGATTTTCCGAGACAAGTCCCCTGCTTCAAATTGAATGACACGCGTATCGCCAGATGTCGAGATGACCTCTACATCTTTCAGGCTACCATTCTGCTCTACTTGTAGAATAGGCATCCAAGAGCTATTTTTCAAAGTGACTTGAATATAACGCTTGTCTCCCTTTTCAATCAATGTAGCAGGCTTGTCGAGGTATCCATCCATGACGGAAGCTTCGCTCGTTTTATCTTTAAATACGTTGTAATTGATCGAGTATTGCTTCTCGGAAGTGACTGTTTGAGCTGGTTGCTCCACTACAGGTTTCGTTTCAGCCACAGGTGTTGGCGTTTCTGCTGTCTGCTCAGTAGCTGGTGCGGTTGTAGCTGCATTGACTCCCTCACCTTTAAGCGATGCACGGTCAAATTGAATTTGTCCGCCGAACTTCTCGTTCACAATAAATTTCTCAGGCAAGTATACCTGTGTGTACACGCTCAGCTTTTGGTCCAGATCAGGCACTTCAAAAGCGATGGTATGCGTGTCACCTTTCGTGTTGGAACCAACAACGGTTGGATTGGCATAGCGGCCTTCAAAGTCCGTTTGGAACAACTTCAAAGCCTGATTGTCCGTAACGGTGAGATGTGCTTGCACTTTGCCATTCTTCACAACCAGCTTTGCGAGACTCTGTACAAAAGGCGCCACAAGAGAATCCTTGTCTGTTCCATTCGCCAGCACACGGAAGCTCGCTGTGTACTCTCCATCGGCTAAATTGCTCTTCCCTTTTTCAACTTCGCCTGTCTTTTTATCGTTGTAATACGTTACATCGCTAGTATTGAATTTGAATTCAAAATCATATACCTTCTCCACACGATCCTCAGCCTTGAAGACCATCGGAGCAGCACTCGCTACCTTGGGAGCTTCGTAAACAACCAGTTGGCCTTTTACGTTGTTCTTAAAGTCGCTCACGCTAAAACGAACGTTCTTTGTATTACTTGCTGCATCCTCCTGGGTCACTTCTGCGTCTTTGTAGCCTCCGCTTGCGTTATCCCAAATACGCAATGCCTTCACTTCATTACTGTTTTGCAGCTTCAGATCTACAAAACGTTTGTCGCCTTCCACGACCAATTGCGCTGGTTCATTGGCAATAAAGCGTTGAGCCGGAGAATTCTCTCCTGTTGTTCCATCCGCTAATACAATACTGAATTTCAAAACATATTTACCATTGGCGAGCTTGTCAAAATCCAATTTAACGATTGGATCTGCCGCTCCTGTAGAGGACGGTTCGACAAAGCTGCGAATGGTAGCAGGCTCGAATTGATACTGCACATCGTATACGTGGTCATAAGGGATGCCACCCAAATCCAGACCCGGTACAATGACATGTGTATTCACTGAAACTTTATCCGATAGATCTGCGACTTCAAATTGGACGGTTCTTGTATCTGCGGAGGTCGATTGATCAATAACCTGAGCCTCTGCACCGTTTACCTTGAACGTTTTAATCCAGCTGCTCTTGTCCATTTTGATCTGGATCAAATTTTTGCCGGATTCCTTCAACAGAGTGGCTGGTTTTTGCATATAGCCATCCATCACAGATATTTCATTGCTTCCATTTTTGAGTACGGAGAAATCAATGCTATATTTGCCGTTCTCAGTCCCAGGAGTTGTACCCCCATCCGTTCCTTTAACCGCAAGGCTGCTACGGTCGAATTGAAGACGAATCTTATGGTCCATCTCATAAACCGTTCCGTTATAGCTCGTATTTACGTGGACCTGTGCATTCAGAATGGCGTCCAAATCCGCCACTTTGAACTTTACAACACGAGTGTCTGCTTTCTTGTCCACACTTACGACATCTGCATCCGTTAACGTTCCATTTTGTTCCGTTTTAAACTCGGTCACTGTGGCACTGTCTTTGATCGTAAAGGAAGCTTCATACTTACCCTTCGATACCGTCAACGTTGCTGGAGACACCAAGTATCGTGCCATCGCGGATGCTTGATCCTTGGTAGCATGCAGGGCATCAAAGCTGATGGAGTATGTGCCGTCCGCCAAAGTCGATGGTGTGCCTGGATTTGTTGGTGTCGAATCTTTAAGCGTTATACTATTTCTATCAAATTTTAGACGGATCGTATGGTCCATTTCATAAGAGGTTCCGTTGTAGCTGGTACTAACATGAACCTGTGCATTTAAAATGGCATCCACATCAGCCAATGGGAACCTCACCATGCGAGTATCGGATGCTTTATCCTCACTCACAATGTCCACGTCCGTTAATGTTCCGTTTTGTTCGGTTTTGAACTTCGTAATCGTTGCGCTATCCTTGATCTGGATGGACACCTCATACTTGCCTTTCGTCACTGTCAGTGTTGCTGGCGACACCAAGTACCGTGCCATCGAAGAGGCTTGATCCTTGGTTGCGTGCAGCGCATCAAAGTTAATGGAATACGTACCATCTACCAAGGTCGAAGGTGTACCTGGATCAGGTGTAACATTGCCGTTAAATTGGATTTGAACATTGTACCAATGATCGTATGGTACTCCGCCCAATTCCAAGCCAGGTACGATAACGTGAGTGTAAGCATTTACTTTGTTAGACAGACTTCTTATTTCAAACTCTACTATGCGTTGGTCACCCTCAGTGGATACCGTAGCCGCTTCTTCATATTTTCCATTCTGCTCTGTTTGGAAGGATGGTATCCAACTGCTGTTTTTAATCGTCAGTTGAACGTACCATTTGTTTCCTTTTTGGACTACTTTAGCTGGCTTTAGAGTATAGCCGTCCATAACAGACATATCTTGCGACTTATCCTTTAAAACAGAGAAGTCAATACTTCCCGATTGCAGAGAAGAACCCGGATCAGGGGTAACACTGCCGTTAAACTGAATTTGAACATTGTACCAATGATCGTATGGTACTCCGCCCAATTCCAGCCCAGGCACAATAATGTGAGCATAAGCATTTACTTTGTTAGACAGATTGCCTACTTCAAACTCGATTGTACGTTGGTCACCCTCAGTGGATACCGTAGTCGTTTCTTCATATTTTCCATTCTGTTCTGTTTGGAAGGATGGTATCCAACTGCTGTTTTTAATCGTCAGTTGAACATACCATTTGTTCGCTTTTTGAACCAGTTTAGCTGGTTTTACAGCATAGCCGTCCATAACGGAAACATCTTGCGATTTATCTGTCAAAATCGTGAAGTCGAGGCTTCCTGGTTGTAAAGGAACTTCGGGTTCTGGCGATGTTACAGGCGGAGTCGTCTCCTCTGCAACCTTTATTGTAGATGGATCAAATTCAATCGAGTTTTCTCTTTTTATATTTTTGAAATTAAAATCCACATCAATTTTCTGAGTTAAATCATACACGTCAAATGTTACAGATCTTTGATTATACTTATCTCCTGTTTGGATCAAATCTGAAACATGAGCAGAGATACCTTCTCCATTTTGTTTCAATTCAAAATCTGTTAATAATGGTTCTGTTGGATTATCAATATTCAAAGAAACATGATACGTAGCTTGTCCGACTGACGCATTATACTCTACTTTAAAAGTAGCTGGTTTCACAAAATAGAGAGCTTGTGGTGAATTGTTGCCTGTTTTTCTGTTCTTCACTGCATATTCAATCGAATATTTATTGGAGTCCTGAACGACGCTGGGGCTCTGTACCTCTGCAACTGAAACCACACCTACCGATGGTGCCGTTTCGTTCTCTGTCAGGGTTGTTTCCGCCATACTTGGTTCTGTCGAATATACATCCTCACTCACAGAAGTAGCAGACGCACCAGATTCAGTTGATGTGACAGTATCTTCGGCAGATACAACTGGTGCAGACGGGAAAACAACCGAAAGCAGCATGGCAAAGGTCGCTAACATTATTAAGTATTTTCTAAATTGCCTCTTCAAGTGTATTAATCCCCCTACTTAAAATATACTCATTTGAAGCTCTCCCGGGCTTCAAATGAGTATTCAAATCAATACAATGTCTCTGTACTAATTCATCGTATCTTCATCAAAACCAAATTGAACGATGTAATCGTGATCGTATGGCACACCGCCAGTATATTCTTTCGGCACGCTTACGTGAAGTTTAGCGTTCAATAGCGCGGACACATCGCTCACCGGAAACTCAACCACTCTAGTATCACCGGATGTGCTGACTACAGCTGCATTCACATATTGACCATTTTGTTGTGTTTTGAATTCAGTGACCCAAGCGCTTTTGGTAATCATCACTCTAACCTTGTACTGACCATTAGCAGCAATCAAGGTAGCTGGCTTCGCCACATAACCGCCTGTATCCATGTAGGAAGGTGAAGTTGTACCATCTTTGTACACTGTGTAATCAATGGTGTACGTACCATTAGGCAAAGCCGCATTCGCTTTATTTGCAGAAAACGGAGCTAGTACCACAAAAACAAGCGCAGCCATCAATACAGTAAGCATCACTTTTTTTAAAGACAATTTTTCCATACGGTTCATGATCATGTTCATGTTCTCAGTCTCCTTTTACGTTTTATTTTGGATTAGATTTCGTCGAATTGCAGTTGTACATCATACTGGCCTGTGTAACCAATAACTGGAATAGTGATTTCGGCATAAGCGTTGACTTTAGCATTCGGGTCAGCAACTTCGAATTCTACTACACGAGTGTTGCTGGCAGTATCTGTACTTACCACAGTCGCGTCTTGCAGTACGCCATTTTGTTCCACTTTGAACGTTGTGATCAGATTGCTGCTTTTCACAGTCAAATGAACAATAGTTTTACCATTAGCCACAGTTACCTGAGCTGGTTTCGTCAAATAGCTATCCAGACGCGAGGTTTCATTCGTTTGGTCTTTCAGAACAGTATAGTCTACTGCATACGTGCCGTCCGCTGCTGCCGCTTTAGCTGAGAATGGAGTGAAAACTGCAAAAACAAACGCTGTCATGATCAAGGCTACGAGTACCTTTTTGAAAGAAAACGATTCAAAGCGATTCATTACCATATTCATATCTACATACACTCCTCTATTTTTTATGCTTGAATTTATGTTGATTTCATGAACGATAAGATTGCTTGAATTTACTTCTTAGAAGATTTGGTTGATTTCGTTGACTGGACTGCTGCTACTTTTTTGACACTTTTGGAATCAAAAGCGAAGCGAATGGTATAGTCATGATCGTAGTTATACGCAGGGACGGTAACATGAATTTTTGAAATTAACGGACTGTTCACAGTTGTTATTGGAAATTGTACAGTGCGGGTATCGGTTTTGGCATCCTTATGAATGACCTTTGTGTCGATGATTTTTCCTTTGTAATCCACTTTAAACCCGGTTGTCCATTCGCTGTGATTCAGCTTGATTTGCATGGTCATTTGGCCTTTTTTCACATACAGCTTGGCTGGCTTCTCAAAATAATCATTAGCCATGGATACAGAATCATTTTCGGCCTTGAGAATATCGTATTTAAGCGTGTATGTACCATCCGCCAATTTTGTAGAAGCCGTAGCGGCTACCACAGATGATGAAGTTGGCCAAAAGCTAAGCACACTGACCAGCAGAAACACAGCAATCATTGCAGAATAACCCTTCCTCATTTTGACAGCAGTCCCTCCCCACGAGAATATAAGTTAATTGATTATCATTCTCAATTGAATTTTAAAAAAAAATAGCTCTTCTTGAGCTTTTCCTCCCACCTTTCCATCCAGAAATTCGCAAAACCAAGTGAACCCATCACCAATATATCTTACACTTTTCGAATATGTCAATATGTATTTGCGTGTATATAACCCCTTGATATATGCTATTTTTTAAGAAAAATTTAGGATACCTTCCTCTATACCATGAATCCCCTCCTCTCCATTTCAGTAAATAAATTATTTAAAATTTTGGTTTTTTCAATTGACAATCCCCGTTGATATTCATTATCATTCTCTTATACATAAATGAAAATGATTATCATTATTGTTTAACTTAAAATTGCAGGAGGAATGACATGAAATCTTATGTGTTGTGGTCATCCGCAGCGCTTTTATTGGCAGTTACCGGATGCAGTAACGATACTCCGGCCGCAGATCACAAACCAACCACTGCATCTGTATCTGCCACTTCCGGCACAACAAGCGATGCGGCAATACAGGTTACTGATTTTTCCAAGCGAACGTTGGCGTTCCAAGGTATCCCTCAACATATCATTGCTCTCAGCAATGGCGATCTGGATATCATATATGCTTTGGGCGGAACAGCCGTCGGCAGACCCAACTCGAATGGACCTTCCGTCGTGCCTGCTGCTGAAAACGTTCAACAAGTAGGTTCTACTCATGAGGTCGATCTGGAGAAAATTACGATGCTCAAACCAGATGTTGTATTGGGCAATTACCCTATGAATGAGAAGGACATTCCAGCTATTGAAGGTGTCGGTTCACAGCTGCTGCTGACAGGCGCCAATTCAGTCCGGGATATTCAGTCGCAAATTACACTCTTCGGGCAATTATTGCAAAAGCAGGCTCAGGCTGTGAAGCTGAATCAGCAAATTGACCAGCAGATAGCCACCTTACAAAAGGAAACAGCCTCTACCTACAAACCTAAAGCGCTACTTGTTTACGGAGCCCCGGCCACATATATGGCGGCATTGCCGAATTCATTAGGTGGAAATATTCTGGAACTAGCTGGCGGTGCCAATATTGCCGCTGATTTTCCGGGCCTGCAAAATTTCCCGCAATACGCGCAGCTAAACACGGAACGCATCGTACAGGCCGACCCTGACTACATCCTGATTATGACCCACGGCAATACGGAGGAGGTCAAAGCTGCATTTATCAAGGAAATGCAGGAAAATGCAGCCTGGAGCGGAATCAAGGCGGTCAAAAACAATCAGGTCGAGGTATTACCCTCTGATCTGTTCGGAACCAATCCGGGCACACGGGTTACTGAGGCACTGGATTTGATGCACCAGAAGCTGTATCCGGCGAAATAAGCGATGAACAAACTACAACGCGCCAGAAGACGCACCATCGCCTGGATTACGCTTCCGATCTTGCTGTTAGCTGTATCCGTGTACGGCCTGGCTTACGGATCGGTGTCGATTCCACTACGAGAAATCAATCAGGTTTTGCTACATCATGATGACTCCACCTATCGCACGATCCTCATGGATCTCCGGCTGCCCAGAGTATTAGTGGGTCTGCTCGTAGGAGCCTGTCTGGCAGCTGCGGGAGCACTTCTTCAGGGAGTCATGAAAAATCCACTGGCTGATCCCGGCATTATTGGTGTATCGGCTGGTGGCGGACTCGCTGCGGTCATCACGATGGTCATGCTTCCACAGCTTAGCTACCTTCTTCCGGTAACTGCCTTTTTGGGAGCCTTCCTGACTGCCGTTGCAATTTACCTGCTGGCTTGGGATCGGGGCGCTTCTCCCGTCAAAATCGTATTAGCGGGTGTTGCGATCAACGCACTGCTGGGCGCGATCATGAACGGCGTGATGGTCATGTACAGCGACCGCGTGCAAGCGGTTCTCCCTTGGCTATCCGGTGGATTGAACGGACGAAGCTGGCATCATCTGGAGTTCATGGCACCTTACGCCATCATTAGCTTAATCGCCTCCCTGTTTGCGATCAAGCCTGCCAATTTGCTGCTACTGGGCGACGATTCAGCGCAACTGCTCGGACAGCGTGTAGAGCTTCAGCGGCTGCTCATTATTTTGCTCTCTGCCCTGCTCGCCGGTACGGCAGTCAGTGTAGCGGGGCTGATCGGTTTTGTAGGACTGGTTGTCCCTCATGTCATCCGATTGCTGATCGGGGAGGATTACCGTTTCCTCCTTCCCCTTTCCATTCTGGGCGGCGGGACACTGGTCGTACTGGCGGATACAGTGGCACGGTCCTGGTTTGACCCGATTGAACTGCCTGTAGGTATTTTGCTGGCCGTCATCGGAGCGCCGTTCTTCTTAATCCTGCTCAAGAAACGGGGGAATTTCGGATGACAGCCATTCAGGGTGAGCATATCTCCTTGCAGCGCGGGTATTTCAGGCTGGACGATGTAAACATCACCTTGCCCGCCGGACAGCTCACTGCAATTGTCGGGCCCAACGGTTCGGGCAAATCCACGCTTCTACGGATCATTACTCGGCTGCTCAAGCAGGATCAGGGGCTGGTTTCCGTACTGGGCAAGCCCGTGCAGGAGTACAAGCGGCGTGATTTTGCCCAGACGATTACCATGCTGCCGCAAATGAAGGATATGCTGCCGTTATTAACGGTTCGTGAGCTGATTGCTTACGGAAGATCCCCTCATGCCAAAGGCTTGAGGACACGGCATACCGGACAGGATCAGCATATTGTAGACCATGTCATGGAAATCACAGGCATGAAGCCCTATGCGGATCGGATGTTCCATACTCTATCGGGAGGTGAACAACAAAAAGCGCGAATTGCAATGGCTTTGGCCCAACAAACGGGCATTCTTTTGCTCGATGAACCTACCACTTTTCTGGATATCGCCCATCAATTTGAGGTTATGGATATGCTGAGGCGTATTAATCACGAGTCTGGCTTAACGATTGTTATGGTACTGCATGATTTGCAGCAAGCTGCGGCCTATTGTCATCATATGATTGCGCTTAAAAGGGGACGAATCGCCATGGCTGGCGAACCCCGTCAGATTTTGACGTCTGCTTTTCTTCGCGACATTTATGAAATGAACGCTACTATCAAATTTGAGGATGGCTATCCGGTCATTATACCGACCATACCACATCATTCAGGAGGAATTTAATATGATTATTATTACCAACACATCTAAAATCACCCCGGGCAATGCCCACCTGCTCATCGAACGCTTTAACAAAGAAGGTAAAGTGGAAAAAATGGAAGGCTTCCTCGGTCTGGAGGTACTGCTCACTGAAAACACAAAAGATTATGAGGAAGTAACGATTAGCACACGCTGGAAGGAAAAAGAGAACTTCCAAGGCTGGACCAAAAGCGAGGCCTTCCGTGAATCACACAGCCACCGCCAAATTCCGGACTATATATTAGAAAATAAAATTACGTTTTATGAAGTCAAAATCGTGCGTCATCCCATTAGCATCGCCGACTCCGATTCCTCTCTGGTGAACGATACCGAAGCGGTCTAATCCTGTAACACAGCGACAGACTTGTCTGCCCGCACCTTTTCACATATTCAAGCCAACCATAAAAAGCGACTCCGCAGACCATTGTCCGCAGAGTCGCTTTTTATGTGGAATCCTCAGATTGTAGTTGAACAGCGGCTTTGAATTTTCAGCGTCTCACCGTGTCCCAGTATATGAATGCGCTCCTTGGCGATGCCCAAGCGTTCACGCTCCGCTTCGAGACGATCCAGCGCCTCTCTCGGCGTATCATCCGCCAGCTTAAAGGCTCCGTAATGCATCGGGATCATCTGATCCGCACCGCAATCCACGAACCCCTGCAACGCCTCCTCCGGTGTCACATGCTGCGAAGTCATGAACCATTCCGGCTCATACGCACCAATCGGCATAAAGGTCAGGTCAATGTCAAAGCGCTCGCCAACCTCCTTAAAGCCACGAAAATATCCGGTATCTCCCACAAAGTACAACGTCGGTGCAGCTGCCGTTTCTGTGACGGACGTGGCAGAGCCAATCACCTGCTGCTCACTTTGCAGCACATATCCACCCCAATGCGAAGTATTCGTATCAAACGGCGTACGCCGCGTCCAATGCTGGGCCGGAACAAATGTGAAGCACACCCCGCCTATCGTAAAATGATCCCACCATTTCAGCTCATGGCAGTTACGGAAGCCTTTGCGGACCATTTTCGACTTTAACCCCGAAGGTACAAGCATCAGCGTATCTGCACGATACAATTTGCGCAACGATTCCATATGCAAATGATCATAATGCGAATGAGACAGCAGAATGATGTCCAACGGCGGTACATCCTGAATGCGGATGCCGGGCGGAGCCAGTCTTTTGTCGAAAGCCATACGCTCAGCCCACACCGGATCCGTAACAATATTCAGTCCGAGGTATTGGATGAAAAAGGTAGAATGCCCTACCCAGGTCGCCGTCGTCGTTTCCCGGTTACTGTGCAAAAACTCCAGCTCCGGCGGATGGTTCGGAACAACGAACGTATAATCCTTCGTTTTGCTGCGGCGCTCCTGCCGCCATTGTCTGAATTGCTTGAGTGTTTTATCCGTGTTGACATGATCCATGTTGTTAAAACGAACTTTGGGCATGATGTAACTCCTCCCCTGATGGACCCGTTCTCCAAAGAAACCGAAGCGGCTCAATTCATTTATATATTACACGCAAGTGTGAACATCCAATGATGCAACATGCTGGTGTATGTAAAGTATAATTCAATCCGCCTTTTACATGCAAAAATGGACCCTCCCCATCAATCAGGAAGGGCCATCTCAGATGCTGCTGTCAGTCCTGTGGATTTTTAAAGCGTGCCGAGTACATAAACAGAAATCCAATCGCCACCACAATAATAATAGGCGACTCATACATGATCGTAAAATGCTCGAAAGCAGCCATTTGTACTCACCCTTTCTTCCCCGCTTGTCCTCGCACATAATCCGCATCGAACAGGAACAGTCTCAAGATCAGGATCAGTGACGGAATCAGCACCAGCAGCCCCGCACTAAACGCCGCAATCAATGCATACGCCATGGCGGAGTTCGTAAAGCTGTGATGCACATTAATGTAGGGATACAAAACATACGGCAAATGCGAGCGTCCATAGCCATACCAGGCAAATGCAAATTGCAGCATGACCAGAATAAAGGTGGTTCCGAGATGACGCCGCCGCCATACCAGATAGACAGCTCCGACAAAGCAGATGAAGGAGGCGACAAACATCCATGCCATGTTCAGCATATTGGCAAAGTGGTCCGGATTTTGTTTGTTAATCTGAAAAAATGCGAGCAGACTCGCCACAATCGTTGGGCCGCTCCAGAGCAGCGCATATCCACGCACGATTTCAAAAGCAACCTTGTCTCCTGCCCTTTTGGCATAATAGGACAGAAACATCGCCGAGATATACAGCACACTCACCAGCGCCAGGAAAATAACCGCCCACGTATAGGAGTTGCTTAATAACTCACCCCAGCGCAGATGAACACCTGTGCTGTTCTCCACAATAATGCCGCCTTCCGAAATGGCGAGAACCGTCGACAGCGCCGCCGGAATCAGCAGCCCCGTCGCACCGTACAATGCCATGTAGACGATATTATTTGTACCGGAATGTCCATACGTATTGTACGCATAATACACCCCGCGAATCGCGAGAAGCACAATGGCAATACTGCCGGGAACGAGCAGCGCGGTGCCATAGTAATAAGCCGCATCCGGGAAGAAACCGTTCAGTCCCACCACGAAAAAAATGAGAAATACGTTCGTTACCTCCCACACCGGTGATAAATACCGTTGAATAATGTTGTGGATTTTATTCTGGTGACCTGTCAGCACACTGTAAAAGCTGAAAAAGCCTGCGCCAAAATCAATAGATGCCACAATCAAATAACCGAACAGGAAGGTCCACAAAATGGCGATACCGACAATTTCATAGCTCACTTCCCTTCAGCCCCCTCCAGCCCCAGCTGCCTCAGCTCCTCCACTGCATCTTTATTACGGAACAGCTTGCTGAGGACCTTAATGGCCGAGAAACACAGCACGAGATACAAAATGATAAACAATATCAGCATCCATCCGACACTCGTGGAGGTGGTTGCCGCCTCGGACACCTTCATGTAGCCGCGCAAAATCCACGGCTGCCTGCCCACCTCCGCAAACATCCAGCCCAGCTCAATGGCTACCATAGCCATCGGCCCCACCAGAATAAGTGCCAGCAGCAGCCATTTGGGGTATGGTTTGCGTCCCGGCAAACGTTTGCGAATCAGATACAACAGCGGAATGACCAGAATCAGCACCCCGGTGGTGATTTTGAGATCGAACATATAGTGGATAGACAACGGTGGACGCTGATCCACGGGATAATCATTCAGTCCCTTGACCTCCGTACTGGGCAGGTTACCGGCTAAAATACTAAGCGCATAAGGCACTTTCAGGGCATACTTGATATCTCCGTTCTTGTCCATATAACCGCCATATACGAAAGGAGCGTGCGTCATGGTATCAAAATGCCATTCGGCAGCAGCCAGCTTTTCCGGTTGATATTTGGCCAGAAATTTACCGGAGGCATCTCCGATCATCACGGTGCTGATAGCAAATACAATGGTGCAGGTGGCGGTCAGCTTCAGCGCTTTTTTGAAATACGGGTGGTTACGCCCCCGCAGCAAACTATAGGCAGCCAGTCCCATCAGCAGCCCGGCGCTCAACGTATACGAGGAAGCCAGCACATGAGAAACTTTGGTCGGCGTGGCCGGATTCAGCATGGCCTGGATGGGATGAATATCTGTCATGACTCCATTTTTAAGTGTAAAGCCTTGAGGCTGGTTCATGAACGAGTTCACAGTTGTAATAAAAACCGCTGATGCAGATGAGGCAATCGCTACCGGAATGAGCAGCATCAGGTGAAAATATTTGCTTTTAAACCGATCCCAGGTGTACAAGTAGATACCCAGAAAAATGGCTTCAATGAAAAAAGCAAACGTCTCCAAAAACAGGGGCAGCGCAATCGCTTGTCCAGCCACCCGCATAAAGGTAGGCCAAAGCAAGCTGAGTTGCAGTCCAATGGAAGTACCTGTGACGACACCTACGGCAACGGTGATGACAAACCCTCGCGCCCACCGTCGGGCCAGCAGCGTATAGTGCGGATCACCAGTTCGCAGCCCGCGCCATTCGGCGAGCGCAATCATCAAAGGTACGCCAACGCCAATGGATGCAAATACAATATGAACAAACAGGGTAATTCCAGTCAACATCCGGCTTAGCAATACGGGGTCCAGTGAAGACAAATGGTACTCACTCCTTCATTTCACATTCTAAATAGAAAGCACCTGCATATATTCCTTTGGATTACGATCTAGGGAGTCAGGCGGGCTATGCTTTTAATGACTGCATACAGCATAATAGCCGCTATCACAATACACACAATAATGAGCGTCCTTTCCTGCTTGCGGAACATGGGAACGCCTCCTTTACTCGTCGTTTGGAGCATGGGGAGAACACATCTTAGTCTAGCTAAAATTTGTTATTTTTAACCATGCTGCCGTTATAAATTTAGCAGGATTCCATTTTGGATATTGCTATGTGCATTCGAATCGTTCTGGGCAGCTACTTTTTAGCCTCATTAGTGTGAGATTTATCATTGTATTTTTCTCAAAATGACGAAATCTCTCTTTGGAGACATTCGTAGAATGAGGTACAATACAGATAAGCTATATATGGAGAACTTTTGAATAGGAGGCTGTACCGAGCTATGAAAATAACATCTATCGAGCCAACTCCCAGTCCGAACACCATGATGCTGCATCTGGATGAACGGCTGGAAGCGGGCATTCGCAGAACATATACACGGGATAATGAACGCTCCGCTCCCCCGTTTATCCGGCGTATGCTGGGCATTGAAGGAGTCAAAAGCGTGTTTCATACGACGGATTTTGTAGCCCTCGACCGCAAAGGGAACGCAGATTGGTCTACCATTCTGGGTCAGGTTCGGGACCGGCTAGGCGAGGAAGGCGCAGACGCCAATTGGGACTTGCCGGAGGAAACCTCAGGGGAAGCGTTTGGTGAGGCACAGGTATTTGTGCAATTTTTCCGGGGCATTCCGATGCAAATCCGGGTCAAAGCGGGCCAGCAGGAGGAACGGATTTCCTTGTCCGACCGTTTCGTGCAGGCCGTAACCCGGGTAGCCAGCGCGACACTGATCAAGGAGCGCAAGCTGAGCGATTACGGCGTCCGCTACGGAGAGCTGCCGGATATCGCACGCGAGGTGGAGCAGGAGTTGGAGGCGGCCTTCCCGCAGGAGCGGCTGGAGCAGATTATCCAGCAGGCGATTGCCCACGGCGCGGACAACAGCGAATTCGTGGAGGAACGCCGCGAATGGAGCGATGCTGAGCTGGAGCAGGCCCTACAGCACGAGGATTGGCGTACCCGCTACGCCGCGCTGGATCGGTTGGAGCCGACGCCCGAGCATTTGCCGCTCATCCGGCAAGCGCTGCATGACGACAAAATGCAGCTACGGCGGCTGGGGGTCGTCTATCTGGGCGATCTGCGCACACCGGAGGCGATGGAGCTGCTATTCGAGGCGCTGCGTGATCCTTCAGCGGCCGTACGCCGTACGGCGGGCGATACGCTGTCGGATATCGGCGACCCGGCGGCTACCGGAGCTATGATCGGAGCCTTGTCAGATAGCAGCAAGCTGGTTCGCTGGCGGGCTGCCCGCTTTTTGTACGAGGTCGGCACCGAGGACGCGCGTGACGCGCTGGAGAAGGCTGTTGATGACCCCGAATTCGAGGTCAGTCTACAGGCCAAAATGGCGCTGGAGCGCATTGAGTCAGGCGAGCAAGCCGCAGGTACGGTTTGGCAGCAGATGGCTAAACGCAACTCTTAATTTATGATTTTACGACTGGACCTTCAAAAAATTGTCGATTGTCAGAAGATGTACAGGTACGCTATACTTTAGTTTGCTATACAATAACATATCATGTCATACACCTCATCAACCCTGTTTTATGATGAGGTAGAGGTCGCGGATGTAATCAGTACACCGGAGGAGACGCCAAGAGCCGTCTGTGATTCCTGTGGAAAGGTGCATCCGCCGAAGTATGCGGAGTCGACTCTTTGTAAACCTCCGAATGCTGGGGCTGCTAACCGAAAGGAGCAGAACTGTCACGCGATGTCCTAACACAGACACGTGTGTTGAGCTATCTTGTTATAGAAGAAGGTATGGTGCGGAATGCATAGACAAGGCCGCAGGCGTATTCCCTGCGGTCTTTTGACGTTTGTAATCCCCCTCCTTCAGGCTCTTGCCCTGACATGAAATACCATTTCATGAAGGAGTGTTTGAACGTGCAACACAAAGCGACACCTGCCGCAACCTTGCGGAAAAGTCTCAAAGCCCGACATATGACGATGATCGCCCTCGGGGGCTCCATCGGAACAGGCCTGTTCCTCGCCAGTGGAGGCGCGGTTGCAGAAGCCGGACCCGGAGGTGCCCTGCTGGCGTATGCAGCAGTCGGCCTCATGGTTTACTTCCTGATGACCAGCCTCGGTGAGCTGGCTACGTTTATGCCTGAATCCGGCTCTTTTAATACCTATGCAGGCCGTTTCGTCGATCCGGCTTTTGGCTTCGCCATGGGCTGGAACTTCTGGTACAACTGGGCCGTGACAATTGCCGCCGAGTTGGCAGCGGCGACCGTGCTGATCAAATACTGGTTTCCCGAAAGTCACTCCGCCTGGTGGAGTTTACTATTTCTGGCCGTGATCTTCGCGTTGAACGCGCTGACAGTCAAGGGCTACGGTGAATCCGAATACTGGTTCGCCATGATTAAAATTGTAACCGTGGTTATCTTTTTGACTGTGGGTGTGCTGATGATCTTCGGCATTATGGGGGGTCCAGCGATTGGCTTCGCTAACTTCACTGTGGGCGATGCCCCGTTCCATGGCGGATTTTTCGCCGTATTGGGCGTGTTCATGGCCGCAGGCTTTTCCTTTCAGGGAACGGAGCTGATCGGGGTAGCCGCCGGAGAGAGTGAAAATCCGCGTGAAAATGTGCCGCGTGCCATCCGTCAAATCTTTTGGCGCATCCTGTTCTTTTATATTCTGGCGATTCTCGTCATTGGATTGATTATTCCGTACACCAATCCGAATTTGCTGCGGGGAGATATCAGTGACATCGGGGTCAGCCCGTTCACACTGGTATTTGAAAAAGCGGGGCTTGCCATTGCCGCCTCCGTCATGAATGCCGTTATTTTAACTTCCGTATTGTCGGCAGGTAATTCCGGGATGTACGCGGCAACACGTGTACTGTACGCTTTGGCACGGGAAGGCAAAGCCCCCCGTTTCCTCGGACATATCAATCGGCGCGGCATTCCCATGAATGCACTGCTGATCACGACCGCTGTCGGTATGCTGGCCTTCCTCGCCTCCCTGTATGGGGACGGTGTGGTGTACAACTGGCTGCTAAATGCTTCCGGGATGTGCGGGTTTATCACATGGGTCGGTATTGCGGTCAGCCATTATCGTTTCCGCCGTGCCTTTACTGCACAGGGTCGCAGTCTGAGTGAGCTTCCGTACAAAGCCCGCTGGTTCCCGTTTGGTCCCTTGTTTGCCTTCGCACTGTGTATCATCGTGATTATCGGGCAAGGTGCCGATGCCTTTACCGGGCAAGCCATTGATTGGAAAACGATGATCGCTACGTACATGAGTGTGCCGCTGTTCCTTCTTCTGTGGCTCGGCTACAAATGGATCAAGCGTACCAAAATCGTTCCACTCCATGAGTGTGATTTGGACCCGGATGCGTCCTCCGGTAAATAAACAATAGTAAAAAAGCCCGTCTCCGGGCATATACAGGTGAAAATGCGAATGAACGATCCTATGGATCGGATCAGGTTCATCCGCATCTTCTCCCTGATATGTGGAGAGACGGGCTTTTTCTGTTATTCGGAAGAAGAAGCTACCGGGGCTGTCAAAGACAAAGACATAGACAAGGCACGGCGGCTAAACATGCCATAAATCACAGCAATCAGCGTCAGCAGTGCAGAAAACAAATACAAATTAACGATGCCCAGATGATCTGCAATCCAGCCCATCAGCAATAGCGAGATGCAAAACGTCATGCTCGTCAGCGTAGCCTGTGCGGATAGCACCTTGGGTAAATCGTGCACAGATACGCTCATTTGCATCATCGTGCGGCGGGATACGACGGACATTTCCGCAGGCAATCCCATTAACAGTACGATCAGCAGCGTCAGCGGCGGTAATGTGTTAAGCGCATACCAAGCCGTTAACAGTCCATAGCAAGCCATCCCCACCAGCATCGCGGGCAGCAGTCTGCGCTGCAAATACTTGACACAAGCGAGAACAATGATCCCACCGCCTATCGCTCCTGCAAAATACGCCGCATTAATGTACCCCCACCATGCCTCACTTTTGTGCAACACCTGCTGAGCGAAGGCAAGCGTGAATGCTCCTACCCAAACCGAACCACCCAGCAGGTCGATCATATCCATAAAAATAAGAGCCTTGAGCCTTCGGCTGGCTCCGATAAGACTCCACCCTTCGCGCAATATTTCCTTTTTGCGTTTGGGAGGTAACGCCGGGCTTTCCGACTCCGGGCCGTACAGCGTGTCTTCCAGCTGTACGAGAGGCATATCATGATGCTCTTGCCCCTGTTCAGCCACAGCTCCGGACGCTAAGGTGTCTCCGCTTCGCACCCGAGTTCCGGGTTGCAGTAAATAATGGGCTTTGCCCTCTAGCGGATCACGGATCAAGCTGGTAAAGATCAGGGCCACCGTATACAGCCCGCAAGCGACCAGCAGTGTTTTTTCCGAGCCCATTACGGCTACGAGCACACCGCTCAGCCCCCATCCGGCCAATTGTACGGTCTGATCGCTGACCGATACGAGACTGTTCGCCCGCATCAGCCCTTCCCCAGACGCAAGGCGCGGAATCAGCGCATTACGTGCAGGTGTGGTCCAACCGTCCAGAAAGGACATGGCTGCTACCAGTGTAAACACAAGCACCCATACTGGGTTTGTTCCCGCTGACCACAAATGCCCCAACAGAAGAGCGAAGAAAGCCAGTTGGCCAAATTGAGAAACGAACAGAATAAATGGAAGCTGGAACCGAGCCAATATCAGCGGTGCTAAAAAGCCGCTAATCATCTGTGCGCCCATTCGCAACAACGGAACGAGAACCGAGGAAAAGATTGAATCCGTTTCATGAAACACCAGAGAAACCAGCGCCATGATATAAAGGATATCGGCCGCATTCGACATCGTCTGCGTGCCGAGCAGATAAGTAAAAGAACGCTTATGCATATGAATAAAATACTCCCTTACGAATGTGCTTTTTTTATTGCAGCAAAATGATCAGGTCCATTTCAGAGTTACACGAAGATTTCCGGTGCTGCCTAAATCTGTGATCTGATAAGAGATGGTTTTTACCCCGAGCTGATACAACGATTGTAAATCTTCTTTGAGACTTCGCTCTGTCCCCTGATAGCCAAAGGTAAGCGTGGCCCCTCCCTTATTCATCTCTTTGCGAACCTGCTCCTTGATTTCGGAGGATGATTTAACCAGACCCTTGCCGTCTTGTAGCGGATATTCCAAGTTATTGTACAGCTTTTGATACACAGCAGCCTTGGGTCCTCCCGCAGCGACCAATCCCGACAATGTCTGCCGATACGAGGTGTTCGCCTGAGGATACTGTTTAACCCAGGAGTGATCCCTGCGCATTTCGGCATCAGTCAATAGATAATACGAATTGCTTACCTCGTTGCCACGATCCGGGGTCGGATCATCCCATGTCGTATCCATGTGGTACCATTGTCCATCCAGCAAAACAAGATTCCATGCATGCAGTTGGCCCCCTGCTCTTCCCTCCACAATCCGGTTGGTAATCCCGGTGCGTTCCAGCATTTTGTAGGCGAGCAAGGAATAGCCCTGACACACCGTGCTTCCGGTTTTCAAACCATCGTATGCTGTGTACTTTTGCAGCGTCTCATCATATTTCAAACGAACCACGATCCAGTCATGAATGGCCTTCACCTTCTCATGATCCGTCATCCCCTTCGTAATGATGTCCCCCAGCACAGCTTTAACCGTGCTATCTACATATGCAGTCTGCTCCTTCGTCTCCCGGTAACTCAGACGGATCGTAACCTCGGCGGACGTGGTTGTGCCTGTATAGCTGAATGCGTAGCTTTTGATCGTATAATTCACATAGGGATCGCTCTCCATCGCCTGCTTGATGGCTGTCTGTAGCTGCTGCTTGAGACCGTTCACCCGCCCTTGATATGTAAAGGTCAGCGTTTCACTCCGCGTAGCCATGGCCTGTAAGAGCTTATTCTGAAGCTGCTGTGACGAAACGGATGGAGCTGGCTTGACCGACGCAGCATATACATTGTTCCCCCACTCCACAGCATGCGGCAGCAACACAGCCAGCACTGCACCTGCCGCCAGGCATTTTATAAGCCTAACCCCGATTTTTCTGTTCATACAGAGCGTTCCTGCCCTTCTTAGCATAATTGTAAACAGCTCTATCTTACCATAAAATCAGTTGGCCCAAGGACTCTAGTTTTGTCGGTTACAGACAGGCCATACCGTTCACAGAGAATTTTATCACAGCAATCTAGTAATCCTCATGATATGGTACTGGCATCGGAAATCATTGATATTGATTCTCATTCTATATTAGAAAGGCTGAGCACCATGCCAGAATGTATCTCACTCCTTCGTACTCCACCGGGTCAACCCGTGCGGCTGCAATCTCTTGCTTCTCTTCACCCCTCATTGCGTCGACGCTTAACGGACATGGGGATTGACGAAGGCTCCATTATACGGTTAAAAAAAATCAGTCTGTTGGGCGGCCCTATCGTTATTGAATGCAACGGTCAACTGGT
The DNA here is from genome assembly GCF_050467745.1 of Paenibacillus sp. NRS-1781. NCBI lineage: Bacteria > Bacillati > Bacillota > Bacilli > Caryophanales > Paenibacillaceae > Paenibacillus > Paenibacillus sp. NRS-1781. The sequence continues at coordinate 59,317 of NZ_JBITPI010000002.1, forward strand.
CGGCCTCCGTCAAAATCAGGTAAAACAACTGGAGGTCGTTCCTTCATGGACATGATTGCTCTATTCGGTAATCCCAATACGGGAAAAACCTCATTATTCAACAAGCTGACTCGTACGTATGCAGAGGTAGGGAACTGGTCCGGGGTTACGGTGGAAAAGAAAACCGGTCTGCTGCGCGACAAGTCTGCCGTTTTGGTGGATTTGCCAGGTGCCTATTCCTTGCTTCCACTTTCGCTGGATGAAGGTATCGCTACCCGTTATTTGCTGGAAGAACCGCCTGCGGCTCTGATTAACATCGTGGATGCCTCCCAGCTCCAGCGCAATCTGTACCTGACTGTACAACTGCTGGAATATGGCCGTCCGCTCGTACTTGGCTTAAATATGACCGACGTAGCCGATGCCACAGGCCTGCTAGTGAACAAGGAATTGCTGGCTGATCAATTGAATGTTCCCATCATTCCTATGGTGGCACGCACGGGCAGCGGCAGTAAGCAAATGCTCGCATCCCTTCGAGAGGTACGACGTTCGCCAAATTCCTTCCAGTTGGATTATGGCTCTGCCGTCGAAGCAGCCCTTGTAGATATTGGCAGCTTGCTGACGAATACATCTGTGCCAAACCCTCGGTGGGCAGCTCTACAGTGTCTGGAAAACAATCCTGTCGTTATGGAATGGATGACGAATGAGGTACAGCGTGAAAAAGTAACGGATCACATCCAGCGTTGCGAGAAAGAGCTTCTCCTTGAAGGCTATTCGGCTACTCCCGCTCAGCATATCCGTTCTGTTCGTACAGCGTGGATCGCTGATCTGTGTACAAAGGCGTTGGATACGACCAAACTCAAGCCGCACAGTCTGACAGACAAGCTGGACGCATTGCTGACACATCGGTATCTGGGGATTCCGATCTTTTTGCTGCTGATGTACGCTACCTTCAAGTTCACCTTCGATTGGGCAGGTACGATCCTTTCAGATATGCTGGATGGATTCTTCTCAGGAGCACTGAGCAGTTGGATTTCTGAAGCGCTCGTTCACTTGAACGCGTCCGCTTTTACGCAAAGTCTTATCGTGGACGGTATCGTGGCGGGAGTTGGGGGCGTGCTCGTTTTTCTGCCTCAGATCGCTATTTTGTTCCTTATTATTTCGCTGATTGAAGACTCCGGGTATATGGCACGGGTCACGATATTAATGGACCGTCTCATGCAAGCTGTGGGCTTGAACGGGAAAAGCTTCATCCCCTTTATTATCGGCTTTGGCTGCAATGTTCCTGCCATTATGGCGGCACGCACCATTGAACAGCCCAGAGAACGCCTCATTACAACGTTGCTGGTACCCTTCATGTCCTGCTCCGCCCGCCTGCCAGTCTATGCGTTGTTTGCGGGCGTATTTTTCCCAACACACGCAGCAAGCATCATCATGCTGATGTACGTGCTAGGAATTGTCGTGTCGCTTGTACTTGCGAAGGTGTTCTCCAAGGTATCCTTTTTGTCGGGTGAGCCTTCCCTCTTCATCGTGGAGCTTCCCCCTTATCGTGTGCCGCAAGCTCTTACGCTATTTCGCAGCACGTGGGAAAAGGTCAAGGGCTTCGTCCGCAAAGCTGGAACCATTATTCTCGCAGGGTCCGTCGGTATTTGGCTTTTGTCCAATTTCGGCCCCCAAGGGTTCGGTGCAGACATGAATGACAGCCTGCTCGCCACTGTTGGAGGATGGTTCGCCCCCATACTGGCCCCTCTCGGCTTCGGTACCTGGCAAGCAGGCGCATCCCTGCTCACAGGCTTTATGGCCAAGGAGGTTGTGGTATCGACGATGAATATCATTTACCACGTTCCGGACATGCAGGGACTAGAAATGCAAGTAAGGCATGCCTTTACGCCATTGGCCTCTTTTAGCTTCATGGTGTTCATTCTGTTGTATGTGCCATGTCTGGCCACGGTAGCGGTCATTCGTAAAGAAACCCTTTCGTGGCGCTGGACCGGATTTTCCGTGATCTATCCTTTGACCGTTGCATATATTATTGCCGTTGTGATCTATCAGTGTGGCAGATTATTAGGTTGGGGTTAAGTTAGAGCCTTATGAAAATAGAAGGAAGTGGATTCCATGATCAATATCATCATTTTACTGGTGATTCTCGGTTATAGCGCGTGGGTGTTCGTACGCTTTTTGCGAAAAAGCCGTCAAGGTGCTTGTGCCGGATGCTCATCTAGCAAATCATGTCCGGGCTGTGCCACGAGTGCTGTGAAGGAAGACCAAGCGAACATCAACAGAAATATCTAATCCAAGCTTAGCATCCCCATGAAAAAAGCGTCTGCGGGTTTATCCTGACCCGAAGACGCTTTTCCTTTACTCTCAAACTCACAATATTTAGCGGTATTCCGCCAACCGTTCATTTAGCTCCCGCGTGTGCAGGTAGACTTCACGATACAGCTCATATAGGCCTTCATATCGGGCTACACGTTCCGGGTCTGGCGAGTATCTGGCTGCTTCACGGAGAAAAGCTGCCGCGCACGCTTGCAACGATTCAAACCAGCCGCTTCCGTAAGCGGCCAGCATCGCCGCGCCCAAGGCAGGCCCTTGCTCGCTTTCCAGCTTGATGATATCCGCATTAAAAATGTCTGCCTGCATTTGCAGCCACGCTTCATTACGCGCACCGCCGCCAATGGAAATGATCTCATTCACCGCTTTGCCCGTTCCTCTGAGAATATCAATGGATTCCTTGAGCGAGAATGTAATTCCCTCCAGCACCGCCCGTGTAAAATGCGCGAGCTTGTGCCCCGCATCCATCCCGATAAAGCTGCCTCGAATGGTAGCATCTGGATGAGGGGTACGTTCGCCGACAATATAAGGCGTAAACAACAGCCCGCGGCTACCCGGCTCAATCGAATCCACACCTTCCAACAGTGCATCAAAGGAATGCTCCGGTGCAAAGGTATCCTTAAACCACGTCAGGCTGTACCCGGCCGCGAGCGTAACACCCATGATATAATAAGCGTCCTGCTCACTATGATTAAAAAAATGCGCCCGACCCTGCACATCAATATCCTTGCGCTCCTCATAAGAAAGCACAACGCCTGAGGTGCCGATGCTGCACAAGGTGCGGCCTTCGCTCAAAATGCCTGCGCCAATCGCACCACATGCGTTGTCCGCTCCACCTGCATACACCTTCGTTGCAGGCGAAAGTCCGGTCTGCTCCGCAATCTCCGGCAGTAGTGTACCCGTCTGATCGAACGATTCCACCAGCGATGGGAACAGAGTCAACGGCAGTTCGAAAGCAGCAGCAATCTCTTGGCTCCACTGCTTTTTGGCCACATCCAGCAGCAGCGTGCCCGCCGCATCCGAATACTCCGTTGCCAGTTCTCCCGTCAGGCGATACCGCACATAATCCTTCGGTAGCATAAAATGGGCTGCACCAGCCAGTACGTCCGGCTCATGCTCCTGCACCCACAGCAGCTTGGGCAGCGTAAAGCCTTCCAGCGCCCGGTTACGCGCGATACTTAGCAGCTCCGGTCCGAGCTGTTCTTCAATGCGGCGGCACTGCGCCGTTGTGCGCGTGTCATTCCACAGAATAGCCGGACGAAGCACCTGCCCGTCCTTGTCGGTCAGCACAAGCCCGTGCATCTGTCCCGAAAAGCTAATGCCGTCCACAGCATCTGCCCCGCCGATTCCAGCCTTTTCAACAAGCTGCTTCAGTGCTGTTAGCGTGCCACGAACCCAGTCCTCGGGATGCTGCTCGCTGTACCCTGCCTTGGGCTGATGGAGCGGATAAGACTCGGAGGTTTCATTAGCTACCTGTCCCTTGCGGTTGACCAGCACCGTTTTGACTGCGCTGGTACCCAAGTCCACGCCGATGACATAGCGCTCCTGCTCCTGTTTCTGCTTTTCCTGCATGGAAATTCCTCCTTTCCTGTTACCCTATAGACGCTGTCTCATGGATAGGCTCTGATATTAATCCGCCAAAATGTATTGATTTAATGTCGCTTTCAGATACTCCTGACGACCGGATACGTTTTTACGTGGTGCATCGTTCGCCAGTGCATATTCAGCCAAAGACGCAAGCGTTGCTTTACCGGATACGATGTCTGCTCCAATACCTTCTTTAAAGCTGCTATAGCGCTTATCGATAAAGTCCTCGAACACGCGGTCCTCGATCAGTTTGGCGGCTACCTTCAGGCCTTTCGCATACGTATCCATACCCGCGATATGTGCGAGGAACAGATCCTCTGGCTCAAATGATGCTCTACGCACCTTGGCATCAAAGTTGATACCGCCGCGGCCCAAGCCTTCATTTTGCAGCACTTCATACATAGTCAGGGTTGCATCATACAGATCAACCGGGAATTCGTCCGTATCCCAGCCCAGCAGCAAATCTCCCTGATTGGCATCCAGTGACCCCAGCATACCGTTAATCCGTGCTACACGCACTTCATGATCAAACGTATGACCCGCCAAGGTTGCATGGTTAGCCTCCAGATTGAGCTTGAAATGCGAATCCAGATCATATTTTTGCAGGAAAGCAATCGTCGTTGCCGCATCAAAATCATACTGGTGCTTGGTTGGCTCCTTCGGCTTCGGCTCGATCAGGAACTGAGCATCAAAGCCAATCTCCCGCGCATAGTCTACGGCCAGATGGAACATCCGTCCCAAATTGTCCTGCTCCAGCTTCAAATCTGTATTCAACAGCGTATCGTAGCCTTCACGGCCTCCCCAGAACACATAGTTATCCGCGCCCAGACGCTTGCCCACTTCCAGGCCTTTTTTAATCTGGGCCGCTGCGTGTGCGTATACATCTGCATTGCAAGTCGTCGCAGCCCCATGCAAGTAACGTGGATGGCTGAACATATTCGCCGTGTTCCACAGCAGCTTTTTACCCGTTGCCTTCATATGCTCTTCAATCAAATCCACGATGGTATCCAGATTGCTGTAAAATTCCTTCAGCGACGCGCCTTCTGGTGCAATATCCACATCATGAAAAGCAAAATAAGGCAGGTTCAGCTTATCCAGCAGCTCAAAAGCAGCCTCCACACGGGCCTTCGCCAAATCCAGTCCAGTAAACTTGGACCAAGGGCGCTCCGCCGTCTCTACCCCAAATGGATCAGATCCACCTGCAACCAGTGTATGCCAATAAGCCATACTAAAACGCAAATGCTCCTCCATCGTTTTCCCAGCCACAATTTCCTGAGGATTATAAAATTTGAATGCAAAAGGATTATTGGATTGCTTGCCCTCAAAGTTAATTTTAGATACCTGTTCGAAATAAGCCATTATAAGCTCCTCCTTTATAGTAAACGTTTACAAAAAAGATTCTAGCACAGCCAAAACACTTTGTCTATTGCTTAAACTAAGTTTTTTTTATGATATACTATTGGGAATTACACCAACAGGAAGTGAAAAAATCATGAATGTCACTGGCGATCAGGCGCTTGTCAAAAAGCTGAATAAATCCATTGTGCTGGAGCGCATTCGCCTCCATGCCCCCCTGTCCCGGGCACAATTATCCAGTCAAACCGGGTTAAATAAGGCTACCGTTTCCAACCTGGTGGCGGAGCTGATCACCGACGGGCTTGTATATGAAACGGGATTAGGTGAATCCAGTGGTGGTCGCAAGCCTTTAATGTTGCTGTTTAACAGTCGTGCGGGCTTTGTTCTCGGCATCGAGGTCAGCGTGCAGTATATCAAGGGTGCTCTGACCGATTTGGCAGGAACCATTGAAACAGAGCTTACCTTCCCCCTTGCGCAGCATGATCCTGCTTTTGTTATGGAGCAGATTCAAAGGCTGGTTCAGGAGCTTATGCAGACGGTCCCTCCCTCCCCTCATGGCATCGTCGGTATGGGGCTAGGAGTGCCAGGTATGGTGGATGAATCGGGAACTGTTTTGTTCGCGCCCAATCTGGGCTGGGAAGAGGTTCCGCTGCGGCAACAGCTTGAGGAAGAGCTTGGGCTTCCCGTGGTGGTGGATAACGAAGCCAATGTCGGCGCACAGGGCGAGTTGTACTATGGTATGGACAGCGATTACCGGCAACTGGTGCGGGATCTGGTCTACATTAGTGCAGGGTCTGGGATCGGGGCCGGAATTATCATTGACGGCAAGCTGTATCAAGGAGCTTGGGGGTACGCCGGAGAGACAGGTCATATGTCCATTGATTGGAACGGGCGGCTCTGCTCCTGCGGCAGCCGGGGCTGCTGGGAGCTGTATGCTTCGGAAAAAGCATACACAGCGCCTACCCTCCCCCTGCCCGCGCACAGTACAGCGGAATTACTGCCGTTTGCCCGGCAAGGTGACACGAATACGCTAAGCGTCTTTCGTGATATCGGGCGATATTTGGGCGTGGGCATTACCAATATTGTGAACAGCCTCAACCCCGGAATGCTTATCATCGGCGGTCCGCTGGCGGAGGCCCGACCATGGCTGGAGCAGAGTATGCGTGAGGTGATTGATGAACGCGCCCTGCCCTATCACCGACGGCAGCTGCAAATCCGTTTTTCCACGCTTGGCAGCCGTTCGACCATGTTAGGCGCTGCCTATGCAGCGACAGCCCCTTTTCTCAGGCGTGTAAGGGTATCTTTGTAAAAAAAGGCGTACAGGAACATTAAAGTTCCTATACGCCCATTTATTTCTACAAACCGTTATTGGAGATCACATCTTTATACCAGTAGAAGCTTTTTTTTCGTTTTCTTTCAAGCGTTCCGTTACCGTCGTTGTCTTTATCCACATATATAAATCCGTATCTTTTTTCCATTTCAGATGAGGAGTAGCTGACCAAGTCAATCGCTCCCCAACTGGTGTAACCCATGAGTTCAACCCCGTCCAGAATAGCTTCATGCATTTGTTCAAAATGAGCACGGAAGTAATCAATACGGTAATCATCCTGAATACTACCGTCTTCCTCTACCTTGTCGTACGCTCCCAAACCATTTTCTACAATGAACAATGGTACTTCATAGCGGCTGTACAGCTCGTTAAGAGAAAGTCGCAAGCCGACCGGGTCAACCTGCCAGCCCCAATCACTCGTTTCCAGATAAGGATTTTTAACGCCGCCAATCGTATTTCCACTGACTTTTTCCATGCCTTCACTATCTGCACTGGCAACGAGCGACATATAGTAGCTAAAAGAAATGAAATCCACCGGATGCGTTTTTAAAATTTCATCATCGCTCTCAAGCTTTTCTATCACGAGCCCCTTTTCATGGAAGAAGCGTTTCATATAATGCGGGTACGCACCACGAACCTGTACATCTGTGAAAAAAAAGTTAAACTGATTCGCTTTAAACGCTGCAAGCATATCCTGCGGATTACAGGTGTGCGGGTATGTCGTCAGCCGGGTTAACATACAGCCGATTTTCGAGCCGGGAACAATTTCGTGACAGTATTTCACAGCCAAAGCACTAGCCACAAATTGATGATGCAACCCCTGATAAACCGCCTGCTCTACATTTTCAAAGCGTTCCGGTATAATCCCACCGCTCGTAAACGGATGCCGAACGATACTATCTATTTCATTAAAAGTGATCCAGTGCTTTACTTTATTTTTGTATCTTGTAAACACGGTTTTACAAAAATGAATAAAGAAATCTACAACCTTCCGTTGGGTCCAGCCCCCGTAATGATGGACAAGATACATCGGCATTTCGTAGTGAGACAGGGTAACAAGCGGCTCGATCCCATTTTTATGCATTTCATCAAACAGCCGATCATAAAATTGCAATCCAGCCTCGTTAGGCTTGTCCTCATCTCCGTTTGGAAAAATACGCGTCCATGCAATAGATACCCGCAACGTTTTAAAGCCCATTTCACCAAACAATGCTAAATCTTCAGGATAGCGATGATAGAAATCGATTCCCTGGCGTTTGGGATAATCATGATCTGATGTGTCCTGCATCGCCTTTTGGATATGTTCCTCGGTCATTGAATTGTGTTTTTTGTAATCACTTTTGCTAACATTTCTTTTGTAAATAGCCATATCTGCTGTAGATATCCCTTTACCATCGACATTCCAGGCTCCTTCGACCTGGTTCGCGGCTACAGCTCCTCCCCATAGAAAGCCTTCTGGAAATGTTCTTTTGATCTCTGTCACATCTAGCTCCTCCTCTTTAATTTCTGCTCATGACTCGTTTTAAGTGAATAATCAGGTACATTAGTTCTTCGTCAGGAATAGAAAGCTCAAATTTGGCTTCAATATACTGTTGAATCGTTAACGCGCATTTCTCTTCTTCTGGATACTTGTTCACAATCTGGCTCATTAATTCCTGGTCTTGAGAATCCAACATTTTATGCTCAAGTAATCTCTGAACAAAAAATTGAAGATGCGTTAAAAACCGTGAATAGTTGATGCTGTGGGTATCCAGTTCAATTTGGTAATGAATTTTAATGATGTTCAAAATGTCTTTGACCGTATTGGTCATCAATAAAACCTGGTTCATATTGTTATCGGTCTGTTGAGCGTTGACCAGATGAAAGGCGATATTCGCCGCTTCCTCTTCAGGTAGCTTGAGACCAATTCGCTTTTCAATCAAGGTGAGCGCATACAGACCAATGCCAAACTCTTCCGGGTAAAACTTTTTGACCTCCCACAGCATCCGGTTCTGAATCGTCATGTGGTCTTTAAACCGTTTGGTTGCCATAAACAGATGGTCTGTCAGGGAAATATACAGGTGTTCATTCAAGTGACTGGATAGAACGCTTTTGGCATAAGATATGATTTCATCTGCCATAATCAAATACTCCTTGGGAGTTTCCTTCATTAAGGCTGTCAAATCGGAAGACATACTTTCATTTTCAAGAACATATATCTTTTCGATCTCGTTCTCATCGACGAAGTCACCGGGTTTGCTTTTAAAGCCGATACCTTTCCCCATCACGATAATCTCTTTGTGATCCTCACGTTTGGCAAGCACAATACTCGTATTGAGAACTTTTATTACTTTCATATCGAACAACCTCTCACTTTCCAGGCTTGATTCCCCCAACAAACACACTGTTAAAGTACAGTAATCAGAGGCTTCTCTGGCCCTGTCTTTCCTGAATTTTCATGACTCATGATCTCCAGATAGTCCGGCGTATTGGTCACAATAATTGGAGTTATCGTATCATATCCCGCCTTTTGTATGGCTTCAAGCTCGAATTCAATCAGAAGCTGTCCATGCTTAATGACGTCACCTTCTTGTACATGCACCGTAAAATGCTGGCCCTTCAGCTTCACGGTATCCAAACCGATATGAATGAGCAGCTCTACGCCTTCAACCGATTTTAAGCCTATGGAATGCTTGGTGCGAAACACAGTGTCCACGGTGCCGTCAAAGGGTGCAACTACTTTGCCGTTACTTGGCTGAATAGCAATCCCTTTGCCCATGGCTTCCTGAGAGAACGCTTCATCCTTGACCTGCTGTAAGGGAATCACCTCCCCCTCCATAGGTGCAAAAATAACGATTTTGGACTTGATGCTCTTATCTTTCGCTTGAGCAGGCTCCGGACGAGATTCTGTTTTGACCGGTTCGATAACCGTATCCTTAAATCCGATCACGTATACTGCTATAAACGTCACAACGATCGAAATGGCCATTGTAATGAGCGCATATACCAGGTTGGAGTGATCTTCACTGATAAACATCGGCAGTGATGCAAAACCAGGACCCACAGCGGCATAAGCTTTTAGATTCACAAGTCCGGCAAACAATCCGGCAACACCAGCTCCAATCATGCAAGCGAACAGTGTTTTTTTCAAGCGTAAATGCACGCCGTACAAGGCAGGCTCTGTAATTCCGAATACCCCTGAAATACCTGCCGACAAAGCAATTTGTTTGAACTTGGGATCTTTTGTTTTCAGCGAGACGGCAAACGCACCAGCTCCTTGTGCCATATTGGAAGCCAGCATGGCAATCAGCACCAATGTTTCATATCCTGGTGAAGCCAGCGCAGCAAATATGATAGGATAAAATACTTTGTGCATGCCGAACATGACGATTAGCGGCATCACGATAGACATCAACACTACTGTAAGCCAGCCAATTCTTTCCTGAATCCAGAATACACCGTTTGACATCCCCAAGCCCAGATACGTCCCCAGCGGCCCTAAAGCAATGAGAGCGACAGGCGCGACAATCAGAATAACGATTAATGGTTTTAGAAAAATTTTCACAGGTCCCGGAGAGATTTTATCAGCAAATTTCTCAATATAGGACATGAACCATATGGTCAAAATAATGGGAATAACAGAGGTGGCATACTGTACCGACGCTACGGGCAGGCCCGCAAATGTAACGGCCTTCTCACCACCTAACAAACTGATTAAGTTTGGATGAAGCAGCACGCCCCCAAGCAGTACGGATACGAATGGGTTGGTCTTGAATTTTTGTGCGCTGGAGAAAGCCAGCAGCATAGGCAGAAAATAAAATGCCGCATCCGCGATTACACTTAAAACCATGTACGTTTGGCTTTCCTTGCTCATGATTCCGGTTACTGTACACAGCAAGAGCAATGCTTTTAGCATCCCGGAAGCGGCAATGGCCGGGATAATAGGCTGGAAAATACCTGCGATCATGTTCGCAAAGGTATTAAACAATCCCTTAAGGCTTCGGTCTGCCTTCACTTTTTCGGCTTCATCCGAGGACGATTTATCCGGGTCCAGCAATTTTACCAGCTCATTGTAGACATAGCCTACATCATTCCCTATGATGACCTGATATTGTCCACCGCTATTCACGGCTCCCATAACCCCGTCCAAGGCTTTAATTTCATCTGTTTGTGCCAATTCCGGTTTACGGAGCGTCATTCTCAATCGAGTAGAGCAATGAATGACACTGTTAATATTATCATTCCCACCCACTTTATTAAAAATGGCCTGTGCGATATCTTTGTAATTCATGAATTACACCTTCTTTCTTAAAATAGGGAACAAAAAAAGACCTAAAAAGGGTAGGGAAAAATATCCTACCCAATCTAGGTCTTGCCTGCCGAACAGTAACACGCCTGTATTGGATAATCTGCTATTTAATTAATGAAGAGATACTGATTGATTGATAATTGTACAATGATGAACTGTTACATAAAGCAACCCGGGTTTTAAGCGCTTACAATCCAAATATAACACCAACCAGCAAGAGATGCAACGTTTTTCGACAAAATTCTCCTAATCGTAGGACCACAGGGCACAGGGCGACGACTGCTTTGAAACTTAACAATTGTTGTCGTTCAAAATTAGCAATAAGGCCCCCATCGCAGTCTGTACCTGCGAGAGAGCCTTATTGAAATCATATGACGATTTGTGAATCCGCTGTGAAGCTGATTAAGCGTTCAATACTTTTTCAAACTTGGTTTTGTTCATGCCGGAAATACGTTCTTCTCCGATCAGGGTCAATGGAACGGCACGAATGCCCATGTCCCAAACTTCTTGAGCGAAAGCATCATTGGTTTCGATGTTGCGTTCTTCGTACTCTACACCTTTCTCAGTCAAATAGCTTTTCACTTGACGGCAATGCGGGCAGTTTGTGGATGTGTATACAATCGCTTTTTCCATGAAATATCACCTCATCAATTATTTTTGTAGAAATTATGTTTATTCATACTTAAACGAAATATTACAGGGCCAGTGCGCTGTGTTCCAGACTTTCGATGTATTTCTCGCTGTCCATAGCGGCCATGCAGCCGCTGCCTGCTGCTGTAATCGCTTGTCTGTAGCGTGTGTCCTGGACGTCGCCACAAGCGAATACGCCAGGTACGTTTGTTTCGGAGGTACCAGGATTTACGACGATATAACCATTCGCATCGGTTGTGATTTGGCCCTCGAGGAAGCCCGTATTCGGATGATGACCGATCGCCACGAATACGCCGCTAACTGTAATGATTTCCTCTTTACCTGTTTCATTATTTAATACTTTCAAGCCAGTTACCCCGTTCTCGTCAGCAATCACTTCTACAGGCGTACGATTCAGTGCCCATTCGATTTTGGTGTTTGCACGAGCGCGGTCCTGCATAATTTTGGAGGCGCGCATTTCTTCACGACGATGCACCAGCGTTACTTTGGAGGCAAAACGTGTCAGGAAGTTGGCTTCCTCCAGCGCCGAGTCTCCACCACCAATAACAACAATTTCTTTGCCACGGAAAAAGAATCCGTCACAGGTTGCGCAAGTGCTCACACCGCGTCCAATGTTGTCCTGCTCACCCGGAATACCTAGGTATTTCGCAGTCGCACCTGTAGAAATGATCAGCGTATCTGTAACCAATTCGCCCAAGCCCTCCACATCCAATGTGAACGGACGAGCGGCTGTGTCGACCTTGTTCACCCAGCCTGTGCGGAATTCAGCACCGAAACGTTCTGCTTGCTTACGCATATTATCCATCAGATCGGGTCCCATGATTCCTTCGGGAAAGCCAGGGAAGTTTTCAACATCTGTTGTTGTAGTCAATTGTCCGCCCGGTTGTGGTCCTTCAATCACCAGTGGACTCATATTTGCGCGTGCCAGATAAATAGCAGCTGTCAAACCGGCAGGGCCGGTACCTATAATAATGGACTTGTACATATCTTTGTTCCTCCTAAAATATGATAAGAATGATATAGCGAGTTTTCGGTACCGAGAGATGGGCTAATGCATATACTCTAAAAGTAGTTCTGCCAGACGCTCATTCAAAAAATGAATTAGACTGATTCTAAATCCTAATTCCATTATGCGGAAAGTGCTTCAAACAGTCAAATGAAGTTTTCATGAAGCGAACCTTAAAGATTAATCAGGTATGGAGGGATATCCCGATTATGAGTGACATGTTTGTTGGCAGCCTTATTTCTGCCCTGTCCACCGGGCTCGGTGCCGTGCCCATACTGTTTATGCGTAAAATTACGCACCGTCTTCGTGATGTACTGTTGGCTTATGCTGCGGGGATCATGACTTCTGCATCGGTGTACAACCTCATTCCCGAGGCCATCAATCATTCCAACTGGTTCGTGCTGTCTGCGGGGATTTTACTCGGCTGTCTTGTGCTGCTAGTGATGGAAATGTATATTCCACATGCCGATCTGGAGGACCCGGATTCCAAAACCTTTCATCTGGAATCCAAATCTTTTCTCATTATCGCGGCCATTACACTACATAATTTGCCTGAGGGACTTTCCGTTGGAGTCAGCTATGCGAGCGCAACTCAAAATCTTGGTAATCTCATTGCCTTTTCCATCGGTCTGCAAAATGCCCCGGAAGGCTTTATCGTCGCTCTATTCCTCGTGAATCAAAACATTGGTCGCTTCAAGGCATTGGGCATTGCCACCCTCACCGGGGCCGTTGAAATTATTACAAGTCTGATTGGATTTTATTTGAGCAGTTGGGTTCATGGACTGGTTCCTTACGGTCTTGCCTTTGCCGCAGGAGCGATGATGTTTATCGTCTACAAGGAGCTGATTCCCGAAAGCCACGGGGACGGCAACCAACGTATCGCAACCTTCTCTTTTATTCTCGGTCTGATTACGATGATTGGTCTAACCGAATGGCTATAGCCGTGTACCACAAAAAAGGCTGCCCTCTGCCTGTAGTCCAGACAGAAGAGCAGCCTTAAGGCATGTCTCGTTCGCGCTTCATTTTTTTCGGTTCATAGAGCGCAGCGCTTCACGATATTGCTCATCCTCGCTTTTGTGCGTCTCACGTTCTCCATGATTATTTCTATGCGGTTCTTCCTTTTCTTCGCTCTTTCCGGCAAATCCGCGTAAAGCCGCCCGATAGTCCTGATCCCCGTAGGAATCTTTGGTGTGTACGCTAACTCTCATCGGCCTGGTATTGGCATCTACGTCAGGCTCCTCATGATGAATCTCCACCTCCGCAGCCTTATGGCGCGTCTCTCGCGTAGAATCAGAATCCGGCAACTTCCTCGCCTTGGGTTCCACTTCCACTGGATAAGGACGTTTGCTTCTTTGCCGTGAATCCTCGTCGGACGGGCTGACCGCTTTTTTGGGAGAGGGTTTACGCGCCATTTTCGTGTTGAATACCAGCAAAAAGATAAAAGCAACCGCAGCTACTACGATAAAAGCAATGGTCATGAGCGGCCTCCTATTCTCTGCCAGCGCTACGGTACCGTCCCGCCGTCTCAGCGACCCGTTGGCCCAAAGACCGACCAAGTGCAAGATCATCACCCGTTGGGAAATGGGGCGGACCGTTCGGGTCTGTCTCCACCGGACACGTCACCCCTACGCCATAATAGGAGCCGTAAAGCGCATTTTCCGTAATATTAGCTGGAAGTCCTACGATCATCATGCCTTGATGCAGCATCGGAGTAATCAAATTCAGCAGTGTGGATTCCAAGCCGCCATGAACGGTAGCAGTTGTGCAGAACACCGCTCCGATTTTATCTACCAGCTTGCCCTGCGCCCACAGATACCCTAGCTTATCAATCCAGCTTTTCAAGCCACTACTGATCGTTCCAAAATGACCCGGGCATCCCCAAATGATCGCGTCCGCGTTCACCAGTTCATTCACATCGGCTTCATCGACATGCTTCAGCAACACTTCTGTGTGCTCATGGCGTGCGCCTTCTGCAATGGAACGAGCAAGTCGCTCCGTATGGCCATTTTCACTGTCATATACAATCATGATTCTGGTCGTCATTATGCGCATCATCCTTTGTCAGCAAAATCATCCTTTTCACATGCGCTCTTATCCTTCCCAAAATCCCTCTGAATATTGTGAAACATTTGGCGCATACTTTGAAAATCCAAGAACTAGGGAGGCATGTACACATGAATTCACGCGCCATATTGGTCAACCTGCTAGTTATTATCATTATTTTGGCAGGGGGCGGAGCCGCCGCCTATTACTACAATCAATCCGCTAACTACATAAAAACCGACAATGCCCAAGTGAGCGGACAAGCCGTCACCGTTGCCTCTCCAAGCGCTGGCAAGCTTACAGGCTGGAACGCTGAAGTCGGCAAAACCTACACGGCTGGAGGCACACTTGGCAGTGTAGAGGGGGGCGGAAGCCGGGTTAGCATTACTATTCCAACCGATGGCACCATTGTGCAGCAATCTGCGGTCAACAACTCGATTGTCGGGGCTGGTACGCCCTTGGCCAAGGCTTTTGATCTGAACAATTTATGGATTACCGCCAATATAGACGAAACGGCTGTGCAGGATCTTCAGGTGGGTCAGACGGTGGATGTATATATTGATGCATACCCCGACACGTCCCTAAGCGGCAAAATCGAAAAGATCGGTTTGGCGACGGCCGCCACCTTTTCACTGCTCCCTACCTCCAACACCACTGCCAACTATACCAAGGTGACGCAGGTCGTGCCTGTTAACATTTCCATTCAAGGTTACAAAGGACTGGGCATTATCCCGGGCATGAGTGCAAGCATCAGAGTACACAAGTAGGAGGCTGTCATGGAACAAAAAATGTCCATCGGACGCATCCTGTCCGTACTACTGCTGGGCGCCTTCATTTCTATTTTGAATCAAACCCTGCTGAATGTGGCGATTCCGCATTTGATGAATGACTTCAATGTATCCGCAACTACCGTTCAATGGCTATCCACCGGATATATGCTGACCAACGGGATTTTGATTCCGATTACCGCCTTCATGATTGAGTCGTTCGGGACACGTGCGCTGTTTATTTCCGCGATGGGGCTGTTTACTGCGGGTTCTGTCGTTTGCGCCGTCAGTACCGGCTTTGCTCCTATGCTGGTCGGACGCATCATTCAGGCCAGCGGAGCGGGTATTATCATGCCTGTGGTTATGAACGTGTTCCTGACCGTATTTCCCCCTGAAAAACGGGGGGCAGCCATGGGAACGATGGGCATCGCGATGATGTTCGCCCCAGCAATAGGACCCACTTTATCCGGCTGGATCGTGGAGCATTACAGCTGGCGGCTGCTATTTTTACTGGTCATTCCGCTGGCGATCATTGATATTCTGTTTGCTGTACGCTGGCTGAAAAATGTGTCCAAGCTGACGTATCCTCATTTTGACCTGCTCGGAACGATCTTTTCGACCCTTGGCTTTGGCTTCCTGCTGTATGGCTTCAGTTCCGCTGGAGACAAGGGCTGGAGCAGCAATACAGTAGTGCTCACGCTCGCTGGCGGGCTCGTGTTTATTGTCATGTTTGTCATACGCGAGCTGAATATGAGACAGCCCATGCTGGAGTTCCGTGTGTTTAAGTATGATATTTTTACAGTATCTACGCTGGTCGGCGCTACCGTCAATATGACGATGTTCGGTGGAATGCTGCTGCTGCCGATTTATCTGCAAAATATACGCAGCTTTACACCGCTGCAATCCGGCTTGCTGTTATTGCCTGGCGCACTGCTGATGGGTGTCATGTCACCGATATCGGGAGCGATTTTCGACCGCATTGGTGCGAGGCCACTGGCAATTATCGGGTTGATCATTACGGCAGTCACGACATGGGAATTCAGTCTGCTGACGGATGCCACGACCTATGGACACATTATGATCATCTATACGATTCGCAGCTTCGGGATGTCATTGTTAATGATGTCCGTACAGACAGAAGGGCTGAATCAGCTTCCTCCCCATCTCGGTAGCCACGGTACAGCCATGTCCAATACGGTAAGACAAATTGCCGGGTCCATCGGAACCGCATGGCTCATTACGGTGATGAGCAACCGGACTACGGTTCATTTGGCGGATTATGCAAATGTGGCTACCACTGCCAATGTTCCTTTAACCGAAGGCGTAGCTGAGCTGGGGCAAACCCTCGCGCAAACGGCTGGAGTTTCGACAGAAACTGGCTCGGCGCTTGCGTTACAGCAGGTATATCGAAGTGCCGTCACAGAATCGACGATCCACGGCATTAACGATGCATTTATCATTGCTACCGGAATCGCGCTGGCAGGGCTACTGTTTTCCCTGTTCTTACGCCGGTCTACACCTCGTCAGAGGTGAAATTACAACCTATTACGACCTATACGCTGAACCAAAGATGTACATGAAGCGCCACTGCGCGGTCGGATGGTACTTCCCATCGCTGTTGCGCTAGTTCATCTTATAGAGATGATTCTCGTGGATACACAAAGAAGGAGCATTCCCCCCTGTCCTTTAAGGGATGTGAATGCTCCTTTCCATTTATGACCGCAGCAGGCGCAAGCCGTTCAAAATGACAAGCAACGTGCTGCCCTCATGCCCGATGACGCCAAATGGCAAAGCTATATCTTGCACAAAGTTGCTAATGATGAGCAGTAAAATGACGCTTACGGCGAAGATCATATTTTGCTTGACCACCCGCTGCGCCTTGCGTGCCAGTGCTACCGTCGGGGCAATCTCTTCGATGCCATCGTTCATCAGCACCACATCCGCGACCTCCAGTGCGGCTCCACTGCCATGCATACCCATGCCCAGCCCGACTGTTGCGGCAGCCAGTGCTGGAGCATCATTCACACCGTCGCCGACCATGACGACATGCCCATACTGCTCCCGAAGCATGCGAATATGACTGACTTTGCCCTCCGGCATCAAACCAGCATATACCGCATCGACTCCGGCCTGCACCGCGATCACGGCGGCGGTTTCCGGGCGGTCTCCGGTCAGCATAACGACCCGGATGCCCTGCGCTTGCAGGCGTCTCACCGCCTCCTGCGCCTGTGGCCGCAGCTCGTCGCGCAGTGCCAGCATCCCAACTATCCTGTCATCCGCGAGGATAATGGATACAGTTTTACCCTCGGCTTCCAGCCGGGCGCGTATCTCAACCCATTCCGGCTCTGCCAGCGGGCCAGCGTCATCCAGCGCATCCGTGCGCCCGATTTTCCACCTCACCCCGTCTACCATGCCTTCCATTCCCCATCCGGTTAGAGACTGTACTTGCTCCACTGCGGGAAGCTCTCGCTGCCCCAATTCGGCCCCGGCTTTGGCTACAATCGCTCGTGCCAATGGATGCATGGAGTAGCTTTCTATTGCCGCGACAATACGTAGCAGCTCATCGGCATCGTAGCCTGTGGCGGTAATCCAGTCGGTTACAACAGGCGAACCGATGGTCAGCGTACCTGTTTTGTCAAAGGCGACGACAGATGTCAGCGCCATATTTTCCACATGGGCACCACCCTTGAACAGAATGCCCCGACGGGCACGGTTGGAAATAGCAGACAGCATGACTGGCATAATGGACGATACGAGTGCGCACGGTGAGGCCACAACGAGAAATACCATTGCCTTGTAAAAGGCCGCTGCCCATGTCCAGCCCAATACCATTGGCGCACCTGCAATAACAATCAGCGTAACCGCAACAACTATTCGGGCGTAAATCGACTCGAACCTTTTGATAAAGCGTTGGGAATCGGGAACCTCAGTCTGCGCTTCCTCCACCATACGGATGATTTTTGAAAATAGAGTACCTTCGGAGGAATGACTAACCTCCACATACAGCACGCCTTCCCCGTTAATGGTGCCCGCATATACCTCGTCACCCGCCGCTTTGTTCACCGGAATGGATTCCCCGGTAATAGATGCCTGATTCACTGCCGAAACGCCCTTGGAAATCCGGCCATCTGCCGGAATCAGTTCGCCCGGCTTCACCAGCAGCAGATCCCCCGGCAGCAGTTGCTCAATACCGACCGTTTCCGTCCCCTCGCTTGACAGACGCAAAGCCGTTTCCGGCTTCAACGCCATCAGCTCGGAAATATCCTTGCTGCTGCGCTCGGTGGTATAGCTCTCCAGCGCACCGCTGAGCGCAAAAATGAAGATCAGCATTGCTCCTTCATTCCAATAGCCAATAGCCGCAGCCCCCAATGACGCTGCGATCATAAGCAGGTTGACATCCAGATCACGTTCACGGATCAGTGTCTCAATGCCTTCTCTAGCTTTAGACCAGCCACCCAGGGCGTAGGAAACCACATACAGGATGACCGCCAGCCATTGCGACCAATGCGAGACGCCCCATGCCATCAGCATAAGCGTTCCACTGCCCAGGGCAGCCTGCATCTCCTTGTTTTTCAGCATGCTTTTGAGCTGGAATTGCGGCTTGCGATTCGGGCCTGGCCGTCCGCTGCCACCGTTTTTTGAAAGTATCCGATCTGAGGGAGACAATGTTTTTTGAAGTCGTTGAACTGCTTGCATGATGTCACGTTCCTTTCCATTTTTGTTCTTTGTTATTGCATCTTATTGAGAATGATATCCATTGTTAAGTGCCTTAAAATAGCACATGCTGCTTCGGGAATTCCGAAGCAGCATGTTTAGCAATGAGAATGATAATCATTTTTGCATTGATACAATTATTTTGGTTTAGAGAAACTTTTGCTTTATTATAATCCTTTTCTTCTCCGGTTGTAAACCGACATTCGCCCAAATAAAAAAGATACCTGCACAAACAGCGCAGATATCCTATATATTTGAGCATTTTGGATAAATCCCAAGAGCGATTTCAAATCAGCAATATATAGATCAAAACGCTCTAGTTACCTTCTGGATCGGGCTACAGCGGAAACCGCTGGGCGGGGTTTTGTAGAGCAACAGAGCCTTGTTGCTGCTCAGCTTGTTGCAGCAGTCCGAAACGTGCAGCCGCAAGACGTGCGATGGAAGCTGCTTTTTCCGGGCAAATCACGCCCGTTAGCCCGCTTCCCCATATGGAAGCTCCATCCAGCGAATCGTGAATAGCCTCTAACGCCACCCATACGGGCAGCTCGGATTTCACGCCCCGAATGGCGTGCGTCATGCATTTTATCATAGCACTGATGTTCTCAAAACTACCAGCAACGGGTTGATTCAACCGATGCATGCCCTCATCATTATATGATGGAATTGGTGCGATCTCCAAAATCACCGCGTCGGCAAAACGCGCCATATCTGCGGCTTGAGCTGCCTGCTTGATCTGTTGCGCTTTCACTTCCGGCATGAGGTTGGCGCTGGCAGACTCATAAGACGGTTGGGCCTGTCTATTCCATGTTTGTCTGACGTTGAGCTTCGAGGGGGCATCGACCGTCAAAAGCACGCCTACCCGATATGGAATGCACCGCAGGCGGCCGCATAAGGTCTGCTCCGCAACGCCGTCGATCCAGTCCCGGATTGCCCGGAATTGGTCCACGCCAGCCGGATTGCGCACCACAATCTCCAGTTGCGGTTCTCCCCCCTGCTGCACACTTCGCAACGCTGCACGCAGCAGCGCCTCCAACTGCATATCTTGCAGGCTTCCGATGCCCACTGCATTGTTTTGTTCGATCAAGGCGATTGTGAGAGGTAATCCATTCAGAGACTCGAGTAAGCCTTCATACTCTGTTTCCAGCAGCCCGATAATTCGCCGGGACAGATGATCACATAATCCGGGCAAGCCGGATGCCTGATTAAAGGCTTTGTACGTGTCTGATGCACGGGAGCCTGGAATAAGGAGGGGGTCAGGCTCCCCGTCAGGACCATGAATCGTATGCCCGGACTCTGCCGCGTCTAGATAGGCACGGCATAATTCAGCCACACGGCTGGACGACTGCGACAAGGGGCCGTGCAGAAGACTATAGCCATCTAGGCTGTCCATACTTAGCCCTATCGCTGACTCCTTGCTTGTATAATTCACCTGGGCAGGATCATCAGCATAGATACGTATGAATGTACGCCTGTATTCATCGCTCCACTCCAGCAGTGTGGTCATCGCTTCCCTGTTATCGTTGTCCTTATTCAGCAGCGTTTCCTCTATTAGCCCGGAGTCCGCAGCCAGCAACGCCTCCTCTTGACTGATCCTACCCTGTACGGCTAATCCGACCAGCCAGCCCAGCGGGTCTTCCTCCTGTGAGGCAGATACTTCACTGCATCCTGCCAGCACTGACTCAATAGCCAGTCTCTGTGCAGCAGCGGCCTCACTCCCCAACTCGGGGGCATCGCAATCCAGACTGTTTTTTTCACTTAACAGTTCTGCGAATACATACATCAGTTTAGCCTCCATGCTACAAATCCATCCTTTCTCCCGTCAGCAAGGTGGCACACACAAGTTTGAGTATTCCACCAAAAAAAGAAAACGCTTACCTATCAGACGTCGAGCGGAATTCAAATGAGCCTCACCTGTAAGGTCCCTACCTTAACGTATTAGTCGCACCCCACATTTATACATATCTGTAGAACAACCGGAAAGCATAGATTAAACCGCAGCATTGAACGAAAAAAAGCCCCCGGATTTCACAGGATGAATACATCCGATAATAACCCGAGGGCACTATTTTTTTATTCGAAAGAACGTACTTTCAATACACGCATAACATTCAGTACGGCAAGCAATGTTACACCCACGTCGGAAAATACAGCTTCCCACATGGTAGCAATACCGAATGCACCCAAAGTGAGAAACACGGCTTTGACACCTAGCGCAAAAATAATATTCTGCCATACGATTCGTCGTGTACGCTTGGCGATATGAATCGCTGTAACCAGCCTCGAAGGCTCGTCGTTCATGATCACGATATCCGCCGCCTCAATCGCGGCATCTGAACCCAAACCGCCCATCGCTACACCTACATCTGCCAGCGCCAGCACAGGGGTATCATTAATCCCGTCCCCCACGAACAAAATCTTGTCGCCCGCTTTTTTACTTGCAGACAGTTGTTCAATCGCTTCGGCTTTATGCTGGGGTAACAGCTCTGCACGTACTTCGTCCAGACCCAACTGTCGTCCTACGGCCTCTGCAACCGTCCGGTTGTCACCTGTCAGCATGATCGTTTTCACTATACCCAGCTTTTTCAGTGAAGCAATCGTTCGTGCCGCGTCCTCCTTGACCTCATCCGAAATCAGGATGCATCCGGCATACGTTCCGTCTACAGCCACATGAACGACTGTTCCTTCATCCATCGTTCCTGCACGTTGTGCATCGTCAAAAGCAACTTGCTCCCGCTTCATCAGCTTCGCATTCCCGGCCAACACCAGGCGACCATCTATCTGCGCTTGAATCCCATGACCGGAAATCTCGCTATATTGCTGTACCCGCTCGGCTTGAAGCTCCTTGCCATAGGAATCACGCAGGGATGCTGCAATAGGATGCGTGGAATGCAGCTCCGCCAAAGCAGCTGTTTCCAGCAGGCTTTCCTTCGTAAATTCCCCGGCAGGATACATGCCTGTTACACGGAAAACCCCTTTAGTGAGTGTACCTGTTTTATCAAAAACAGCATATTTTACATGGTTCAGTGCTTCCAGATAGTTCCCGCCTTTAATCAGCACACCTGAACGGGAGGCTGCCCCGATGCCGCCAAAGAAGCCCAACGGAATGGATACGACCAGCGCACATGGGCAAGAAATAACGAGGAAAACAAGTGCACGATATACCCAATCGGCAAACTGTGCCCCCGATACGACGAGTGGCGGAACGACTGCCAGCAGTAGCGCAACAATAACCACAACAGGAGTATAGTATCTGGAAAACTTGGTGATAAACTTTTCAGTCGGTGCTTTTTTGGCGCTCGCATTTTGCACTAGCTCCAAAATTTTGGAGACCGCCGATTCGTTGAATTCCTTGCTAACCTCAACAGTCAAAAGTCCGTTCGTATTGATAAATCCGCTCATCACACTGCTTCCCGGCTCCACGGTACGAGGCACGGATTCACCCGTCAGCGCCGAGGTATCCACATGCGATTTTCCGTCTACAACCTTACCATCCAGCGGAATCTTCTCGCCCGGCTTGATTACTATCAGATCACCTACACGCACATCCTCGGGTGACACCCGATTTACGGAATCAGCCGTCTTCAGGTTGGCATAGTCCGGTCGAATATCCATCAGGTCGCTGATAGATTTGCGCGAACGATTAACCGCAATGCCCTGGAATAGCTCACCGATTTGATAAAAGAACATGACGGCTACGCCTTCCGGATATTGCCCAATTGCAAATGCACCAACAGTAGCCAGCGTCATCAGGAAATATTCGTCAAAAGCCATTCCCCGTACCAGACTGCGCACAGCCTGCAAGACTACATCTCCACCAACAATGATATATGCCAGTAAAAACAGTGCCAGTTTCCCTAGGCCCTCTACAGGCAACCACCAAGCAACAGCCGCAACAACCGCACCGATAGCCAAGCGTGCAATCATGCGTCGTATACCGTCTGTACCGTGGTCATGTGTATGCCCCGCATGGCTGTCATCTCCATGCGAATGTGAATGAGCATGTGTGGAATCACCATGATCATGTGCATGTTCGCCATGGTGGTGGCCATCATGGGCATGAACTTCCTCAGCATGTGCTTCATGACTATGAGTATGACCTGTGTGGCTGTGAGCTCCATGTTGCTGGCCGTTCTCATGCGTATGTCCCTCATCATGCTCATGACTATTGGAATGATGCTCCCCTGCGCTGCCTGTCTGCGCTGCACCCGAGCGCGAGCGTACCCGGGCGCTTTTTACGATCATTCGTACGTGAGGCTCCAGTCTGTGAACCTTCCGTTCCGTTTGACGAAAAATCTCCTCTTTTTGATCTAGGCTTGCTGTCATCGTCAATGTTTTCGTTACAAAATTGACCGAGCAATCAAGTACACCTTCTATTTTACTGACTCCATTTTCAATCTTCAGAGCACAGTTGGCACAATCCAAGCCTTCCAAAATCCATTCGTGCCGTGCCGTTCTTTTCAGAGCATCCATAATCATTGGCCTCCAATTAACTATATATGAGCAACTGTTCATATATTATTTATTAAACTCATTATATTCAGTATCATGAGTAAAAGTCAATGATAATAGCCCTTATCCGCCAAATAAATCTACTTCTCGAACAAACACCAAAAGAGCGCCAATCGCTTGGCGCCCTGCTTTGTTTCTATCCCAAAATTATGGATGTGAAATGTGCTGGTGGGTTTGCAAAAATATCTGCTCCACATGATTATCATCCAGCGAATAAAACACCGTTTTGCCTTCCTTGCGCCGTTTGACAATGCGCAGATTGCGCAAATAACGAAGCTGGTGAGATACTGCAGACTGCCCCATATTCAGCACCTGGGTCAGATCATGTACACACAGCTCCTTCTGGGCCAAAGCGTAGATTAGCTTGATCCGTGTCGGATCACCCAAGGCTTTGAACAGCTCCGACATTTTGTATGCGATGGAATCCTCAACAAGAGAAGATTTTATGTGTTCGATTTCTTTGTCTGAACCATGACAAGCCGGCTCGCAATCCAAAGCTTCCGTTTCAGAATTCATCCTTTTCACCCCGTGTATTTCGACTTGATGCTCCTATTATAGCAAATTCGTAGAATTTACGAATAGCTTATATTACAGCTTGCCCTGTAACGGAGAATTTTCAAGTCTCAATGCCTAGGTAACACCCTATAAAGTTGTGCTAAGTAAAGCTTAATTCAACGTTTTTAATGCTTCATCACTGTAAGGCACGAGTTCCTCTATCCGTTTATCACGTAGCTTAACCGCAAACGCCGGGTCAACCAGCAAAGCCCGTCCAACCGCGACCAGATCAGCTTCCTCTCGAGCTACTTGTCCAACAAGTTGTTCTAATCTTGCCTGTACGCTACTCGAATGATCGGTCTGGCTGTTATTATTTTTTTCCAGTTCACTCAAAAAAGCCTTCTCCAAACCAATGGAGCCTACAGTAATAACCGGCTTGCCTGTTAGCTTTTTGGTCCAAGCTGCTAAATTTAGATCAGACCCCGCAAATTCCGGTTCCCAAAAACGGCGGCTTGAGCAGTGGAATATATCCACCCCGGCCTTCACCAATGGAGTCAGAAACTGTTCAAGCTCCTCCGGTGTCTGTGCCAATTTCTCTCCATAATGGTACATCTTCCACTGGGAGAACCGCAGTATAATTGGAAAATCAGGACCCACTGCACGACGACAAGCCTCAATGACCTCCACCCCAAACCGAGTACGCTGGGCCAAATTGCCTCCGTACTGATCTGTACGCTTGTTGGTTTTATCCCAGAAAAACTGGTCAATTAAATAGCCGTGTGCTCCATGAAGCTCAATGCCGTCGAAACCCACCCGCTGGGCATCGGCTGCGGCTTGGGCATAGGCTGCGATAATATCAGCAATCTCGGCCTCCTTCAACGGCTCAACTACCTTTTCACCAGCAGGAGTGATACCGGACGGACCGACAGGTAATGCCTCAGGATTCGGCTGATTAGCCGCGCCTATTTTCCGGGCCGCCCCCACATGCCAGAGCTGCGGTATAATCTTGCCACCCGCCGCATGAACCTCCTCGACTACCTTCGCCCACCCCTTCAATCCCTCACCATAAAAATTAGGAATGCTCGTATGCTCCACGGCTGCGGGATGATTAATAG
This sequence comes from Paenibacillus sp. NRS-1781, assembly GCF_050467745.1. Lineage (NCBI taxonomy): Bacteria > Bacillati > Bacillota > Bacilli > Caryophanales > Paenibacillaceae > Paenibacillus > Paenibacillus sp. NRS-1781. The sequence continues at coordinate 84,485 of NZ_JBITPI010000002.1, forward strand.
CGGTTCCCTCCGTAATAATCAATCCGACTGCATTTTCCGCACGACGACGATAATACGCGACCACTTCAGGGCCTGGGATACCTTGAGGAGAAAAATTCCGTGTCATTGGAGCCATCACGATCCGATTGGAAAGAGATAAATTACCTGCCTTAAAAGGTTTAAATAGTATATCTGTATTCATTATTTTCATCCTCCGCTCTCAAATAGTTTGTTGTTTTTACCCAACTGTTATTCAATTCCATTTTACACATAGATAAACTTGAGTTCAAGTAGCCACAGTTTATATTTCCAACACGATACTCACAAAAAAAAGAGGAAGCGGCTCTAAGCTGCTTCCTCTTACCTAATTAGTTTGTACTTATTATTGTGCTACCATGTTGTATTCCATAATCCAGACAGAACCGCCAACAATGGTCAACAGGATGACGACACCGAAAATCAAAGTCATGACATTCCAGCGTGGTCCATTACTTTCACGGATATGCATGAAGAAGAATAACTGCACCAGAAATTGCAGCACTGCTGCGGCCAAAATAACAACCATCGTTGAAGTACGACTCAACATATGATTCATGACCACACCGAGAGGAATGATGGTCAGTACGATGGACAGAATAAATCCGATTACATAGGATTTCACTGAACCGTGAGAATCATCATGACCATGCGAACCCGCTCCTGATTGATGCTGTGCCATCTACATCACCCCCATCAAATAGACGACTGTCAGCAAGAAGATCCAGACAGCGTCCAAAAAGTGCCAATACAAGCTCAACGCCGAAACTTTGCCCTTCGTCTCTGGAGTGAGCCCGCGTTTTTTCAGCTGAAACATAAGGCCGATCATCCATACCAGACCTAACGAAACGTGAAGTCCGTGCGTACCGACCAAAGTGAAGAATGCCGACAGGAACGCACTCGTTCCAAAATTGGCTCCTTCATGTACCATTTCAACAAACTCGTAAACCTCAAAACCGATAAAACCAAGACCCAGGATTGCCGTCACGATTAACCAGTTGATTAATCCCTTCATGCTTCCTTTGTTCATGGCCAATACAGCCAGACCACTTGTGAAGCTGCTTGTGAGCAAGAGGAACGTTTCAATGATAACGCCCGACATGTTAAACAGCTCTGCGCCCCCCGGTCCTCCAGCTGTGCTGTCCCGAAGGACGACATAGGTTGCGAACAAGGTACTGAACAGGATTACGTCCGTTACAAGAAAGATCCAGAAACCAAGCATCTTCAATTCTTGTGGATCGTGATGCCCGTGGTCATGATCATGGCTGTGATGTGCTGCTGCTTGTGCCATTATACAGACCCCCTTATTGCCGCTTCCGTGCGTTTTACCTCATCCGCAGGGATGTAGTAGTCGCCATCATACGAGAAGAAAGAACGACAAATCATACAAATCGCAACGCCGATCAGACCCGGAATATAGAAGAGCGACCACCCGAATACAAAACCGAAACCTGCGATGAAAAAGAATACCGACATAATGAATGGAATCGCCGAGTTTTTCGGCATATGAATCGCTTCAATTGGCGGTTGCTTTCTGAAAATTCCTTTTGCGCGTTTGTCTTTCTCTGCCCACCAGTCATCACGTTCTTCTACTTGTGGGATGGTAGCAAAATTGTATTCCGGTGCAGGTGAAGGGATCGACCATTCCAACGTATGACCACCCCAAGGGTCGCCAGTTGTATCCTTCAGCTTGCGGAAATTTTTGATACCCAGAAGAATTTGAAGAACCTGGAACAAGAAGCCAATACCCATCAGGAATGCTCCAACGGTTGAAACAAGGTTGAGCGGCTGCCAGCCAGTATCCCAGCCGTAAGTGCTCAGACGACGTGTCATACCCATCAGACCGAGGGAATATTGTGGAATGAAACACACATAGAAGCCGATATTCCAGAACCAGAAAGCCCATTTACCCGGCGTTTCAGGCAGAGTGAAGCCGAACATTTTAGGCCACCAATAGTACAGACCTGCCAGATAGCCGAACACTACACCGCCAATCAGAGCGGAGTGAAAGTGAGCGACCAGGAAGTAACTGTTATGGAACTGGAAGTCCGCAGGCGCTACAGACAACATGACGCCCGTCAAACCTGCAATCAGGAAATTCGGAATAAAGGCAATTGCCCACATCATAGGTGTCTTAAATGTGATCTTACCCCGATACATCGTGAACAGCCAGTTAAACACTTTAACCCCTGTCGGTATTGCGATAACCATCGTCGAAATGGCAAAGAATGCATTAACATCTGCGCCTGATCCCATCGTGAAGAAGTGATGCGCCCAGGTGAAGAAGGACAGGATAGCAATCATGAACATGGCGTAAACCATGGATTTGTAGCCAAACAATTTCTTTTTGGAGAATACGCTGATGACCTCGGAATAAATACCGAAGGCAGGTATAACTACGATATAAACCTCAGGGTGACCCCACATCCAAATCAGGTTGATATACATCATAGGGTTACCGCCGAAATCAAGTGTAAAAAAATGTCCTCCTCCGAAGCGGTCAAGGAACAGCAAAGCCAATGTTATCGTCAGAATCGGAAACGCGAAAATGATGATAACACATGATGAAAATACGGACCACGTAAAGACAGGCATTTTCATCCATGTCATACCAGGTGCGCGCATTTTAATAATGGTAACAATAAAGTTAATCCCCGTAGCCAATGAACCTATACCAGAAATCTGTATACCCCAGATATAAAAGTTCTGACCGACGCCGGGACTAAATTGCAGCTCCGAAAGCGGTGGATAACTCAACCAACCTGCGTCCGGCGAACCGCCAATAACGAAGGACAGATTGAATAGCATCGCTCCCATAAAGAACAGCCAGAAGCTCAGCGCGTTCAGGAAAGGAAACGCAACGTCACGCGCACCAATTTGAAGTGGTACCGCGATGTTAAACAAACCAAACATCAATGGCATCGCCATAAACAAGATCATGATCGTGCCATGCGTTGTAAAGATCTGATTGTAATGCTCAGGATGCAAAAGTGTAACATCCGGTGTAGCAAGCTGTAAACGCATCAACAATGCGTCCACGCCTCCACGGAACAGCATCAAGATGGCTGCGAGGATATACATAATACCGACTTTTTTATGGTCAACGGTGGTCAACCAGTTTTTCCAAAGCCAGCCCCATTTTTTGAAATAAGTGAGCACAAACACGATCCCGATCATCGCGAGAGCGATAGAAACATCCGCTCCATATATCATTGGGTCTCCAGTTACGAAGAAAGTGGATGCAAACTCTTTTATTTTGTCAAGCATTGGGGGCCTCCTTCCCTATAATCATTTAATTGTGTCCGCTCATATTCATATTACTCATGGTGCCTGTATCTTCAGTGCTGCCAGACTTGGAAGAACCTTCTGTGGAAGCTCCGCCATGCCCAGCATGAGGATTAGGAGCCCCCTCCACTACATACTTGGTCACAATATCCTGGAACAAACCGTCTGGAATTGAAGAATACTCGTCAGTCTGGGAAAGGCCTGGCTTGGCAAGCGCCAAATAGCCATCCTTCGTCAGGGGCTTGGATTGCTTTTTAATGTTAGCAACCCAGTTTTTATAATCATCATCCGACTGAACCTCTACATCAAAGCGCATTTGTCCAAAATGCTCACCGCTGAAGTTTGCGCCCGAACCAAAGTAAGTTCCTTCTTGATCAGCCTGCAAGTGCAGCTTCATGGCCATGCCTGACATGGTGTAGATCTGGCCACCCAATTGCGGAATCCAGAACGAGTTCATCGGCGCATCAGCAGTCAGCTCGAAACGGACCGGAACACCTTTAGGAATGTGAATTTCATTGACTGTAGCAATACCTTCTTCCGGATACATAAAGAGCCATTTCCAGTCCAGTGCAGTGACTTGAATGGTTACTGGTTTTTGTGTACTTGCCAATGGCTTGGAAGGCTCCAGCAAGTAGGTATATCTCGCAGTGATAACCGCAAGAATCAGGATGACAATAATTGGAATACTCCACCATACGGTCTCCAGTTTTTTACTGTCGTCCCAGTGGGGTTCGTACTTCGCCTTGTTATCCGGTGCGTCGCGATAACGCCAAATGATGAAAAAAGTCAAAAACATGACCGGTACAATTAGAAGTGCAGCCATAGACGTTGAAAGAATGATCAGCTCTTTTTGTGTTTGCCCAATAGGTCCTTTTGGATCGAAAACAACGTATTTTCCGCCAGCATAAAAACACGTCCAAATGAGCAATGCTACCGTGAGCACGGTCAAAACCAACGCAATAATCGCTTTTGGTTTTTTGTTCATGTTGTTCCCCTCTCATTAAAATAATAAATTACTCAAAACTTACGAACTCCTGTAATGTTGCCCCTATATAAGATATCAGAAAAGAGGATACTTTTTTTATTGTTAACAGAATTGTCGATTATTTGTCCGTTTTTTGTGAAAAATCTCTCTAAAAATAAAATTTCTCTTGCAAATTCAAAATCTACTATTACTACAAAGGTGACATAAGCAAAAGAATATATCGGAGTATTCCAAGGAAGACACACTGCTTGTAGCTGAAGTTTGTTCTTGCGATGTCAGGAAGCAAAAACGGGGCTCCAGACAGTTTATTGTTCCACACTGTGCGAAGACCCAAGTTGTTGTTTTTCTATAGATGTTATTTCAGTTGTATTAACTGCGTCCCTTCTCCTGATCTTCCTTCTTGCGGGCAATGACCAGCCCTTTTCCGATCATATAAATAAACAATCCGCCAACGACACATCCAATACCCACCATTAAATATATGTTACGATCACTTAGATTACCTAAATTGAACAAAATAAGAATAATGCCTACAATCCAAGCGAGCCAAGCGATGACAGACACGAAGCGGCTCATTTGCTTTTCGTTCGATCCTGATTTACTAAAATTCGAAGCCATATCCTCCACTCCCTCTAGTCTAAAATTGATGAAGCGCCCTCTTCAGGTATTTTTGTCAGTATGCACAATCCCTGTGATCTTATTCTTAATCGCTTCACCATACTTTTAGCAACCTGCAATTCAACTTGGATATTATTACCCCAGAGGACTCTTTGTTCAAACAAAAGGGAGCGAAGACATGCCCATGTCCGCTTTAGTATCAAAGTATATTTTCTTTTAACGTCTGGTCTCCAGCCAGTTGTTACTTACCACATTTCGATACCAATAGTAGCTTTCCTTGGGGGTGCGGGCCAGAGTGCGGAAATCGACATGAATCATGCCGAATCTCATATTATATCCTTCCGCCCATTCAAAATTGTCCATGAGCGACATGCCATATAGCCTTTGACGTGAAGGCCGTCATGAATCGCCCGATGTACCTGCACCAAATGCTGCTGCATATAGGAAATACGTCGGTCATCCTCAACCTTGCCATTTACGATCTCATCGTTGATACAAGCCCCGTTATCTCCGTTGAACACCTTGCCAGGCGTATGGGCAAAGGTATCCCAGATGAACAAACCTCTCCATCCTCCTCATAGGCCCCCTCGATTTGATAGGCTGCTGTTGCCGTCCCCCACATAAAGTCCTGCGGAAATTGAAAAATGGTCATATTTGCTCTTCCTCTCCATCAATAATAATCGAATGTCTGTCCATAATTTCCTGCTCTTTGGTAAAATTCCATGACAAAATGAATCCTCCATGCTCTGGATCAGGCTGAGCCTGCCGAGCATCTGCGCTAAACGGATGAGCGCTGCGAATCGTGCAGCGTCCCGTCGGGGCGGATGCGGTAAGCTCCGCGCGGACGAGCCGGGAACCGGACCATTCCATGCCAACCGTCATCCCGCCATGCCCCCGCAATCCGCTGACCCGCCCCTCAGGCCATGCAGAAGGCAGGGCAGGCAGCAAGGTCAGCTCACCCGGACGGCTTTGTAGCAGCATTTCCGCGATACCCGCCGTCGCTCCGAAATTACCGTCGATCTGAAAAGGTGGATGAGCGTCGAATAAATTGGGGTAGGTCGAGCGCGACAGCAACGTGCGAACATACCGATGCGCTGCTTCGCCATCCTCCAACCGCGCGTACAGGTTAATCAACCAGGCGCAGCTCCAGCCGGTATGACCTCCGCCATGATCGAGCCGTCGGCGCAGCGATATGCGGGCCGCCTCCGCCAGCTCCGGGGTATCACGAACATGAATTTGTCGACCAGGGTACAATCCGTACAAATGCGAAACATGTCGATGTCCCGGCTCCGCTTCCTCAAAATCGGCGAACCATTCTTGTAGCTGTCCGTGACGACCGATCTGATAAGGCAGCAGGCGTTGCAGCGTCTCTTCACAGCGGTTGCGGAACTCATCGTCTAATTCCAGCAGCTCCGCAGCCTGAATGCAGTTGCTCAGCAACTCCCGAATTAGCGTCATATCCATCGTGGAACCCATGGATATACTGCAATCCTCTCCGTCCGGGGTTTTAAATTTGTTTTCAGGTGATGTAGAAGGCGAGGTCACAAGCCAGCCGTCCGGGCCTTCCACGAGCCAATCCATACAAAAGGCGGCCGCTCCCTTCATCAGCGGATAAGCTTGCTCCGCCAAATAAGCCGTATCCTGAGTAAACAGGTAACGTTCCCATAAATGGGCGGTTAGCCAGACACCCCCGAGCGGCCAAAAGGCCCAACTGGCATGACCTCCTGACGGTCCCGCATACCTCCACACATCTACATTGTGATGGGCCGTCCAGCCTTTCGCACCATAATGGATCGAAGCAACTCTGCGTCCCGTACGGCTGACTTCTCCTATCATGTGCAGCAGTGGTTCATGGCACTCAGCAAGATTGCATATTTCCGCCGGCCAATAGTTCATCTGGGTATTAATGTTAGTTGTATAATTGCTGTTCCACGGCGGCTGCACCCGGTCATTCCAGATACCTTGAAGATTGGCGGGCTGACTGCCTGAACGCGAACTGGCTATCAGCAAGTAGCGTCCATACTGAAACAACAGCACCTCCAAATCCGGGTCTGCCTGATCTTCACGGTACTTCTCCAATCGCAAGTCAGTCGGAATTTGTCTGTTTGTCATTCGATCCGTCCCGATACCATTCCCAAGCTCTAACTCAACGCGGCCAAACAGTTCCCCATGATCCTGCTCATGCCGATGCTTCACCTGCTCGTATCCAAGCAAGACCGCTCTAGCCAGCGTAGCTTGGCATACGGCTGTCGGTTCCGTTGCATCACTGTCCGGTCGAGTATCGAATCCCCGGAATCCGGTAGCTGCGGCCAAATATACCGTGAGTTTATCTGCACCCGATACGCTCAGCACTCCATCATCATCCTCTGTCAGCGTCCCCCCCTCGGCGATAATCCGTGCCTGAATCGCAAAAGCCATCCCCAATTCATCCTCATAAACAACCGACTGCGGATGTTCACCGTGATCATTGGATTCCACATGACTGGGCGCTCGCCCGGTCAACGTAATTAAGTCCCTCGTTGGTTCACCTGAAGAGTCATCTTCCTTATCGCTATCCCATTCGGATGAATCACCAAAATGTGCATCCTCGCCAGCCTCGGCTTCACAAGGATGCGGTGTAGTGATACGTACGGTTGCATTGATCTTGCCTGGCGTATCCGCAGTCAGCGATACCATAATAATTCCATCCGGCGCACTGGCGATGACTTCACGGGTATAACGAATACCGCCACTATGAAAAGTGACCGCCGCCGTTCCGGTGGCCAAATCCAGTTCGCGTTCATACTCCGCGATTGCCCCAAGTCCCTCCTGTGTAATCCACAAATCGCCCAAAGGCTGGTAAGCCTCCGTATCGCGCCACAGCATGTTCGCATTGATCAGATGTTCCGCGTCCTTGTATTTTCCGTCCGCAATCAGCTCCCTGACGGGCTTCAAATATCGCAATGCATCATACTGAACGCCATCCCTGGGAAATCCGGACCAGAGCGTATCCTCGTTTAATTGCAAACGCTCCTCCCCGATCCCGCCAAATACCATCGAGCCCAGCCTCCCATTGCCGACAGGCAATGCTTCCTCCCACACCTCGGCAGGCTGGCGATACCATAAACGCAGGGATTTCTGCTTTTCGGTTTGTATCACATCAAACCCTCCCCATTGAGATCAAACAGAGCGCCGATCCCGTATGAACCACAGGACAAGCGCTCCGTCATTCCGTCATTTTGTTGCGCCTCGTTAAGTCAGCTCGCTATTTAGAAGCCTTGCCGTTCCACAATTCCACTCTGTCCTTCACCAATTGAGTATATTGTTGCTCCATTTGTACCGCTCCGGCAGCATCCAGCTCTTTAAGCATGTTGTCGTATACGGTGTCAAAATTGGATGTTGGGGCCAAGATAGCCTCCGGTATACGCTTACGGATAATATCCGTCGTTTTTTTGAACGTAACGTTATAGCTGGATTCATTGTCTGTCGTCAGGTTATAAGCTGCGCCCCATGGCTTCACATCAAATTCCTTCTCGCTCAGGAACAGTTCCTTCCACGTTTTTACGCCATACGCCTTGAGCGACTCCTTTTCCGGCTCCGAATAGCTTGCGATAATTTGTTCCGGAAATTTGGTGGTGTAATAGTTACCCGCAGGGTCCTTCACACCATCGCCGTAGTGTCCACTGATCAACGTGTACAGCTCCAGCCCGGTTGTTTTGTTAAAATTGGTGGCGTTGTTCGTTTTTTGCTCCAGCACATCAGCCGGAATGACGCGTTTTCCATCTTTAATTTCATAATGCTTTCCTTCGATTCCCCAGTTCACCAGCACCTGTCCTTCATCGGAGGCTAAAAAATCAAGGAACTTAATAGCCCGCACCGGGTCCTTGCAGCTCTCGGTAATGCCTACACCGTAACCGGACATAAAGCCTGTATCCTGAAAGGAATGATCCTTATATTCCTCCGAGAGTGTAACTGGAAAATGTGCATAGCTGGCATCGGCCTTGCCTGACGTTTTTAACGCATTTTCAGCTTCCAGGTAGCCCCACTCCTGGTCAATGAGACCAAGAACACGCCCGCTGGCAATTTTGGATTTGTATTGGTCACTTTTTTGTACAAAGGATTCCTTATCCAGCAGCCCCTCATTGTACATGTGGTTTAACCAGCGAAAATATTCTTTTTCCACCGGACGCTTGTAGTGGAGCTTGGCTTCAAATGTCTTGGGATCAATATTATATTCTCCATCGTCTGACGCTCCGGTCGTCTGGTAGGCAGGGTTGGTTACGGTAATCATGATTCTCCAGTCGTCCGCATCCAGCGTGAGGGGAATGGTCTTTTTACCGTCAATGGTTGGATGCTTGGCTACATAGGCTTTGAGTACGTTTTCATAATCCTGTAATGTTTTTACCTTCGGATATCCCAGCTCCTTAAGTACCCTGTGCTGGATTTCAAATCCACCCGTCGCATCAAAGTTCTTCTGTCCCACACCTGCATACGTAGGGATGACATAGATGGCCTGATCCTTATTGCTGTACTTCAGTCGATTCATGTAGGGGCCGTACAGCTTTTTGAGATTCGGCGCGTGATCATTGATCAGATCGGTCAGATCAATCATGGCCCCCGCATCCACGAGCTTGCTAATATTCGCTTTAGGAGAAACCAAGCCAGGGTATTCTCCACTTGCTGCCATCAAAGCAATTCGGTCATCTCCACCTCCGCCACTGACATCAAATTCCGCATTCAAGGTTACACCTGTTTTCCTGGTGATTTCCTGGCCTATTTCATCCTTCATTCCGTTCCATTTCGGGCTTGGGTCGGCTCCAAAGAAGCTAAACGTAACCGGATCGGTTCCGCTAGATGAGCCTTCCTTGGCTGCATTTTGGCTCCCGCTACAGCCTGCCAGTGCAGCAAGTGATACCGCAAGCAAGGGAATAAGTACAAATCTGGACCAAACCTTTTTCATGAACAAAACCTCCTGTATTCATATGATGACTTAGCCTGCAAAATAGCTGTTACTTTACCTCTGGGAATCCGGCTTTTATGATTTCACTGCATTATGATTTCACTGCACCCAGCGTCATGCCGCCTACAAAATACTTTTGCAGGAACGGATACACCAGCAGGATGGGGAGGGTGACCGTAATCGTAATCGCCATTTTGATCGACTCTGGCGAGATTTGTGCCATTTGCTTCGCCATATCATTGCTGTTCGTCATACTGGAGCCGCCTTGCTGCGTGCTTTGCAGTACCTTCATCAGCTCAAATTGCAGCGTCGTCCATTGCGCAGCTCCTCCGTTATACAAATACGTATCAAACCACGAGTTCCACTGATTTACCGCCAAAAAGAGAGCAATGGTCGCCAAGACAGGCTTGCACAACGGTAAAATTATTTTCCAATAAATTGTAAAATCATTCGCACCATCCAGCTTGGCGGATTCCTGAAGGGCATACGGCAAACCATCCATAAAGGAACGAATGACAAATACGTTAAACGCACTAATTAACGTCGGAAAAATATACACCCAGAACGAACCCAGCAAATGCAAATCACGCATCAAAATAAATACAGGCACCATCCCGCCAGAAAAATACATCGTCAACGCCAAAAACGTGGAAATGAACTTGCGGGCGCGGAAATCGACCCGACTTAGCGTAAAAGCGAGCATGGATGCACAGATGAGTCCCAGCACCGTCCCCACCACTGTACGTAAAATCGATACCTGCAGTCCCTGAAGAAGACCGTCATATTGGAAAATCGTTTTGTAATTTTCGAGTGTAAATTGGCGGGGCCATATATAAATGCCCCCACGAACAGTGTCCGTCGAATTGTTCAAGGAAATCGCAAGTACGTTCAGAAACGGATACAGCGTTACGACCACGATTAGAGCCATGAGGATGTAGTTGAACAGATCGAACACCTTTTCAGATCGGGTCGCGTTAAAAGCCTTTGTCGTCATTTCGCATCTCCCTCCTACATGATGCTTTCTTTGGTCAGTTTTTTGAATATGCCATTTGCCGTAAACAACAATAGGATGCTGACCAATGAGTTGAAAATACCAATCGCCGTCCCGTAAGAGAACCGACCCAAATTAATCCCGTAATTCAGCGCATACAAATCCAGCACCTCGGAATAATCCGTCACCAGACTGTTGCCGAGCAAGAACTGCTTTTCAAAACCGTTGCTCACCAGATGCCCAATCGCCATAATGAACAGAACGGCAATGGTCGAACGGATACCCGGTAACGTAATATGCCACATCTGTCTCCAGCGACTTGCCCCGTCCACACGCGAGGCTTCATACTGCTCCTGGTCAATTCCGGTAATGGCGGCTAAATAAATAATCGTATTCCAGCCTGTCTCTTTCCATATATCGGAAGCGGTTACAATATACCAGAACCAGCTTCCCTTTGCCATGAACTGAATCGGCTCATCCACAATATGAAGCGCTATCAATATATCGTTGACGATCCCTCCGTCGATGGACAGCATTTTCGTAACCAATCCGGCAACAACTACCCAGGATACAAAATGCGGGAGGTAGGATATCGTCTGCACAAATCGTTTGAACAGCATCCCCCGTAGCTCATTTAGCAGAATGGCAAAAAAGATCGGTACAACAAAACCAAATACAATGCCCATCAGGCTCATCGCCAGCGTATTGCGTAATACCAGATAAAATCGTTCATCCTGAAATAGCTCAATAAAGTTATTCAGCCCTACCCATTTCTGGTCCGAAAAGGATTTGGCCGGCTTATAATTTTGAAACGCCATCGTCCAGCCCCACAGCGGAAGATAACTGAAAATAAACACCCATATGACGAAAGGAATGGACATAAAATAAAGATACTTTTGCTGCTTTACACTGTCCCACAAGCCTTTTTCACCACGCCCGCGCTTCGGCCCGCGCACCCTGCGCCGTCTGCCCCGGTTAGATTCAGGAATCGTAGCACCAGCATTGGAAGCGGTTTCAATTGATGATTCCATAGCAAGCTCCTCCTTGTATATAATTACTATTATCATACTTGGCTGGCTTGAAAGCGGATACCCAACGAATTAGGAGAAAAATCAGTTCAAAATTAGATATATGGGGGGTTGGGATTTACATGGGGTGCCACTACGCATGCGGATGGTGCTTCCCATCGCTGTTGCCCCCCGAATTTCTTGAATAAACACACAACGGTAGAAATCCGGGGACAAAGGCGACCGCTATCGCTTGTCCAGCACCATTCCGCCTGCTCCGTTCTAATGTAAATTTCCTGAGGAAAATCTTATAAAAAAACAAAAGACCAGCAATGTAAGCTGATCAAAGGTAAAGGGTAATGCAATTCTCTAGAATGTTCAAACTCCTCAATCATATTCTGCAACCAATTGGCGAGTATACGGATGTCTGTCGGGAGCAAAGATTTCCTCTTTTACAAACTCGTCCACCAAACGGCCTTCGTGCATGACTAGCACCCGGTCACATATATTGCACCACAGGTAGGTCATGGGAAATAAACAGATACGCAAATCCCAGCCTCCCCTGTAGCTCCTTGAGCAAGTTTAGCATTTCTGACTGAATTAAGGTATCCAGACTGGATGTTGGTTCATCCATAATAATGAGTGCAGGCTCCACGCTGATAGCTCTTGCCATGCAAAGCCGTTGCTTTTGTCCACCGCTGATTTCATGAGGATATCTATCCAGCAATTCAGGTGATAATCCCACATATTCCAGCAATTTCACTGCTATTTCTCTTCTGTCTGAACCACAGTCTTTCACAAAAGATGGAACCTTTCGTTCCAGTTGATCCAGTGGCTCCATGACGGATTCCAGTAAACGAAATCTTGGATTTAGCGCCGCAGAGGGATTTTGAAATACGGCCTGCATCTGTCCTTTATAACGTTTTAACGACTGCCTGTTGCCTGCCTGAACAGGCGTTCCCTGAAACCGGATTGTTCCTCGATCTATAGCTTGCATAAGCATAATACAGCGTGCCAAGGTGCTTTTTCCACTGCCGCTTTCTCCGATCAGCCCCACACATTCACCCGCTCGAATCGTCAACGATACCCCGCCGAGCACTTGTCTCTTTTTGCGGTAAGATTTATGCACGTCCTGCACGAATAAAAGTTCAGGCACAAGTTTCGGGTTCATAACAACTTTACCGCCCTCTCTATATGGACTCATGCACGGCTTTCATTGGATGGGCGCAAGGATGGAATAGCTTCAATCAGCCTTCGGGTTGTTCAACAATGACCATGTGTTCCCCGACTCCATAAGCTGCCCTTCTCGCATTACGGTGACTTGATCGGCGTAGCGCTTGACGTTTCTCAGGTCATGCGAGATGAACAAAATGCCGCATTGGGTGCGTTCTTTTAGCTCTGAAATGATCCGTAAAATTTCGTTGGCATTCGTTTGATCCAATGCTGTCGTAGGCTCGTCCATAATCAGCAGTTTGGATTCCAGCATGATGGCTACCGCAAGCGATACCCTTTGTAGCTGCCCACCGCTGAGCTGAAATGGATAACGGTTGTATATTTCGTTCGGTAATCGAACGTGTTCGAGGACTTGCTTGATGCGCTCTTTCCGGCTTTTGCGTTCTAACACATGATGTGCTTTTAGCGTTTCGTCCATTTGTTTGCCTATGGTGATAAACGGCGTAAACACGCTGGCATAGTCCTGAAAAACATAAGCGATTTCCTGCCCGCGAAGGCGTTCTCTTTCTTTCTTGGACAGGGTGAGTAACGAGCGTCCGCACAATTCGATCTTACCGGATTCTACCCAGACCGTCGCAGGAAGCAGATCGCCAATCGACAGCGAGGTCATACTTTTTCCACTACCGCTTTCACCAATCAGCGCATGGCACTGTCTCGCGCTAATAGATATATGAAAATCACGTACGATCAAGCCTTGCTCCGACCTCAAATGCAGTCCGGTTATTTCCAGAATGTTCATCATTTCATTTCCCCCGTGGTCTTAGTTCAAGACTGTCCCGTAGCTGATCCCCAATCAGATTGGATAAAAGAACGAACAGCATAATGGCCCCCCCCGGAATAACCATCGCCAACGGAGAACTGTGAAAATAGGCCCGTCCCTCATTCAGCATCGCTCCCCATTCGGGAGTAGGCGGCTGTAGCCCAAGTCCAATATAGGATAGAGCCGCGATCATTAAAATGATTTTACCCAAATCCAGTGTGGCTACGACCACAATTTCTCTGAAAGCCGCTGGCAGCAAATGCCGGATGACCAATCGAATCGTCGGCACCCCGCTCAAGCGGGCACTGTAGATATAATCCTTCTCTTTTTCAGCCACCAGGCTGCTTCTCACCAGACGAGCATATGCCACCCATTTTACCGATACAATCGCAATCATCAGGTTGACGACACCCGGCCCGAGCAAGCCCGTCAGCACAATTGCAATCAAGTAATCGGGAAAAGCCAGAAAGGAATCCGACACCCGCATGAACAAGCGGTCTATCCCTTTGCCCATAACCCCGGCAATGACCCCGGCCGGAATGCCAATACCTAGAGACAGGAGCAAAATCAATAAGCTCTTGCCAACCGTATTTCTGCCTCCGTATACCACCCGTGACATTAAATCTCTGCCCAAACCATCCGTACCCAGCCAATGCTCGGCGCTTGGGGATTGAAGTCTTCGAGTGAGCGAAACGAGCAACGGATCATTTTTCATAAACTCAGGCAGGATGAACAATGCAGCTATTCCACCGATAAACAACCATAAAGGAAGTCGGGATGTACTCAAGCTCCTCCCTCCTTCAAGCGGATTTCAGGATTCACGTATCCTACCGTTACATCCGGCATCACATGAAGCAGCATAATGATAGCGCCCATAAATAAAATGTATCCCTGAATCATCGGGTAATCCCGGTTATGAATGGCTTCTACAATAAATTTTCCCAGACCCGGATAGGCGAATATCGTTTCTACCACGACACTTCCCCCCAGCATGCTTCCCACACTAATGCCAAACATAGTCACTACAGGAGTCAAGCTATGGCGACACGCATGCAACCAAAAAATACGTTGCCTTCCAATCCCTCTGGACCTTGCACCCAGAATAAAATCCTGACTCAAGCTGCTTAACAGGCTGGAACGAATAAGACGTACATATACCGCAGCCATCGTCAGTCCCAGTGTCAGCGAAGGAAGCACCAGATGCATCAAAGTACCATTCCCCATGGATGGTAAGATCGACCAGCGCACCGAAAATCCCTCAATAAGTAAAAGCCCTAGCCAAAAGCTGGGGATGGATGCTCCCATAATCGCGAGCACCCGGCTGACCCGATCAATCCACTTCTTGGGATATAAAGCTGAACAAGCGCCCAGCGGTACCGCAACTCCCATCAACACCACAATGGAGGTACACGTCAGAAGAAGCGTCGCTGGCATCCTCGTCCATATTTCTTCTATGACCGGACGATGTGTCATGTAGGAGGTTCCCAAATCCAAACGAATGAATTTAGAAAGCCATTCCCCATATTGCACGATAACCGGCTCATTCAGCCCCATGATCTCCCTTTGAATTTCCACTTGCTCGTTCGTAACCGCCACATCATCCGCACGCAGCAGTTGTCGGACAGCGTCTCCCGGAGCAAGCTTGATTCCCGCGAAGCTGATGAGCGACAGAAGAAAAATAAACAGGAAAAACTCGATCAGCCTTTTCCCAAGCATTTGAATCATTTGGCTTCAACATCCAACTGGTTGGTAAGCATGTAATATTCGCTTTTGCTGGTTACCCAGTTTTTCACACGGTCTTTGTAAACAACCAGCGTGTTCGGATGCACCAGATAGGAATAGTACGTTTGCTCATGAATTCTCGTGAGCGCTTGAGATATTAGTTCATTCCGTTTGGCTGTATCTACGGTTTGATCTAACTGGTAAATCAATTCATTCAACAACTCATCGTTTATTTTCCCAAAATTCAGCGTTCCATCTGGCAAAAACGATACATTCAAAAAGTAGCTGGCATCACCGCGAGGCGCAATCAACGGACTGTACATACCGAGATCCCAAGTCGTATCGGTCATCAAGTAGTCTTCGTAATTTTCAACCTGCTCGATTTTCAGTATAATACCCAATTGCTGGGCTTCCGATTGCAACGCTTGTGAGAAGATAGGGAACTCGGCTCTGGATGCGTAAGTCACCAGCTTTAAGGTTAACGGCTTCCCGTTTTGCGTTACTTTACCGTTGTCCACCTGATACCCGGCTTCCTTGAACCACTTGAGCGCTTCTTCAGCCCCGGTTTTGCGAGTTGGATATTCCGGTACAAACGGGAAATCCGGTAAAAATGGACCTTGCGCCACTGTAGCCTGTCCACCCATAATAGCGTCCTTTAGTTCCTCACGGTTAACTAAAGCATCAAATGCCTTACGCAAATTCGTATGTTGGAACAAAGGCTTTTTCGTGTTAAATATCAACTCATGGGTACGCAAGCTAACCACTGAATCCAGCTTGAGCTGATTGTCTTGCTTCATTTTGTCCATGCTTTCAACAGGTGGGCGATAGACGATATCTGCATCACCGGATAAAATGGCGGATAAACGTGCATTCGCATCCTCGTTAAAAGCAAAAACTGCCCGATCCAGCATGGCCGCCCCACTCCAATATCCATCATAGCGGGCAAGCTTTAATGATGTCCCTGCGGTGAAAGATTCTACTTGGAAGGGCCCTGTACCGATTGGCTTTTTATCTGGATCAGCTGCTTCTGTATCCAGAATGGCTGTGTTGGGATGAACCAGTTCGGATGGGAACTGAGGGAATGGTTCTTCCGTCACCACATGTAGCGTTTGACCGGATGCCTTCATGGATTTAATTCGCAATACCTGCTTAACCCCTGGATTCAGCTCTATTGAGCGTTCCAGCGATTGCTTAACCGTCTCTGCGGTGAGTTTTTTTCCGTTTTGAAAGGTTACACCATCACGAATCTGAAACTCCCAGTTTTGCCCGTCTTTACTCGACCATTGGGTAGCCAGCCATGGCTGGCTTTTTACGTTCTCGTCCAGTTTAACCAACGTTTCTACAACACCTGCTCTTAACGCTATATAATCGAGACTGGGATCAACGGTCTGACTAGCGAAGTTAAACAGAAAAGTCAGCTCTTTCTTGGGCTGCTGTGTTGCTTGCGTTGAACCCTCTTGCGGGCCAGAACAAGCAGCCAGTAAGACTACGATCAAAAGCATACATACCATTGGGATAAACCTGTGTTTATTCATATTTCCCCTTCATTTCTCTATCGTTTCCTTCTATTTTACCTACCTTTGGCTTGTCATGACCTGACCCACTTGAGCTATATTTGCCTTATAACCTTGAACATTTTGTGACTATTATCATAGATACCTTATATTAAGGCAAAAAAATAGCCTCCCGGCACAAATGTGCTGGAAAGCTGGTATTGATTTATTTTACCGTGATCGTCCCATAGAACATGTACATACCGCAGTTATACTCATATACACCCGGTTTCAGGTCCTTGACCGTAAAATAATTATTTTCGTGGTCCATAAAGACGTCCATTCCAAGCTTCAGCGACTGTACTTCGTCTATACAAGTAAAGGATGTCGATCTTTTAAAATTAATTTTAGTCGGGACACCCGCTTTTATTTCAATATTTTTAGGATAAAAACCGTCTCCCTCTACATTGACCGTAGCAATTTCATACTTGGCTTTGTCCGGCTCTTCTTGAACGGTTTTAGGTTGACTTGCTGGAAACGACGACACGCTCCCCTGAAAATAAAACAAGACAAATCCGCCCACGATCAGCGCTACAAAGCCAATCAGCATCAGGTGCCAATGCTTAGAGATAATTGTTTTCATTCAGATCATTCCCCTCCAGTTGACCGTTCATGTGTAGCACGCCAACTCTAACCAGTATATAAAAGTTAATCAAAATTTAAAATACCTCATTGGAGCTATATTCTGAACTAAATGGTGTCAAAAAAACAAAGAGGCTTATGACCTGAATTTAGGATCATCAGGAACAAGCCCCATTTCCAACGCATATCTCGTCAGTTGTACACGGTTCTGAACATGCAGCTTCTGCAAAATATTTTTCAAATGGTTTTTTACTGTGTACTCGGAAATACCGTACTTTTCGGCGATTTCCTTGTTCGTCCACCCAGCGGCCACCCCATATAAAATATCCTGCTCTCTTGAGGTAAGGCGGACCTGCGGTTCCTTTTTCGCTGTTATGGTAACGTCTTTCAAGATTTGAAAAGCCAGTTCCCGACTCAGCGGCGCCTCCTCATTCACAATAGAATGCAGATATTCCAGCCATGTGGAGGGCGCTATATTTTTTAACAGGTAGCCTTGGGCCCCCCGTTTCAAAGCTTCAAGCAGATGAATCATATCATCCGACACGGTAATCATCACTATTTTGACATATGGAAACATGAGCTTAATCCGCTGTGTAGCCTCCAGCCCGTCCATTCCAGGCATCGAAATATCCATCAGGATCAGATCTGGAAGCCACTGCTCGGTAAACTCAATTGCTTTTTCGCCGTTGTCCACCATCCCGATGATTTCAAAGCTTTGATCCATGGACAATATTTCACAGATGGCCTCGCGAGCATGAGCAGAATCGTCTACGACCAGTACACGGGTATGCGTCATTTATGTTCTCCCTCTTTGGTTATTTCCACCATGGTATACGAAGAATCCGACAGAAGCTGCAACGTCCAGTTCATATCTCCCGCTCTTTCCTTCATGATATTCAGGCCGTATCGGTCTTTAAACTGATATGGATCGGTCATAAAGCCTTTGCCGTTGTCTTTGACGGTGACTTTCCATTGATCGCAGTTACCTTCTCCAATAATCCAGAATTTGGAAGCCCGTGCGTGCTTTTCAATATTGACCACCGCCTCGCGAATACAGGCCAGAAGTTCTACTTTCTCTTTGAGATTCAGCGCATCATCGGGAATCGTCCACTGAATATCTGCATACACAGGGATTTCATGAATCATTTGCTGCACCTTATAGTCCAATGATTCGTTGGTTGCCAGCATCTCATCGGTGGTCGGATCAAATCGTAAATTGGCAATGGCCTGACGAACATAGCGGTTCACTTCGTGGACGGTCTTTCTGACTTTATAAATATCCTGACGATACTGCTCCTGATCTTCGTTATGCTCCAGGCGATCCATTTTGACGGACAACAAAAAAAGCGATTGGGCAATCCCGTCATGCAGCTCCCTGGCAAGATCCTCTCTGGCTTCAAGGGCTGCTTTGGCCGCGCGTTCGTATTGCAACTCCATCTGAATACGTTCCAGCATACGAAAAAGCTTGGTTAACAGCGTCACACTGACCAAATACAAGAGAACTGGAGTCAGCCAGTTGCCAAGGTCCATAGATATATAGGGGAGTAAAAATTGGTGTCTCACATATTCCCAGGCCCCTACCGTTAGCGTAGGTACGAATAGAATCATCCATTTAATTTGTTTATACGTCATACCGTCCTCCTTGCAGCACCACGAAACTTGCACGAACAAACTAAGCAGATCCGTGATACCCACCATTCCGAGCGTCTTTATGCATCCCAAGCATAACTTTTTTGCTGATTTAGAACAAGATCCATCCTACAGCAGATAGAAAAGAAAAAAGCCGACATCTTCATGCCGACTCCAATGTGTATGTTCATTTTACCAAAATATGGTCTTCTCTATTTCTTTACAGACTGGGATGATCCAGCTCATACAGGTTGCGGTATCGAGGTTGCTCCTGCCAGAGCTGCTCATGGCTACCTCGCATGGATATGCCACCCTGCTCCATAAAGATCACCTCGTCCATATGCTCCATCCCGGTCAGATGATGTGTAATCCAGATGAGCGTTTTGCCCTCCAGCACACGAAACATCGTCTGCATCAGTTCCTGCTCTGTCAGCGGATCGAGTCCTACGGTTGGTTCATCCAGCAGGACAATGGGGTGATTTTGAAGCAAAATCCGCGCCAGTGCAATTCGCTGTCTTTCTCCACCGGAAAAGCGCAGGCCCGTTTCCTGCATCCGGGTGTCATAGCCATCTGGCAAAGAATCAATTAGCGTTCCCAGTCCCACCTGCTCGGTTACTGCACGAACCTCTTCCAGCGTAGCATCTGGCCGCGCCAGCCGAATATTGTTCGCTACCGTTGTATCGAACAAATACGGTTGCTGGTTTAACACTGCAAACAGGCTGGAATACGCCCCGCCTGTATACACAGGCGCACCTGCGACAGTAACGCTCCCTTCATCCGGCTGCAATGCACCCTGAATCAGATTCAGAAGGGTGGACTTGCCCGCACCGCTACGACCAAGCAGTGCAACCTTCCCCCCTTGCGGCACACGCAGGGAAATGTCGCGCACGCTCCATTCTTGCGTTGCTGCATATCGGTAGCTAACGTTGTTCAGCAGCAGCTCACCTGCATTGCTCGATGGCTGGGCGGTAACATGCTCCACCTCTATTTTGTCTACAGTGCTACCTGCTGCTTGTTGCCCTGCTTTCACAGAAGCTGAGGCCGAAAACGGTGCAGGTACAGCAGGTGTAGGTGTATCTTTCTCGGAGTTCTTCAACCGTCGTAGTGAATCTTGATACTCCGGCGCATGGACCACCGCTTCTCCAGCGCGGACGAAGGCATCCAGCAACGGAAAAGCAACAAGCGCAAAGGATGCCAGCCATGTTGCCTCTATGCGGTTCTCCGCTACCAGCCCTCCAGCCCATACGGTCATCATCACAATTCCGCCACCTACGACGCATTGTGCGATCCAATGAGAGCGCCATTCGCTTCGCCGAAGTGAATTTTCTACTACAGCAGCCTTGTTATGCCGTTGGGTGAAGGAAGCCAGAAAATGTCCAGTCCGACCGCTCAGCACCAAGTCACTCATGCCAAACAAAGCATCGGTCAGCTCCTGATAGGCTGTACTCCGTTCCTGCTTAAACGTTCGTCGTTTAGCGAGTGAGGTCCACAGCGAGATGGCCGGGGCGATAAAAAGTAAAAATCCACAATACAATGCCATCATCAGGGGAAAGGCTCCGTCCATCCATCCGAGTGCTGAAATCCCCAGCGCATAGATGAGCAACGCCGATACCGCGGGCAGAACCAGCTTCAAATATATGTTTTGAAGCTGCTCAATATCCTCGGCCAGCAAACCCAACAGATCCCCTGTGCGAAACTTGCTGCGAATCATAAGCGCTTGCGGTTCTACTGCCCGGTACAGTCGCACCCGCATACGGGAAACGAGACGCAGCGCGGCATCATGCCCCACCAACCGTTCCAGGTACTGAATTACCGCTTTACTAAAACCAAACGTTCGTACAAGCACAATCGGAACGTACACCATCAATATATTTTCCGGTTTTAAGGCTGAACGGGTAATCAGGTGACCGGACGTAAAGAGCAACGCGCCTGCACATCCAATCGCCAGAGCGCCCAATAGCGCCGCAGCCAGAAAGGCCCAGAAATATTGTCTCAGATAAAATACAAACCAGCCTTGGCCGCTATTGTCCGTGGCTCTCATATCGTCCGTCCCCTCCTTCCGTCATTCCCGTCAGCAAATGGTAATATCCTCCCTTGCGGGCAACCAGTTGCTTATGCGATCCTGCCTCCTCCAGGCGACCTTGATTCATCATCCAGACACAGTCCATATCCGGCATCCAATGTAGACGATGCGTTGCGAGAAACACTCTTTTATGTTGAAAAACAGACAAAATCGTCTGTTTTAGCTCCCATTCCGTCTCGATATCCAAATGTGCCGTCGGCTCATCCAGCAAAATCACCGGACGGTTGCTCAGCAAAGCACGCGCCAACGCTATCCGCTGCGCCTGTCCTCCACTCAGCGTCCGGCCCGCTTCACCAATCGGCTCATCCCATCCATTCGGAAGACCATCCACCAGCTCACGCAATCCAACCGCGTCAATCGCCCATTCCACCTGTTCGTTGGATGCCTCCGGTTCATAAAATCGGATATTGTCCGCCAAGGAAGCGCTGAACAGGTACGGATGCTGCGGAATATAGGCAATATGCCGCTGCCATTCGGCTTGGGTATCACTAGCCAATGCCCATCCATTCACGTTCAGCTCGCCCGAGGTCGGATCAGCAAAGCCTCCAAGTATACTGAGCAGCGTTGTTTTACCTGCACCGCTGACTCCGACGATGCCGATCATATTCACATGCGGCTCAACACTCGCGGATATGTGGTCAAGCCGTGCGGAACCGCCCTCATTGAGAAGGCATATATCCGATAGCCTGATCGTATCCTGTCCCGTGATATTTAGGGCATTGCCATCACACTTAGCATTGTCTGTGCGGTCACTCCCCGTAAGGATATCCACGGAATCTGTTGGTTGAGCCGCTTCATTCTCTGTACCGAGAATGGAGCGCATTGTACCCCAAGCCTCCTTGCCATCCAGCGAGGCATGATAGTCCGATCCCAACTGGCGTACAGGCATAAAATATTCCGGGGCCAAAATCAGTACCGCAAGTGCCGCTTCCAGTCCCACCGATCCGCTAATCAGACGCAAGCCCAAGCCTACCGCCACAAAAGCGACCGACAGCATACTAAAAAAATCGAGCGCAAAAGAGGAAAGGAACGCGACCCGCAGGGTACGCATCGTAGCCGTGCGGTACTGGTCGCTGACCTTCCCGACCGTTTCTCCATGCTCCCGGCTACGGCCCAAAAACCGCAGCGTCTGTAGGCCACGCAACGAATCCGTGAAATGATGCGACAATAGGCGATAGGAGCGCCACTGTTTATCTGCCTGCTTCCGCGCCGCCAAGCCCAGCAGGATAAAGAAGCCAATCAGGATGGGCATCGTAGCCGTCAAAATCACACCTGAAATTATATCCAATGTGAAAACAGACACAAGCAGAAGTATCGTCACACACATCATGTCAATCATACGAGGAATGGACAGTTCCAAATACGTGCGAAAACGATCCACTCCATCCAGCGCCAACGTCACCAGCTTGCCGCTGCCTTCCTTGGCAGCAAAAACAGGCCCTCGCTCGAACAAACGAGCAAGCAGACGCTCCCGCAAAGAAGCGCCTGATGCTTCGGCAAAACGGCCTGCCGTCCGGCGTTGCAGCCAGATCATCGTATGCCTCGCCGCAAAAGCCGCGAAAAACAACGCGAGTGACGGCCAAGCCATCACCAGCGGATGTTTATCAAATAAAATCGTAACCGCCTTTGCCAAAAAAATCGCTTGTGCAATCACAGCGGCCCCCTGAGCCAGGGAAAGGGCGGCCAGCAGCAGCATTACCGGCCGAATGCCCTTTAATCCAAACCATGCTTTATCCATTAGTATTCCAAATGATCCTTTTCACTGAGACGCTTATGAAAAACAAAATAGCTCCACGCCTGATAAGCCAGCACAAAGGGTAAAAGCGTTGCTGCAACAATCGTCATGGCTTTCAGGGTGTAATGACTGGAGCTTGCATTATAAATCGTCAAATCAAATGCACTATTGATCGAGCTCACCATAAATCTCGGGAACAAGCCGACGAACAACGAAACGAATGTCAGCAAAATGATAGCTCCCGTCATCCCGAAGGCCCAGCCTTCGCGGCGCTGCTTCAGGAAATACCACGCCAGCACATAGGCGACGACCCCCACTGCAACTGCGGCGTACATATAAGGACCACGACGTGCGAATACATCTGTTGCAAAATAAGTCCATACCACCATACCCGCGAGCAAAACTCCTAATATTGGAAGAAATTTTGACGCAATCACACGAGCACGATCCCGCACTTCTCCAATCGTACGCAGAGAAATAAACGTTAGCCCATGCATCAGGCACATCCCAACCACGGTCAATCCAATCCATACCGTATATCCGTTAAACACATCGGAGAATCCGGCTTTCAAGTCCATGTTTTGCTGAATAGGTACACCCTTTATCAAAGCCGCAAAAGCCATACCGAACAGCATCGGCGGCAGAAAGCTGCCTATCAGAATGCAGGCATCCCACGTCCCTGTCCACCATTTTCCTTCTGCCTTGCCCCGGAATTCAAAGGAAACACCGCGTAAAATCAAACCAAGCAGAATAACTACAAATACTAGATAATATCCGCTGAACATGGTCGCATACCAGTGCGGGAAAGCCGCGAACATCGCACCTGCTGCTGTGATCAGCCATACTTCGTTAGCATCCCAGAATGGACCAATCGTATTGATCATCAAGCGTTTTTGCTGGTCATTACGCGGCACCAGACCTGTAGCCATCCCCACGCCAAAATCAAAGCCCTCCAGGAAGAAGAAGCCGGTAAACAGCACAGCAATTAATAAGAACCACAAATCATTTAACGACATTGGTGTCACCCCCTTGAGCAAATGGATCATGGATTACCGTTTCCTGATGTGGTTCGATATCCGGACCTTTGCGAGCCGTACGGACAAACAGGAATGCTAGCACACCCGTTAAAATTAAATACAATGCGGTAAACGAGATCAGTGAGAACAGCACTTCCCCTGCCCCAACGGTAGGCGAAACCGAATCTTTGGTTTGAAGTAAACCAAAGACAGTCCAAGGCTGACGCCCCACTTCCGTCATGATCCAACCCGCAGTATTTCCAATAAATGGAAGAGATATACCAAGCATCATCAAGCGGAAGAACCAGCGATGCGAGCCCTCCAATTTTTTACGGAATGTCAGATAAGCTCCGTACAAAGCAAGTGCAATCATGGCACATCCAGCCGCAATCATAATGCGGAAGCTCCAAAATGTAGTACGTACCGGCGGAATATAATTACCGGGGCCGTAGGCTTTTTCGTATTGTGCCTGAAGCTCATTCATCCCCAAAACCCCGCCGGACAGCTTGTTATAGGACAGCAAACTCAAGAGATAAGGAAGCTTAATTTCAAAGCTGTTTTCCTTCTTTTTAGGGTCAATACCTGCGATAACTGTCCAAGGGGCCGGGTCACTACTGTTTTCCCATAGCCCTTCACTCGCAGCCATTTTCATCGGCTGTGTTTCCACCAAATATTGAGCCTGTCCGTGACCAAACATCGGGATTAACATCGAACTAATCAAGGCAACAATAATACTTACTTTGAAAGAAGGCTTGAAAAAATCCAGATTCTTCTTGTGCATCAGCTTCCATGCGCTAATACCCGCGACGAGAAAAGCGCCTGTCGCAAAAGCTGCAAACAGCGTATGTGGAAACTCCCATAGCAGTTGTTCGTTCGTCAACAGAGCGAAAAAATCTTTCATTTCTGCGCGACCGTTATGAATCTCGTATCCTACCGGACGCTGCATGAATGAGTTGGCCGCCAAAATCCACAGGGCAGACAGCATCGTACCGATGGATACCAGCCACATACAGGTTAAATGGACTGCTTTGGACAGCCGTTCCCAGCCGAATACCCACAATCCGATAAAGGTTGATTCCAGGAAAAAGGCAAGCAGTGCCTCAATCGCCAGCGGCGTACCGAACACATCACCGACAAAACGGGAAAAGTCAGACCAGTTCATCCCGAACTGGAACTCCTGCAAAATCCCGGTGACCACGCCTACTGCAAAGTTAATCAGCAAAAAAGTTCCCCAGAATTGAGCCATTTTTTTGTACAAATCATTTTTTTTGATTACATACATAGTCTCCATAATCGCCACCAGCAACGACAATCCAATGGAGATCGGTACATAAACAAAGTGAAGAATTGTTGTGGTTGCAAACTGCAACCGTGCCAATTCTAATACGTCCATGATGTTATTCCTCCCCTTGCGCTTCTCTTTAGAATGAATGTTAATAATTAGGTTCTGAAGCCTTCCTTCATCCTTGTGATTGTATTCACATTATTACATATGGAACGATCACTTTTTATGAATAGCCCCCTCAGGCATCTTCATTACGGAATCACATGACCCGGCTTAAGAATATCATCATTATATAGAATAGATTTGATAGAAATAGAATCGAAAGTGTGAACATCGTGTCAAAGCTGTGTCTTAATGATGTCTAATTTATGAAAACAGCTCAAATCTTCTAGTTAGTGTGACATTTTCGATTGATCTATCCAAATTTTTTCCATGAAAAAAGCCTCTCTTCGCTCGGAGACTTTACTCCGACATCCGCAAGAGAGACTTCATTAATTGAACCCACGGGAATCCATCAACTGCCATCCGTCCCTCTGTTCTTCTGAACCCGACTACGATAGGAGGAAGGCGACATCCCCGCATATTTTTTGAATTTGCCATGAAAATAATCGGCATTGGCATATCCGACACGTCCTGCCACCTGATGCACCCTGATCCCCTGTGCAAGCAATTCCCTTGCCCGCTCGATCCTCACCTTGTCCAGATAGGCGTTAAAAGCTTCGCCCGTATGGCTTTTGAACAATTTGCCCAAATAGCCGCTGTTGTAATTAAACATATCCGCCAACAGCTCCAAGCGCAAATTCTCATCATAATGACTATGAATGAAATCAATCAATTGTTTCATGATCGTTTCCTTACCACCTGAATCGGTCTGACCTATCCACTGCACCATATGCTCCACCGACCGATCCACCAGCTCTCCCAAGGTTGAATAGGCATATACATCCGTAATCAAGCGGGAATGCTCTTCCAGCACCGTACGGCTCTGTTCCTGTCCAGCCGCATACTTGTTCAGCGCCAAGGTAAATGTCCGTGCAAAAGCCGCCTTGATTTCAGCCTCTGAGCGATAGAGCTGTGGAAATTGGACCTCCATTTCCTTCAATACACGTATTGCAGCTTCACGATTGGACATATCCAGCGCGTAGTACAGCTTCTCTGCATAACGCATGGGGTCTGAGGCTTTGTCCGTCGTTTCGCGCATTTCCTCGTCCGAAGCTTCCAAATCGTGCAGGTCACTGGTAAGCATAACCCTTTCCGCCCGGAAAAGAAAAGTACGCTCCAGTAGACGCAGCGCCTGTTCAAAAGAACTCGGAATATCATGAAGTCTCTTCACAGGATCTCCAGCAGCTACGTATATTTTCGTTGCCCACGGCTTTAGCTCCTGTCGCCAGGAAGCCAGCAATCGAACAGCATTTTCTTCTGTGTCCACCGTGGCAGGAAGTAGCACGCCTGTATATATTCCGGCCTCGAATACAATCCCCCTGCCCTGCTCCCCGCACATTTCCGTTAGCCGCAGCTTTGCTGCCGACTGCCGGGCTTGCCGATCCCAGTCGGGTATCCGTAGATCCAGCAGTACGACCTGATAGCTTCCCCAATCCAAAGAGGGTAGCGCCGGATGCTGGCCATGATGTTCGGCTTGCTCCGTTCCTCCGTGGAGAGGGTTGCTGTGCTCCAATGCACCACGATTAGCCTGATCTTCCTGAACCGGAAACAGCAGGATTTCGATCCAATCGCGCTCATGGACAGGTGGACTTCCCCACTTGCCGTCTTCTTTTTCGCTCTCAATGCTTCGACGTACCCGTTTCAACTCTGTCGTCATTTCTTCTTCGTCCACAGGCTTCAATAAATAACCATCCACGCCAAAGCCCATCGCCTGCCGCGCATAATCAAAGTCCGCATATCCGCTTAAAATGAGAAAGTGAAAAGGCTCGCCGTTCAATTCGCGTATGCTCCGTATGACCTCCAGCCCGCTCATCCCCGGCATGCGTATATCAACAATGACCAGTTCCGGCCGATGCTCCCTAAATTTATCCAATGCCTCGCGCCCGTTCCCTGCGGTATCTACAATATGAAAGCCGCAGTCTCTCCAATCAATAATGGAGGTCAATCCTTCACGAATCGCAGGCTCATCATCCACAATCATCGCTTTATACATTCGGCCCCTCCTCCTTGGGTATTGAAAAGGTTACGGTTGTTCCTGCCTGCGGTACGCTCTCCATGTGCAGACCATAACGTTCACCATACATCAGCGTCAGACGCTGGTGAACATTGCGCAGACCAATACTGCTTCCTTCCGGCTCTTCCGTGCCTGTGATACGGTCAAGCAGACGGGCCAACGGTTCTGCCTCCATGCCAGCTCCATCGTCAGCTACTTTTATTTGCAGCTCTCGCAGCTCCATCGAAATATCGACCTTCACGGTAACCGGTTCTTCCTTGTTTTCCAGGCCATGAATAACTGCGTTCTCCACCAGCGGCTGTATAATTAATGGAGGAATGGACATTTCCTCAGCGCTTTCTGCCAGATTCACTTCATAGATCAAACGATTTCCAAATCGGAACTGCTGAATTTGTAAATAGGATCGCACCATATCCAGTTCCTGACGCACTGTCGTTTTACCGCTGCCAATCTCCAGATTCCGCCGCATCAATCGGCCAAGCAAACGCACCGTCGTGGCAATCTCCGCCTCCCCGTGAAGATGTGCCTTCATTCGAATAGACTCCAGCGCATTAAACAGGAAATGCGGGTTAATCTGACTGGCCATCATTTTCAGCTTGATATCCTTTTGTGCCATTTCGAGCCTGTTATTTTTCTCACTCGCTTCATACACCTGCCCCATCAACTGGCGGATGCTGGCAACCATATAGTTGAAGCGGCGGGACAAGTCCCCGATTTCGTCCATCCCCTCCACGCTTGACACGACATGGAAATCCCCCGCAGCCACCTTACCTAGCTCATGGCTCAATCGCTGTAGCCGTTTGGTGAGCAGCCAGGAAATCATCGTAATCAGAATCAAAGCCATGACCAGCACCGCAAGAACACACAATGCGCCGATCAAGCTGATTCGGTTCGCTCCCTGTACAATATGTTCCGTCGAAAACACCGAAATAATCGTCAATCCGCTCACACTGGAGGCTGGCAGCAGCTCATCTACAATAATGTTCGAGGATTTCCCGTTTACTTTTGCTTCATATATACCCTTACCCGCACCCTGAACATCAAAGCCCAGATGTAGATCCACCAATGTTTGACCCACGGACTGTGTATGGGTAGCCGCGACCACAATTCCGTTACGATCCACAATCAACGTTTCAAACGGCTCCTTGCTGAGCATTTGGTTCAGCTCCGTCTGACTCAGTGCAATCATCAGAACTCCCTTGGTGTTGTATTCAGGAAAGGGAATTTGCCGCACTAGACTCAGCCGATTTACCGGGTTATCCTCCTTATCCTGAATATAAAACCAGTTAATCGCCGTCCCCTTCAAGGCCGTCTCGAACCACTTCTGCTGCTCAATGCCAGAATCTACAGGGATAAATTCCAGATTGTTAACAAGTGTCGGATTATACGAATAAAACCGGATGGTCGCAATCTCTCTATACTGCTGCACATACTCATTAAAGTCCTTGTATTGATGATACGCATTCATCAGCTCTACCATGCCCGAATAACGGCGATTCGCCATCTCCCTCAGCCTTTTATCGAACATCAGCCCATTTGAAATATCCGTGGGTACGCGCAGTAAATTCGCAGTCTGGCTCTTGATCCTTTCCACATTGTTTACCGTTTGGGCAATCGCACTGTCCAAAGCCTGCTCCCGCAAATAAAACGTGACACAGCCGCCCACCACCAGCACCGGGATCATGACAATCAGCACGTAGGAGAACAGCAGCTTATTTCGCATACGCATATTATTCATCAGATGTCGAACTCCACGATACATGCCATCCCCCCGTTAGATAAGCGCTTACATTAATATGTATTACTTACTCACCGCATCACGATATACATGATTTCAGTTTAAAGCTTCACAACATCTATATCTATATTTTTGCAAAATAAAAATGTGGCGAACGGAGTCACCACACTTTACGGATCATGAACTATTCTCGCACAAAAGGCTCGATATGCACACCCTGCGGCAGCTTTTGAGGATCGTCCGGGTTAATATGGTCATAGAACATAATGCCATCCAAATGGTCCATCTCGTGCTGTACCACAATCGCCGCATAGCCTTTGAAAGTCAGCAGTTCCTGCGTTCCGTCCGGCAAATGGGCCTTAATGCGAATTTTTCCATAACGCGGGACATAGCCGGATATGTAACGATCCACTGACAAGCAGCCTTCGCCCTGTTCCAAATAAATCATGGACGTCGAGTGGCTGACCAGCTTCGGATTAAACAGCGCATACTCCACCGTTTTGTCTCCATCCTGATAATAGACAGCACACATTCTTTTGTTCAGACCGACCTGGTTGGCTGATAATCCCACACCCGGACGCAGATCATAACGAGTTGCCAGCTCTTCATTTTGACTATTTTTCAGATAATCCATCATCCACCGCATCTGTTGAAGATCCTCTTCACGCAGCGGTAGGCATACCGGATCAACCTTCGTACGCAAAATCGCTTCCCCTTCGCGCACGATATCCTTCGTGAGAAGCATGTCCATCGGTAGATTGCTCATTCGTCAGCCTCGATTCTACTGCAAGTTTTATCTCATAAATTATATCTATTCATGAAATGAATTGTCAAAACAAAGCGGTATTTGGAGGGATGTTTGTGTAATTGTGACCGCTACGCGGGCGGATCATTCTTACGATCGCTGTTGCTTCTTCAGAACGATTCTGCCCACTTCGCTGCTGTTTTCGTTACACGGTCATTTTTAAACAAACTGTTTTTGAAAGTCTGAATAATCCAGTATCTTCTATTATTACGACATAGAAGATACCCCACTCTGTTAGTTTAAGCCATTAAATATTCATTGCCTTAATTGTTTATCTAATTAAATCATATCTTTGCTCTATATAGCACTAAACAAAAAACCTCCTAAACCAATTAAATGGTCAGGAGGTCTTGAAAAATTTCAGTGCAATTAGAGATTACTCTCAATACTCAATAACTTTCCTTACTATTAAGAAGGCTGCTCCAGCGCATCCGGTGTATCGCTGAACAGCTTCGCCTTGGGATTAGGCTGTGTCCAGGTGTTATAATACTGCGAGTTTTTGCCGTAGGAATTATCAATGACGACATGCGGCATATCGAGCAGGCAGGCCAGAATATGACCATGCAGCCGTGAGGTGCGAACCTCGCGGTAAGAGCTGAACAGCGTAACCGCTTTGTTCATGAGGTGGTCGGTGTACTTGTACCAAAAGGTACGCGTAGGCAGCGGACCGCCGATTTTTTTATCCAGACGGTAAAACTTCTGGAAGTAGACGATCCCTTTCACTTCCAGCGGAGTGAACAGAGTATCCCAGTCCAGACGGTGGGCGGCATCTGCTTCGTCGTCGAATTGCTTTTGCCCCCCTACGGTTTCAATATCCGTACGCAGGAAGTACAGTACGTCCTTGACCGTTTCCGTAGTCGGCTTCAACGGCCAGAGCTGGTGCGCCATGTCCGGGCATAGCGTGATGCTGCACTGATTCAGCTTTTCCTTGGCCCACTGATAAGAACGTATATCCCGCACAAACATATGTAGATCCGGGTGACCATTGAACAGCGCAGCGACCTCATTCCCCTTCTGTTCAGATTGAAAATGGATCGTCTGCGGCATGATTACAATGCGGTGGCTCGGAAAATCCCGCACGATGCGTTCCCGCAAATTTTGGTGATTTGAATATAAATCGCCGAAATTGCCGCCTCCATGACACACGATAATCCAGTCGCCCGGAATTTGAAGCTGATCGGGAATATCCATAGCACTGTAACGGGCACGAACACGGATACCGTTATCCTTGAAGAACGCCTCGGTGCCTTTCATGATGAGTACGTCTCCACCGTTGTTATACACGGGGTAGTCAACATAAATGATGTTCGAGCCTTGGGGGACTACGTCGAGAATGACGCTCAGCTTATTTTTCAGTTTAGCCATGGGATGCGAATTCGGCATCTTTCAGTTCTCCCTTCCTGCGCTTCTTTTGTATGGTCTGAATAACAAATGTGATATCACTTTTATCAAAAATGATCCGTGATAACGGAACATCGAAAAACATTGGGAATGAAAACAGGGAGAATGCCAACCGTACACAAGCGCCTACGAGCAAAGCAATGGCAATGCCGTTCAGACCGAAGATCGGGGTACAAATAAAGAACAGGCCGACGGTAATCGCATATGCCACAATTTGCCGAAACAGCACCAGCCCCGGCCGACCCAATGCGTTGAAGGCCGAAGCCAGAATCCATGAACCGCCTCCGATGATGCACTCCAGCGACAGCAGGTAGAAGGTTAACGATGCTTCCAGAAAAGCGGGGCCATACAGCAACCCCAGCATGTATCGTCCAATGAACAAAGCCGGCACGATGACGATCAGCATGGCAGCCATGGAGATGCGAAAAGCACGACCGACGGTTTCGACAATTTTGCTGTGCTCCATTCCGGTCACCTTCGGAAAGGTTACATTCGTGACGGCATTTTGCACCACATTGAACACACGCGACAGAGCATAGACGACAGAGTACAGACCAAACGCCTTGGGTGACAGCAGCGCCACGATGACGATTTTGTCTGTTTGGGTGGACAGCGTCCCCATCAACTCCATCCCGTAGACTCTCGCTCCATAGCTATAATAAGGGCGGAGCACCTGGCGGCTGGTGAACGGGCGGAAAGCACGCAAATTCATATGCTTGCGCAAACGGAGGAACGCCCAGACCAGTGCAAGGAAGCTCGCGGCAAAATTAACGGCCCCCGCCAGCTGCACATGGAGCAGCCCCATCACCCACAACATCACCAGACCGATGAAGTTCAGCAGCGGATAATAAAACAACAGCCCATTATATACGCTAAACCGATCCAGCCCTTGCGATAATGCTGTTGTCAGCGCCGTAAGCACCGCCAGCGGTACCGCAGCCGCACAATAGAGCTGTGACAGGTGGACGATATCCGCACCATAGCCATTCAGCCACAGCGGCATACATATCCAGGCTACAGCTCCCGCCAGCAAGCTGGCAGGCAACTGAATCCACAGCGACAGCGCCACCAGCTCCTCTGTCGTGCCTGTTTTCTTCTTGAGGTTATAGATCAGCGACGTTGGCAAGCCGAAGCTCAGCACGCTGC
Organism: Paenibacillus sp. NRS-1781; assembly: GCF_050467745.1. Taxonomy (NCBI): domain Bacteria; kingdom Bacillati; phylum Bacillota; class Bacilli; order Caryophanales; family Paenibacillaceae; genus Paenibacillus; species Paenibacillus sp. NRS-1781. The sequence continues at coordinate 117,189 of NZ_JBITPI010000002.1, forward strand.
CGATCAGCGTAGGCCAGAACAGAACTGCCGCCAGTTCTCCTTTCCCCTCGACTCCGAGCATACGTGCGGTCAGGATGGAAGTCAGGGTCGTGACGATCAGCACGAAAAAATTGTTAAAGCTCGTGCGCATGATCGTTTTGGCGAGACTGTCACCCGTGAATACTTTCCTTACTGCTGTCCATGTGCTCATGTTACGTCCAACTCCTGTTCCTTATTAAGCCTCTCGTCTCTATGCTCACATCGTGTCTCCTGCCGCACCTCCATCAGCCTACCGTTTTTTTGGAATTTCGTTCAGGTAGCTGCCCTCCGCCCATTGGCTCCTTCTGACTTGAAAAAATCGCCTTCAGTGCTCTTCTGTAGCCTTGAATGGCAGAATGATTTTTCTTGGGCTTCTCTCTCAAAATTTGATACAGCGTCGTCCAATACAGCGCAGCATAGCCAATCGGACCAGATCGCTCGTCCCGCAGCAGATGAATATGATTCATCACCCGCATATAAGTGACCTGCTCCATATTGTCGCGCGAGGACGACGATTCGTGGTGAAGCAGCGTAAGCGCCGGGTTAATATACAGCGGTCCGCTTTTCATGGCAATTCGTGAAAGTAACAGGTCTTCCCCTACACTATAGCTTTGCAGCCAAGGGACCGGCTCGAGACTGCGAATCGCCTCACGGCGAAATGACATATTGCAGCCATGAAAAAACTCGGTTCGAAACGTCTTCTTCGCCTTGTGCCAGTTGTACATCGAGCCGGACTGACCGCTGAGAGACAGCCTTCCTTTGGACAAGGACTGCTGAAATGATAGCAGGCAACGAATGCTTCCCATGAAGCTGTTGCTCATTCCCTGCGCAATCCCGCCGACACCAGCGGCCTGCGGGTAAGCCTCATAGGTACGTATCAGCTCGTTCAAATAATTGTTCGGCAGCTCAACATCATCGTCAAGAAACAAAATGATATCGCCCTGCGCCAGCTCAACTGTTTTTACACGTGAAAGCCATAAGCCCGGCTGCTCCTTGCGATGGTATCTGTAGGTAATCCCCGCTCTGCCCAATTGACGCTCATAGCGTTCCAGCACATGCTTGGGCAGTTCTCCATCATCAATAATCCACAGCTCGGTTTCACATGCCTCCGGTGCCCCACCCATAGCTATTGTATTAATGCATCGGGTCAGATCGTCAACCCGATTGCGGGTGCACAGGGCAATGGACAAGCTTAACATCATACTCCCCCTTTATCCTGAAAATGTGTGTGGAATCAGATTACTGAACCGCCGGGCCTAAATATTCGTTATATTTTTGCTTGCGCGGATTCAGAATGAACAGCACCCCCTGTTTGTATCCTGCTGCTGCATTAAAGTTACGGCGTAGTATTTCCTTGAACATCAGGTAGGACAAGGTCCATAAAAGCGCCCCGTACTGGATGGCTCCCGCCTTTTTCAGAGCAAGGAAATAATAGTGATTAATCGCTGTAGCCTTGGCTACTTTGCCCGCCTTATCGCGCGAGCTTGGAGATTCGTGATGAATGATCGTTAAGTCGGGATTGATAACCAGCTTGCCGTAACGGCTCGCCAACTGGCACATATACAAATCGTCAGCCACGGCATAGCTGGTCATCCACGGATACGGCTTCATATCCCGAAGCGCATCCCGCCGGAATGACATGTTGCAGCCATGAAAAAATTCCGTGTCAAAAACCTCTGTTGCTTCTCCCCAGCGCAGCAATGAGCCTGCCAGACTACTGGGCGAAAGCTTGCCGAGAGACGGGGACATCTGAAATGTCAAAATGCCCAGCAGCTTCCCTGCCCGGCTCGAATGTAGTCCCTTTGCAATCCCTCCAACACCCACAATCGTTTCATCCTGATCATAGGTATCGAGCAAGCGCCGGATATAGAGTTTATCGTCCAGTTCGGCATCATCGTCAAAATACAGCACGATATCATACCGTACAAGAGATAACGCTTCATAGCGGGACAACCAAACGCCGGGACGACTTTTTTTATGATACTTCAAAACGCCTTGAGGCAAGCCGGATACCAGGTCACGGTACAGCTCGACCTGTTGGTCGGAAAGATCGCCGTCATCCACAATCAGCAGCTCTACAGCCGTATGCTCCAGCTGCTGCTGTCCTGCGATAGATTGTATACAGCGTGTCAGATCCTCGATCCGATTGCGGGTACAAATGATGATGGAGACATCGGACATGCCATTACCTCCTGTGTGTATCCAGATGCTTTGGAAGAGATATTCAAAGTTTTTCCAATTGCTGGATGATATATGTTTATTGTATCTTTGACAGCGTTTGAGTGTATATACCTCTTTTGTATACTTTTTCAGTCTCCAAAAGGGTAGACAATACTCGAAAAAGGGCAAAAAAATAGGATCGGCTTCTAGCGCCAATCCTGATCTACCCTTGAAAGTCCAGAAACAACGTCGCATTCACATACCTGCGTGCCATGGACAAAAAATAACTATTTTGCACCGATACCGCAGCTACCAGCAATGTATTCCGAACGGCTTGACACTGGTTAGGGGTCAAATGCTGCAAACGGCTGGTGTATTGATCTGCGGCCTGAATCAGCAGCTCCTCTGTCGCACCCTCCTGACGCTGCTGCCCTGTAGCGGCATTTCCGTTTTCTTTGGCAAGCCCGCCCCCTGCCACATCCAGCAGTTGATCTCCATTCGCATCCAGCTCCTCAAACAAGGTTGAATAAGCAGCGTACAAATCGACCGGCTGGATTAGATCATCCGTATCATCCTCCGGCTGCTGGAACAGGATATGAAATAACTGACGGATGGATTCAAAATCAAGGCACGATTTCAAATCCTCCACAATGAGCAGCAGTGCGGCCTGGTTGACTGAATATTTCTTGCCGATCTTCGGCGATCCGAGAAATTCCTTGAAGTCGCGTTTGACCCAATTTTGCATGGAGGCTAGTGAAACATGGCTATATTCGACCAGTTGGCCAAGAGAAACGATCTCCTGTAGTGAAAAAGCTGCGCTGTGCTTGCCCTTGATAATTTTATCCAGCACAGGCGTTACCTCAGTATACAAAAATGTCGGCATCGTGCTGCCGGGACGGTCCGGATGGATATGGGTGCGTCTCCAGGCATCCTGAAGAACGGCCAACGGCTGCAATTCGCGGCGACCTTCCATCGCCAGCAGCAAATGGGCCATATCACGGCGTGTGAGGGTAAAAGACTCCATCTGCTTTCCTCCCTTTAAACCATTTCAAGTTCATTTGAACTCATCATACGCCCATAAACTAGGCTTGTAAAGTGAAGCAATGATCCGTGCGGGTTCTGTTTTGCCTTATTTTCCGTGCAAATTGGAGGTAGGTGACCTACTATGATTGGATATGAACCTTGTATATTTGCTTTTAAGTTCTTAAAATAAGTTCAAGTGAACTTAAAATGGAGTTCATTAAAAATTGAACGAAAAAGGGATGAGTGAAAATTACATGGGTATAGGTGTCAGTCTATTTTTGTTCGCGGTGTTGATTATATTTAGTGCTTTCTTCGTGGCTACCGAGTTTGCGATTATTAAAATCCGTTCCAGCCGGGTCGATCAGCTGGTAGTGGAGAACCGTAAAAACGCACTGGCGCTACAAAAGGTCGTCAATAATCTGGACGGCTACCTGTCCGCCTGTCAGCTTGGTATTACGATTACAGCGTTGGGACTCGGCTGGCTCGGTGAACCGACCGTGGTCAAATTGCTGGAGCCTCTCTTTCAACAGCTCAACATCAATGGGGAATTTTCACATATCCTGGCCTTTATTATTTCATTTGTCATTGTAACTTACCTGCACGTGGTTATCGGTGAGCTGGCTCCCAAAACGCTGGCGATCCGCAAAGCAGAAGCCGTGAGCTTATTGACCTCCCCGGTCATCGTATGGTTTAACCGGATTATGTATCCGTTTATCTGGCTCCTGAACGGCTCGGCCAACCGTCTGGTTCGTCTGTTTGGTCTTCAACCGGCAAGCGAGCATGAGGAAGCACACTCGCAGGAGGAAATTCAGATCATTTTGTCCGAAAGCGTCGAAAGTGGTAAGATCAATAACACCGAATATGGCTACGTGAATCGTATCTTTGCTTTTGACGAGACCGTTGCCAAAGAAATTATGGTGCCACGTACAGATATGGTATGCTTGTTTACGAATCGCTCGCTGAAAGAAAACATGCTAACCATTCACGAAGAGCAGTATACCCGTTTTCCGGTGGCGACAGAGAGCAAGGATCAGATCATCGGTATGATTAATACCAAGCAATTGTTCCTTGAGTATGACCGCAACCCTGAGCTTGATTTCCATAGTCTGATTCAACCGATCCTGACTGTTCCGGAAGTGATACCTGTCAACACGCTGCTTAAACGCATGCAGAAGGAGCAGGTTCATATCGCCCTTCTCGTCGATGAATACGGCGGAACCTCCGGTCTGATTACCATTGAAGACATTTTGGAGGAAATTGTTGGCGAAATTCGTGATGAATTTGATAAGGATGAACGGAAGGAAATCGAGAAATTAACGGAGAACCGTTATTTGATGGATGGCAAGGTGATGCTTTCCGATCTGAGCGATCTGACTGGCTTGACGTTGGACGATGAGGACGTGGATACTGTCGGAGGGTGGGTGTATAGTCGGGTTCCAGAACCGAGACAGGGCAAGGAATTCATAGAAGATGATGTGAAATTTATCATTCGGGAAATGGGTAAAAATCGTATTCGACGGGTGGAGATTATTCTACACAATGAATCTCCTGTATCTGAGTTGGAAGCGGAATCGGACACTTCTTCCCGGGAGTGAACCTCTGTGACCTGAGTGGCCTGCACTGTGCACTTGACACTTGCGTTCACTCCTACTGAAATGACATACTTCCAGGGCAAACGGCTTAGGCCGTTTGCCCTGCACGCGTGTAAGGAGGAAATAGTAAAGTGGATATTTTATCATCTATTATTATGGGCATTATTGAAGGGCTGACAGAGTTTTTGCCGGTCTCTTCGACGGGTCATATGATCCTGACGGCTGATCTTCTGGGGTTAAATACGGAGAGTGATACAGTCAAAACGTTCGAGGTTATTGTGCAATTGGGTGCTGTGCTGGCGGTCGTCGTATTGTACTGGCGCAGGTTCCTGAGCCTGTTTGATTTCAGACGCAGAATCTCGAGCCAGCCACGTCTGAACCTGCTACACATTATTTTGGCCATGATCCCTGCGGGTGTGATTGGCGTGCTGTTCCGTGATGTCATCAAGCAATACCTGTTTGGCCCTCAAACTGTTCTGTACAGTCTGGTCATCGGAGGCTTGCTCATGATCGCGGCTGAAAAATTCCATCCGCCTATTAAATCGCATACGGTGGATGACATTACGTATAAGCAGGCTTTTACGATTGGCTTGTTCCAGGTCCTGGCTTTATGGCCCGGCTTCTCCCGTTCAGGCTCAACCATGTCCGGGGGCCTATTCGCCCGTGTAAGCCATACAGCAGCCGCTGAATTTACATTTTTGGTTTCTGTTCCAGTCATGCTGGGCGCATCGGGCATTGATATGATCAAAAGCATGGACCATCTGTCCATGAGCGATTTTCCGGTGTTCGCGGCAGGCTTTATCACTGCCTTTATCGTCGGAATGCTGGCGATCAAAACGTTCCTCGGTCTGCTCAAACGCTTGAGCCTGACTTCATTCGCCATCTACCGCTTCGTATTGGCGGCTGTGTTCTTCTTCATTATTTTGTAAGCTGTTGTTTGTTGCCGCAAAGCCTTCATGCTTTTCAGCAATAACAGCTCGTTTCGTATGACAAAAAAGGGTTATCCCATAGGCTTGATTTGTCAGCCATGGGATAACCCTTTTTCTATTTCAGCATGTTGCATCATTCATTATTGTTTTGATTCCAACGTGGTCAGGTATTCGGAAATTTGTGCTGGCGTCTTGGCATATTTGCTGTGCAAATGAGCAATTTTTTCGCCGTTACGGAAAACAAGCAGGCTCGGAATTCCACGCACTTGATTTTCTTCGGCAATCGGCTGGAATTTCTCGGCATCAAGCGCAAAGAAACGCTTATCCGCATTTTCCTCGATAATGCCACCCATGAATTTATCCAGTGTCTTGCAATCCGGACACCAGTTTGTATCAAATTTTACGACCGTCAAGCCGTCACCGTTAATCAAATCCTGATACTGCTGCTGTGATTCGATGCGTTCCATTTGTTGGTTCCTCCTAAAGTATATTTATGAACGTCTCCATACTCGAATATGGATTATAAACCTGAGCTTACTCTTATATTGTAATGATTCTTTCATATATTGCAACTACGGTGAGTACACGTTCGAACGTATGGCCCGATATACTGGCTGGCAAATCGCATTTTCGACCCGACCGTGTGACAAAGATTCCCTCTGCCCTACGTGTGCTCGTATCAGCGGTATTGCGAATCATAGCGGTTAGCCCGGCTAATCTGCTGTAGCACCTCCCGCTCCTGTTGGGTTAACGACGGGAGACTTGCTGCTGCGATATTATGCTCCAATTGTCCCAAAGAGCTTGCACCCGGAATAACGGCAGCGACAGCCGGATGAGACAGACTATAACGGATCGCCGTCTGCCCCATGCTGCGCTCTGTCCCCGTGAACGCCTTTAATTGCTTGCGTACGTCCAGCAGCTCCGTCTCTTTGTAGTCCAGATAGCCCTTGGCTACCTTGCCTTCGCCTTCGTCGGTCAACACGCCGCTGGCGACAGGCCCGCGTGCAAGGACACTGATTCCGCGCTCCTGAAGCAAAGACAGTACCTCTTCCTCTGCCCGACGGTCCAGCAAGCTATATTGATTCATGACACTGACGATATTGGAACGCTCGACATATTCGCGGATGACGTGAGGGCGAATTGAGGAAATGCCATAATAACGGATGACCCCCTCCCTTTGGAGCTGTTCAAAAGCCTCAATCGTTTCGTCGATGGGATCGTCAATCGTTCCTCCGTGAAGCTGATACAGGTCGATATAGTCCGTCCCCAGGCGGCGCAGGCTTTCTTTGACCGCAGACAGAATATACTCCTTGGACGGGTCCCACCCCCAGCCCTCCTGGCCCGGCATACGCCGATTACCGACCTTGGTCGCCAAAACGACATCTTGACGCCGTCCACGAATCGCTGCACCCACGATTTCCTCATTACGTCCGTGATGGTACAAATCCGCCGTATCCAGCAGGTTCACGCCCCGATCCAGCGCTTCATGGATCAGGTAAACACCTTGCTGTTCCTCCGTACCGACCGACATACAGCCCAGGCCAATCTCGCCTACCAGCAAATCCGAAGATCCCAGACGATTTTTCTTCATATATGGGTTCCCTCACTTTCAATAGCGTGTAACATCAATTTTTGAATATTACTCTATTATACGCAAAAAATAACCCCAAAGGGCATAGAGACTCACGATCTCCAATCCTTTGGGGTTATTGCATGTTATCCATTACAACGCGGCGTCAATTTCCTTGATCATTTCCGATACGGATTCCAGACCATTACCTGACAGGTACCAGTAGTTCGGGTCAAGATACACAATATGACCGTTTTTAAATGCATTGGTTTTCTTCACCAGTTCATTCTCAATCGTTTGTTTGCCTGTGACCTGTTCCTTGCCCTCCTCTACCACAACAGCTCCACGGTCAACGACAAAGATGTAATCCGGATTTTTTTGCTGTACATATTCAAATGAAACCTTTTGTCCATGGGTGGATACTTTAATGTCAGGATCCACAGGGGTTACGCCAAAAGCATCATGAATGATACCGAAGCGGGATTGCTCGCCATATGCGCTCAGGCTACCTTCATTCGTCAGTACGATTAGTCCTTTGGCTTTGCTCGCTACAGCCTTGTCATGTACGGCCTTGATGGAGCTATCAATCGTAGCCAATTCCTGTTTGGCAGCATCCTCTTTAGCGAAAATTTTACCCAGTGTTTCAACGTTTTTCTTAAAGGAATTCACAAAATCCTTGGTGTCTACTGCCAACGAAATGGTCGGTGCAATTTTGCTCAATTCTTTGTACGCATCTGCCTGTCTGCCACCAATGATGATCAATTCAGGAGAAAGATCGCTGATTTTCTCGTAATCCGGTTCAAACAGCGTACCTGCACTTGCATATTTGGAATCTTTATACTTGCTCAAATATGTAGGAAGGTCCTGCTGTGCTACCGCCGCAACGTCAACACCCAGCTTATCCAGCGTATCCAACGCGCCAAAGTCAAAAACAACGACATTTTTCGGATTGACCTTTACTTGAACCGGATTTTCATCCAATGCATGTTTAACTTCGATGGTTTTGGATTCTGTTGTTGCAGCAGAAGATGATCCGTTGCCCGTCGCTTCCTGAGTGGCTGGAGCCGCTTTGCCGCAGGCTGACACGATCAGTACCAGCGCCAGCATCAGCGTTAAAAACATCATATTTTTCTTCATTTTACATTCCCCCTATGTGAAATAAACGCAAATTTTATGATCACCGATCTGTTGAATCGGAATATCCATATCGTACAAATCCTTTAATACCTGACTATCAATCATTTCGTCAGCGGTTCCCTGCTTCAGTAGCCTGCCGTCCTTCATCCCCACAATATAGTCCGAATAGCAGGAGGCAAAGTTAATGTCGTGAAGCACGACCAGAATCGTTTTGCCGAGATCATCCACCAAACCGCGCAGCGTCTTCATAATCTGAACCGAATGCTTCATATCCAGATTGTTCAGCGGCTCATCCAGCAGTATGTATTCCGTATCCTGAGCCAGAATCATCGCAATAAAGGCCCGCTGTCGCTGTCCACCGCTAAGCAAATCAATATGCTTGTCCTTCATATCCTCCAGCCCCATGTAGGTCATGGACTGTTCGACCATTTTGCGGTCCTCGCTGTTTAATCTGCCTTTGGAATAGGGAAAACGGCCGAAGCTGACCAACTCCTTGACGGTTAAGCGAATGTTGACATCATTGGTCTGTTTTAAAATGGATATCTTCCGGGCCAGCTCCTCACTTTTCGTCAGACTCACGGATTGCCCATCAATCAGAATTTCTCCCTCATCGCTGTCTGTCAGACGACTGATCATCGACAACAATGTGCTTTTTCCCGCGCCGTTGGGTCCAATAAAGGAGGTAATGGTGCCTTTCGGTACGGTGACGGATACCTGATCCACCACATTTTTATTCCCGTAGCGTTTGGATACGTTTTTGACTTCTACCATGATTTATTCTCCCGCAGCAAAAGGTACAGGAAGTACACCCCCCCGATAAAGTTAATAATGACGCTGACCGTTGTCGATAAGTCGAATACTCTTTCTGCCAGCAGTTGGCAGCCTGCCAATGCAATGACACTGACACAGATGGAGGCCGGAATAATATATCTGTGCCGATAGGTCTTCATCACCTGATAGGCCACATTCGCCACAATCAACCCGAGAAAAGTAATCGGTCCGACGAGCGCCGTGGAAATGGAGATGAGAATCGCCACAATCACTAGCAATCTTTTAATAATAAAACCGTATGGTAGCCCCAAGTTAATCGCATGCTCCCGTCCCAGCGACAGCACATCCAGATACTTGATGAACCTCCACGCATAAGCAAATACGAGCACTAGAATCACGACGGACAGCCATAGCAGCTCGGTGTTCACATTACTGAAGCTGGCAAAGCTTTTGTCCTGAATTTTGGCAAATTCGTTCGGATCAATCAGCACTTCCATAAAGGTAGATAAGCTGTTGAACAGCGTGCCGAACACCAGACCGATCAGCAGAAGTACATAAATCCCGCGTCCGTCCTTGCGAAAAATTAATTTGTACAGTAAACCCGCGAACAGCACCATCAGTCCCACAGATAATAAGAAGTTCAGCTCTCTGCTGGTCGAAATGAACGGTACGGAGCCAAACGCAAAAACAATGGTCGTCTGAACCAGCATATACAGTGAATCCAGTCCGATAATACCCGGGGTCAAAATCCGGTTGTTCGTAATCGTCTGGAAAATAACCGTTGCAAAAGCAATCGAGCCACCTGTCAGGATGAAGGCTGCGATCTTTTTCAATCGTCGCGGCAGCGCGTAGTGCCAGGTATGCGGAAGATCCATAAACACGAAAGCAGCAATCAACACAAGCGCGGCAGCGGCTAGTATGCCAATTTTTAATTTAGGATTCATAGGCCCTTCTCCTCAACAGCAAATACAAGAACAACGCGCTCCCGATCACACCAACCGTTAGCCCTACAGATATTTCATACGGATAAATGATGACCCGTCCCAAAATATCGCAAAACAGCACAAAGACGGCGCCCAAGGTTGCGGTATGGGCCAAACTTTTTTTCAGATTATCGCCCATATACATGCTGACCAGATTGGGTACAACCAGCCCCAGAAAAGGGATCGTTCCCACGGTCAATATGACGACGGAGGAAACCAAAGCCACGATCACCAGACCGACATTGACGGTGCGCTTGTAATGTACGCCCAAATTTGCCGCAAAATCCTCGCCCATGCCTGCAATTGTGAAACGATTCGCATATATGTACGCTAATGCAACCAAAGGAACACTAAGATACAGCATCTCATAGCGACCACTCATCACCAGTGAAAAATCACCCTGCATCCACGAGGAAATACTCTGGATCAGATTGTATTTATAGGCGAAAAAGGTCGTCACCGAATTCAAAATGCCCCCGAACATCAAACCGACCAGCGGGATAAATACCGGGTCCTTGAAACGGATTTTATCCAGTATTTTCATGAAAATCAGTGTCCCCGCCAGGGCAAACCCGAAAGCCGTCAGCATCTTCGTCCAAAATCCAGCCGCTCCAAACACCATAATAGCCATCAGCACACCTAATCGTGCTGCATCCATCGTCCCTGCGGTGGTGGGCGATACAAATCGGTTCCGGGTAAGCTGCTGCATAATAAGCCCACAGATACTCATACTCGCTCCTGCGATGATGATGCTGATCAAACGCGGTAGTCTGCTAATCAGGAGTACCTGCGCCTGATCATTGGTTAAGTAGAACAAATCAAGTGGAGTTACATCATGAACACCGATAAAAACCGAGGCGAAGGCCAGTACCAGAAAAGCCAGTATTAAATAACGCAATTTCATGTTCTAACCAAGGGAGCCTGTTCTCCAACAACCTGTACCAAGCTTCGGCCCTGTCCTCCCCTCCAATAATGATAATCATTATCAAAAATCAACTAGCATAAATTATATCAGTCATCTCGTATCTGTCAAATTTTTTGAAATGAACAAAACATGCAAAAAAAGCCGTCGGGAGCATCCCGACAGCTTGATCTACTTGATTTTAAAAATTTTGAATGAGGAGCTTACGACTTCCACTCTTCCCGCAAAAGCCCCATTCGGATCGAATCATAATACTGTCCATTATAATATCTGCACTTTCGAAGCCGGGCCTCCAAGGTCATCCCCAGTTTTTCCCCAACCTTCATCATCCGATGGTTTCCTGACCAGGTTGTAAAGCCCACTCTTACTAGAGGTAATGTATTAAACAAATGCGTGATCCACAGTCGAAGTACCCTAGTACCAAACCCACGGCTCCAATATTGCGAATCATAGATACCTATCCCTATTTCAAGCCATTGAGAAGGCTTATGCTCCCAATAATCATCTTGCCCGACTCGCTTTTCCTTATCTTGGAGATAATCTTCATAAGAAAGTGTCTTATGTTCATAATAAGGCGCATCCCATTGCTTCCATTCCGGTGCTTCTTCTTTATAACTTAACGTCCAAAGAGCCTGTAAGTCTTCTTATGTAATGGGCCTAATGGTTAAATCCTTATCCGCATACATCGAGTACACTCCTTTTATAATAAAATTCATTCTATCTACATTGGGCTATATCAGGCTTTATTGTATATGCTTTTGCATGATTTCGAATTTCTATTTTTGTCCGTCTTTGGAGTCCGTGTATAATTCAAGTTGACAAACAATCCAAAATAATATATCTTAATATCAAGATAATAAATAATAAAGAAAAGTTTACGACTGTTTATTTTGCTTTTACATGCTAATCATATAAAAACCAAGGAGAATAATGACATGAAACTGTTAGGATTGCATCACGTTTCGGCGATTACAGCGGCGGCGGCTAAGAATGTTGATTTTTATACTCAGGTAATGGGACTTCGGCTCATTAAGAAAACGGTGAATCAGGATGATGTTAGCGTCTATCACCTCTTTTATGGAGATGAGCGCGGAACGGCTGGTACCGAAGTCACTTTCTTTGAGATTCCGCATGCTGGGCAAACTCGTACGGGGAATAACAGTATTTCGGCGCTTTCCCTGCGGGTACCGAATGACAAGGCACTGGATTACTGGAAAGACCGTTTTGAGCAATTGGATGTAAAGCATGGTGAAATTACGGATCAAGCGGGACGTTTGGCGCTTTCGTTTGAGGATTTTGAAGGACAGCGCTTCTTCCTGGTTTCGGATGAGCATGACAACGGAGTGCGAGGCGGCACGCCTTGGGAGAAAAGCCCTGTCCCTGCTGAATACGGCATTGTAGGTCTTGGGCCGGTTCATCTGACCATTCCCAAAGCGGAGAATACCATTCTTATTCTGGAGCAGGTGATGGGCTTCCGCAAAAAGGGCTCCTATCCTTCTCCTGTTGCAGGACAATCGGATGTGGTCATCTATGAAACCGGCGAAGGCGGTACCGGGACTGAGGTTCATCTGGAAGAACGCAATGATCTTCCACAAGAGCGCCCGGGACGAGGCAGTGTGCATCATGTAGCCTTCCGTGTTGCAACTGAGGAAGAGCTTAGACAGTGGGTTGATCGTATGAACCAACTGCAAATTTCCAGCTCAGGGTTCGTGGATCGCTTTTACTTCCGCTCATTGTATTTCCGTGAGCCGAATGGCATTTTGTTTGAATTAGCAACCGATGGACCCGGCTTTGATACAGATGAAGAGCTGGAGTTTCTGGGTGAATCGCTGGCGTTACCGCCATTTTTGGAATCGCGCCGCGCCTCCATTGAAGCCAACCTCAAACCGCTGAATACCAAGCTTTAATGGAGTTCTATTTGCTCTAAAAGCACACAAAGCCGGGACTTCTACATCATGTAGGGATTCCCGGCTTTTTCCGTGCAACAGCTCTGTTTCCATCCCAAAGGACATCTCATTTGCAAGCCTTCCAGCTTTTACTGGTAAGTGAAATGCCCTTTTGGGTTAAGCTTAAAGCTTTTTATCATCCACGCTGTTCAGCCAAGCTTCAATTTCTCCGATCACAGAGGCAATACATCCATCCTGGAACGGCGAGATCAGACCAGCCAGCTCCACCAATCCGGTAAAAGAATGACTCCCCCCGGCACGGCACAGCTTCAAATAATCTTCCCACGCAGCTGTCCGGTCGATGCTCATACGTTTCCAGAATTGAAATGCGCACAATTGCGCGAGTGTGTAGTCGATATAGTAGAACGGGGATTGGAAAATATGTCCCTGCTTATGCCAGAACCCGCCCTGCTCCAGATACTCGTTGCCTGCATAGTCCAGATGCGGTTTATACTTGCGTTCAATGGAGCGCCATGCACTTTTACGTTCGGCTGGCGTCCAGTCTGGATGTTCATATACTGCATGCTGAAATTCATCCACAGCTACGCCGTAAGGGACAAATAACAACGATGAGGACAAATGTTCAAAGTGATATTTATCCGTATCGTCCTCGAAGAACTGCTTCATCCAAGGCCATGCGAAAAACTCCATACTCATGGAATGAATTTCAGCCGCCTCCATGGTTGGCCAGTGGTACTCGGGGATTTCAAAGTGTCGACTTTCATACACCTGGAAGGCATGACCCGCTTCATGCGTCAGCACGTCGATATCACCGGAGGTACCATTGAAATTGGAGAAAATAAACGGAGTGCCATATTCGCTCAAAAACGTGCAATAGCCTCCGCTTTGCTTGCCCTTTTTGCTAGTCAGGTCCATCAACCCACGTTCGATCATAAAGCTGAAAAATTCATGGGTTTCCGGTGATAGCTCCTCATACATACGCGCTCCATTACGAATGATCCACTCCGGGTCGCCTTTGGGTGTAGGATTGCCTGACAAAAAGTTAAAGCCTTCATCATAATAGCGAAGCTGCTCCACTCCGATCCGCTCGCGTTGGCGCTCCTTGAGCTTGGTTGCCAGCGGAACGATATGCTTCAGCACTTGTTCGCGAAAATTGGCAACCATAACGGCATTGTAATCCGTACGTCCCAAACGGGCATAGCCCAGCTCTACAAAGTTATCGTAACCCAGCTTGTGCGCTATGCGCGTGCGTACCTTAACCAGTTCATCGTAAATTCGATCCAGCTCATCCTCATGCTCGCTCATAAATTGATACTTGGCCTCGGAGGCCTGTTTGCGTGTCTCCCGGTTTGTCGCCATTTCAAAAGGCAGGAGCTGCGACAATGTACGTTCTTCTCCCTCGAACGGAATCTTCGCTGAAGCAATCAATTGGGAGTATTCGGAGGTCAGCTTATTCTCCTGCTGCAAATCCTCAATAATATCCGGGTGGAACGACTTGAGTGATACCTCGGCGATACTGAAAAGCTGGCTACCCCACTGGCTCTCCAGCTCGGCCCTGAACGGCGAGTCCACCAATGCCCGGTAGTAATCAGTTACATACTCCTGAATGACCGGCGTGAAATCATCAGCGTACTCTTGCTCTGCTTTGTAAAATGCATCCTCCGTATCAATGGAGTGCCGAACCTCTACTAATTGCAATTGCGTTTCCACGTTACTGCGCAGCTTATTAATGGCATGAATGACTTCATTTTGACGCTCTACGCTGTCCGCTTCACGAAATTGCTGCAACAGCGTTTTAAACCGCTGTTCAATTTCAGTTTGCTCTGGTCGGATATAAGCCATTTGGCTGAATAATGTCATTGCTTCGAGTCCTCCCTACATTTAATAAATCTGATGCCTATTATACAGTACGATTAGAGCAAACTGGAAGATATAATTCCAAAAAAATACAACACCAAAAGCCGCAATACCCTGTATTGCGGCTTAAGTCTCTAGCCTAACGGTACATATTTCGTAGATGCACTCCCTATAGCAGCCATTTGAGAAGTTTGCAAAATCCGGATTTTATAAATGCATTCCTGCTTTACTGATTTTGCAAACGATGTGCCGCATGCAGAGTCGGGCCGACAAATTCATTCAGCTTGAAGCTGCCTTCAATCGCCTGTGTAATGAATTTTTTGGCCTGATCCACCGCTTCACGTACGGTCAGCCCCTGAGCCAAGCCAGCCGTTACTGCTGCCGACGTGGTGCAGCCTGCACCGTGGGTGAAGCTTGTTTTCACAACATCCGCCTCGAACCAGTCGAAGGTGATTCCATCATACAACAGATCCATCGCTTTACCTGCGCGGATTTTACCACGATCCTTGATCAGCACGTGCTTCGCCCCGCGCTCATGGATAATCGCAGCCGCTTCCTGCATCTGTTCCAGCGTCGTAATCGGTCCGTTCTTCGCCAATTGCGAAGCCTCGAACAAATTCGGCGTTACCAGATCAGCGCCCGGGATCAGAAATTCCAGCATCGCTTCTGTATTTTCCGGCTGAAGCACTTCATCCGTGCCTTTGCAGACCATAACCGGATCAATAACGACCCGTTTAAGGTCATGCTTGCGCAGATGGCTGGCAACCAGTTCGATAATATCAACAGAACCGAGCATACCCGTTTTCATGGCGTCAAAGCCGATGCCTTCCAATACCGTGCGCAGCTGTGCTTCTACCACATCCAGCGCAACAGGATATACAAGATGGTCCCAGGTTTTGGGTTCCATCGCAACTACGGTTGTCAATACATTCATTCCATATACGCCAAGCTCCTGAAAGGTTTTCAAATCTGCCTGAATACCAGCGCCGCCGCTGGTATCGGAGCCGGCTATCGTTAATGTTTTGGGAATCGTCATTTTCACATGCTCTCCTTCACTTACTGTGCTGCATTTATCCTAATCCCGCATGCGAAACTTGTCAACGCGCAATGCATTCTTCCAATGCTAAAAGTCACAGAATACAGTAGCATTAAAAAACGAGAACGTTCCCTTGGATCGGGAGCATCCTCGCAAGAATAGGATAGATGAAGGTTTGAATTACACAGATTACATATATCCGCCGGTACTGTGATCATAGGCATGATTCTTTTCATTTTCACGCACCCCCAGGCAAAACTTCTGATATAGATGCTGCTGTTCCGGGGTAGAAAAATTCCGGTGCTGCTCAAACAAAGCCATGCAACCAATAATATGCTCAGTATAGCTATTGTCTACAGCCAGCTGCAAGCAATGCAGTGTTTGCCCCACTCCCTCTGCATAATCGCCCTTCCGAAAATGATATTCGGCATACACCTTGCAAAAGGAGG
This sequence comes from Paenibacillus sp. NRS-1781, assembly GCF_050467745.1. Lineage (NCBI taxonomy): Bacteria > Bacillati > Bacillota > Bacilli > Caryophanales > Paenibacillaceae > Paenibacillus > Paenibacillus sp. NRS-1781. The sequence continues at coordinate 133,543 of NZ_JBITPI010000002.1, forward strand.
CGAAACGGAATGCATTAAAATGCTTGCGGTAGTGAGTGTCCCATTGATCCGGGGCAAGCTCCCAGAAGCTCTTGAGTTGCTGACTGAATAGCCCCAGCTCGGCATCCACAAAGTAACCGAACCTGTTCGCTGATTCCAGCAGCGTATTCAAGCCTTCCAGTGTCTCGTCCGGATGCTCGCGCAAATACGTAATATATTCATAAATTGCAGAGGTATTGCCCATTTTAATTTCAATACAAAGCCGATTGCCTCGAGCATACACACGATGCATGTCCACTACTTTCCGGCCTTCCTCGTCCAATCCTTCAAACCAGCTCAAATCTGCATACCCATCAATCCATTTCTTGGATTCCTCATACCTGCCCTGAAACTCATAGCAGCTGGCCTTGAGCAGATGACCCTGTGCATAATAGTAGACAAGCGGTTTGAGCAACTCCAGATGCTCATCTCCAAAGCGGTTCCGATTGCGGTATAGCGCCTGAGCCAATTCTCGCAGCTCGTCCGCATACATTTCCATCTCGGACCATTGCATTTTTAACGCAAACACTTGAGATAGCATATGTAAGCCTTCCAATGCGTAAGTTTCCGGCAACCGACCACGGTACAAATGGAATTGTACAGCAGCCTTCAAGCTCCGTTTGTTATCCTTGATCTGAATCTGGAATATACGGAAATAGCTGATCGCTAACCGCTCGGAGTGGGTATATTTCTCACTCTCGATGACGCAATTGTACAGAAGCAAGGCGGCTTCATATCTGTCGTCATCAAACATCGCTTCTGCGGTCTCAAAAATAGCCGGAATGTTCGATAAATCATCCATCAGATAGCCAAGTACGCTGCAAATACATTCCAGCTTGTTCAGCTCCGAACAACGGAGAAGAAACGGACGTAACCTCCTCCAATGCGGTAAGGAATGAATAAAACATTCATCCACATACATCTCGAACAAGGCCCCTTCCTCCAATCCCATAGCCCCGGTAATCAGATCAAGCTGATTAACTGAAATCGGCCGTGGGGGATTCCGGTTAAGTATACCACTAAGTGTACCCGGATTTACCTTGGAAGCGTCTGCGAAACATTGCATGGAAATACCTTCACGCTGAATATACTTTTCAATTTCTGCACGAATCGTGGTGTTTTTTTCCAAAGGGACACCCCCTCCATCAAATGATGGTGACTTTTTCATGTGCGCCCGGCA
>NZ_JBITPI010000003.1:0-25680 GCF_050467745.1 Paenibacillus sp. NRS-1781
CAAACAGGAAAGTTACGATGCAGGATATGACAGTATAAAAGCTGTAGAACGCGGAGCAGACATTTATACGGTTTTCAAAGGTGGCGCAAAGTTAGTTAGAAAGCTGGGCAAAGAAGAAGCCTCTTTATCTAAAGGAATCAAGGGTGTGGAAGAAAAGAACGGTGGAAAAGGTGGAGCGCCGGGATTACTCGGGGATACAGCCAAAGCCGACTCTGCTCTAGCCAAAGCCGGAGATGGAAAATTCAAAACGAACGCCCTCCGTATCCCGACCAATTTCGAATCCTTGGGTAGTTACTTGCAAAGTGTAGCCCGAAAGATGAATATCCGTATAACTAAAAGATCACCCATCCTCGCAACGGCTGGAGGTCATTATAAGTTTCATGATCTGGGTCCTGATGTCCCTCATTCCAAAGCGGGTGCGAAGGTTTCGCCTGAGAGACAAAAACAGATTGATGCGTTAGAATCAGGAGAGTACTCGGGTAAGGATAATAAGGGGACGGGTGAAACTGCTAAGTCTGTTGTAGATAAAGAGAAATGGCTCGGGGGTCTACGGAACAAAGAAAACTTTAAAATAGGGACTAAAGAAAATGGATTAAACCATATTTTTGATGGCGAAATACTCAAAAATGGAAAGGCCAATGGTTTTCATTATGAAGGGATGCCAAATAGTAACGGTAAAATTGTCGGGAATGTTGACCCGCCTAATGAGTTTGGTGTCTATCAAGCCAATATTGAAGTTAGCGGGGTACTAAAGAAAGTTAAATCAACATTTTTTCCTAGAGAGTGGTCACCTCAGCAGGTAATAGATGCTATAAATGAAGCTTCTAGGAATAAAGAAGTTGTAAAAAATAACGTTTATAGAGGGGTAACAAGTCGGGGAATGGAAATAGAGTTTGTTTTAAGAAATGATAAGATAATTTCAGCTTATCCATTGTATTAAATGGGGGAGATATGAACTATGATTAAGTACAAATATAAATTGAAATGGATAGACAGATTTAATATAGTAGTGTTGGATTTTAGTGAAGAGAAATCACTTGAATTTGCAAATATGATAAGTGATCCATTAGGATCTGATATACTTCTAAGATATGAGGATTTGAAGGTTGATATCAAAAACTATCTTGATGTATTAGTAGGCAAATTGCCTTGTTATGAGCGCGGAGGCAATGTGACTTTTGTTACATCTGATAGGGATTATACAACAATTGAAGATCTTTTTTATGATGAAGATGAAGATGAAGATGAAGTGGAACCAATTTGTAAGTTAGAGACAGTTGAATTTGTGAAAATTATATTACTATGGGCTTATGAAAATTATAAATATAAAAAAGAGAAAAAAGTGATTACTCAAGAAGAGGCAGAAATGGTTATGAATTGGATTGAACTAAAAATGGTAGAAGTTAAGAGTATTGAAAGTAACGGATAGACATAATAAATAACTGAAAAGCTTATTCGGGGTTGTCAAGTATTTTGTGTGAACTCGTTTACAGACTCAACAACAAGATCGTACAATACAACCAGCAAACCAAACACAAAATGATTCAAACACTTGATAAACTTTCAAAGCTTATTCCAAACTTGAACCTTAAGCGAGGAATGAGCTTGTTTTTTTACGAAAAACAATAACTTGCCATCCCTCCCCATCAGAGTTAACATACACACACTTCAACAACGGGAGGGAAAATAAGCTATGTCAAATTGGCCAGATTGGTTTCTCGAAGCATTACGCCAACGTTTTTATCAATTAGAACTTGCTAGTGAACAACAAGCTTCATGTTTATCTGAGGAAAAAAACTTATTCACTCAAATGGATCAATTTAAAACCAACTAATAACGAGGATATCCAGCGTCTGTTATCTGAATGGGAAGAAGCCATAGGCTATCAGTTAAGCCAAGACAAACAATCCATGTATATGGAAGGAGTCAAAGACGTGATTCGATTGAATCTTCCCGTCATACACCCAAAGTTACTCGTTAGCCTATTGATCATTTTAGTCTATGATTCTGATAGTCCAATATTTCATCTATGCTCATTCCACTTTTCAAGGTAAAAACAAAATGCGCTGGTGAGAGAATGGTTATCTTCTCCACCAACGCATTAAATAGTTTATCATCAAATATCAGCATCTGTTGCCGTATCTCGTTAACTTGCCATTCTTCCTACCAGAGTTACCAACCACATTCATAACCTCTGATGGATTCACGCAATTGGTCGGCATCATAAATGTCTACTCTCTTTTTGTTTGCTAAAGGTCCCAAGAATTCAGCAAAACTTTTCGCTTTATCCTCTTAAATTGCCCAACACAAACTTCTGCGCAGTTATCCAATCGAAGCAATGAATCTGCCAAGAATAATAATTTTCATCGTCTCATCTCCTTTTTGTTTGCTCGTCATTTATTTTCTGAAAAAGCTTAAAATTATGAATTTTCTACTACGGTCCATGAACTTCAGCATTCTAGTTGTAGCAATCATGCTTTTTACACTTAAATACGTATACAGAATCATACATATATTTCCTTCAACTCAAGCTAGACTCGCATAAAAATGAACCCCCTAGCATTCATCGGGCAAACCTGGAGGTTTGTTCCAATGTCTACTCTAAGGGATGCAATTCAAATACAGCAAGGGAATTTGTATCGTGGTAGCCCTTTCCCCTACTCTTTACCCTTTTACCGACCCGGCTGCGATCCCTTCAACAATCCGGTCACTCATGATGAGGAACACGAGCAAAATGGGTAAAATGCTGATCATCAACGTAGCTCCGATAGCTCCCCAGTCGGTCGTATATTGTCCAATAAAGTTCTGAACGCCAACGGTCAGCGTTTTGTTTTCGTCCGAGCTAATGAATGTATTGACGAAAATAAACTCATTCCAGTTATAGATCATGTTAATGATGGCTGTCGTAGCCATAACCGGGGTCGTCATGGGCAACACAATCCGGAAGAACATCCGATTGACAGAGCAGCCGTCCATAACGGCCGCTTCTTCCACTTCCCGGGGCAGGGCGTAATAGAATCCCAGCAAGATCATCATCGTTGTCGGCAGATTAAAGGCGACATACGACAGGATGATGGACAGCGGCGTATCGGTCAGATGCAGCTTGAGAAACATACTGAACAACGGAATCAAGGTGGCATGAACTGGAATCATCAGTCCGACCATAAAGAGTCCGAGAATCAACTGGCTTCCTTTCCAGCGCATACGTGTAATCGCAAACGTTACAAAGCTGGCCAGCAGCACCGTCAGCGCCACGGATATGACCGTAATCCACACACTATTGATAAAATATCGCCCAATGTTGCCGCTGGTCCACACATTCATATAATTTTCCCAATGCGGCTGGGACGGGAGTGCAAATGGCGGAAGATTAAACACTTCCTGATTATTTTTAAGCGAAAAAAGCATCAGCCACAGCAGCGGTAAAAGCTGCATCACCGCCAAGATGATCAAAAGTGTATACAACGCGGCATAACCGGCCCTAGTTAACATTCTGTCACGGGTAGCGACTCCAAGCGGATAGCTGGCGGCTGCCTGGGTTTTCATGTCCGTCCCTCCCTCTTCCTGTCCGTTGTTTTCCACTATCTGTCTGTTCGCATAACTGTATTTATGAATACTGGATGGTGTCACCGGAAGCGGTAGCCTTGCGAATCAGCCACGTAGCGACCAGACAGATGAACAGCAGAGCAAAGGCTGTAGCACTTCCATATCCGAAATCAAAGCTGCGGAACGCCTGGTGGTACATGTAAGAAGCCATCACTTCACTGGCTCCGTTCGGTCCACCGTCCGTCATGACGTAGATCAGGTCAAAATATTTGAGCGAGCCAACAATGGACAATATAATCGTGACGTTAATCACCTCGCGCAGCAGGGGCAATTTGATACGAGTCGCGATCTGCCAGGCACTGGCTCCGTCGATCCGGGCAGCCTCCATCAGCGTTTCGGGAATGTTTTTCAGCCCGGCATAATAGATCAGAATATAAAAGCCTGCATATTGCCAAATAATCGGGATGAACAGGGCAGGCAGCACCAGAGACGGATTAGCCAGCCATTCAGGCGGGTTGTGGACTCCAACTGATACCAATAAGGAATTCAGTACTCCATTCGTCGGATGATATATTTTGAGCCACAATTGCGCGATAGCTACAGAAGACAACAGCATCGGGATCAGATACATTTTCCGCAGCAGATTCGCTCCCTTGATTTTTCCTGACAAAATCATCGCAATGACCAGATAACCGATCAGACTGACCCCTGAAAACAAAGCCAGCAGCAGCGAGTGCCAGGCACTTTGCCAGAACGCCGTGTCTGTGAACAAACGCTGATAGTTGTCCAGCCCTACGAAAGTCATAGAGCCTATGCCATTCCATTGATTCAGGCCGTAATAGGCCGTGAGCACAATGGGCACATAAATCACAGTGAGTAACAGCAGCAGGGAAGGCAACACATACAGAGCAATGACAAGCTTATTGGACATGACCTTTTCCACGGCCCAACCTCCTTATGTGCTCAATTTCAATTTCCTTGCTGAATGGCGGCCTTATGCTGATCGGCAAATTGTTGCGGTGTCACGGCTTTACCAAACAACGCCTGAATCATATTCAAATGTACCTGCGCCGCATTCGGCTTCATCTGTACATCGGCGAACAATGTAATGCTGCTGGCTTGGTTCAGCTCATTCAGCAAATCGACATACAGCTTAGGCAAGCTTCCTTTGGAGGTGTCCACCTTCGTCGCCGGAATAACTCCCGCCTGCGTTACCGATTGCTCACCCCATTTGACCACGAAATACTCAACAAAGGCTTTGGCCTCTTCCTTCACCTTGGAATTTTCCGAAACGAACAAGCCTACTCCCGGTCCTCCCACCCAGCTATTCACGTTGCCCTTGCCGCCTGCGACCATCGGAAATTTAAAAAAGCCAATCTGATCCTTAAATGCTTGCGGGATTGCGGGATTGGTCGTAAAATTCGGTAATTCCCAAGTACCCATTAAATACATTGCCGCTTTGTCATTCATAAACTCAGATTTTCCTTCATCATTGGACAAGCCGTTAAAGCCTTTGTTAAAGGCATTCATATCCACGAGCGTCTGAATTTCGGATGCCGCCTGAATTAAACCAGGGTCATCAAACGAGCCTGAGCCGTCAATTGCTTTTTTCAGCGTCTCGTTACCTGCTATACGATCCGCCAGATACATATACCAGAGCGAGCCGGTCCAGCGGTCCTTATTGCCCAGTGCAATCGGTGCAACTCCATGATCCGCAAGTGTTTTTACAACCTGCTTAAACTCGTCAAATGTCGCAGGTACTTTCAGCTTGTGTTTTTGGAATATGGCTTTGTTGTAGTAAATGGGGGAAATGTTCAATTCAATGGGAAGCGCATACGTTTTTCCGTTCAGCGTATAGGCTTCGGTCGTTCCCGGTACGAATTTGTCCTTTAGCTTGGAGCCATTCAGCAGGTCATCCATTGGCGTAAATAATCCACCTTTAACGTAGGGCTCCATGAAGCCCGCTGCCCAGGTAATACCGATATCCGGCAATTCATTGGAAGCCGACAGCACTTTGAGCTTGTTTTTGTATTGTTCATTTTCGAGCACTTCCTGCTGAATGACGACATTCGGATGGTCCTTTTGGTATTGAGCTATAATCTGGGTCACAAGCTTGCTCTGCTGTGCCGAGCTTCCCTCTGGCCACAGGTGCATCATTTTGAGCGTAACCTTTCCGCCTTCTCCATTGGAACTCCCTTTACCATCTTTACCGCTAACGCAACCGGACAGCACCAGCAGCAATGACAGCAGCAGGCTCAACCCAGCAACCCATTTCTGCTGTGAGTGCTTACGCAAACCATACTCGTTGGACATCGTTAGACCCCCGTTGTTGTAATTTTATTTTTTGTAACCGTTATCATTTGTAAGTTTAGCACTCCATTCCAGCTTTCAACAGGGTACGCTGATTGGGTATAACTCCACTTTTATTGGGTTATGAGCTGCCTATGCTGTCAGTGAATATCCTGTGGCCCTTGACGCATCTGCTGCCTGTAGCGGCTGGGACTTACCCCCTCGGTCGCTTTGAACACTTTAATAAAATATTTATCTGTCCGGTAGCCTGAACGCTCTCCGATTTGGGCAATCGTCAACTGGCTATGCAGCAGCAGCTCCTTGGCCCGTTGGAGTCGCAGCCGGTGCAGATATTCGCTGAAGGACAAACCGATTTGCTCCTTGAACAAAACACTGAAATAGCTCGCATTCAAGTGTACATGTGCAGCAGTCTGCGCCATCGTAGTGGATTCGTGAAGATGCTCCGCTATATAGATGAAGGCACGCCGTATCGGATCACTAAGAGTAGCCGCTTGGAGGTCAAGCTCCAGCAGAACAGGGTCAGCCAGCTTTTCGAGCTTCTCATACCGCTGTCTTTCCTCCTCCAGCCGGAGCGCTTCATCTACCGCTTTCAGCAGCTCCTGCTTATCAATCGGCTTGAGCAAATAATTGACAGCTCCCAGACGAAGAGCCTGCTGGACATAATCAAACTCCGCATAGCCCGAGATAACAATAATCGCTGGCCGACGTGAATCCCGTTCCAGCGAACGTATTAAATCCAGTCCGCTGAATTCAGGCAACCGGACATCCGTAATCAGCAAATGAACCGTCTCCGCCCGCAGCATTTGTAATGCTTGCAAACCATCTGCCGCTGTCACAATCCTGTATTTCCCGGCGGCCCATTGCTCCAGTGTCTGATGTATTCCCTGACGCGTTCTCTGCTCATCGTCTACAATGACAATGGTTTTGGATGAAACACTCATTCCTACCGCCCTCCGTATTCATTAGGAATTTCAAAAGCCACCACAGTTCCTTCCTGCACAGCACTATGTATCAGCAGACCATTCGTTGGATCAGATGCACTCTCATAATAGAGGGCAAGCCTGCGCTGCACATTAACCAGCCCCATACCAGTCCCCTTGCTCTGGCAGGCCGATCCCCCCGTCAGCGCTGCACGCACAGCCGCAAGTTCCTCCGGTGTCATGCCAGGTCCATCATCTATGACCGCGATCTTGGTCCAACCCGGTTTTGCCGCAGGAGTGACACGGATTTCAACACGGCCGTTGCCAATGCGATTTTCGACGCCATGCAAAATGGCATTCTCCAGAATGGGCTGGATCAGCAGCTTAGGAAGCGGAATTCTAGCCGCCTCGGCAGGCATATGAATTTGCCAGCTCAGACGTTCACCCAGACGCATCTCCATCAGCTCCAGATAACGGCGGACTTGTGCCATTTCTTCCCCGAGTGTCACCCAAGAGTCATGGTGAGCCGGTTGGATAATATAACGAAACAACCGTGACATGGACACCATCAGCTTGGCAAGCTCTTCCTCCCCCTTTTCCTGTAGCGACCAGTTGAAAGCATCCAGCGTATTAAAAAGAAAATGCGGATTAATCTGCGCCTGAAGCGCTTTAAGCTCGGTTTGGCTCTGCAATACCTCTTTCTCGCAAATGACACGGATCAATCCATTGATATCGACAATCATCATGTTGTACTCTGCATTCAATTCCCGCAGTTCGACCGCTGCTGCCGGTTCTGGATTGAGTGCTAATGCCCCTTGCCGTGAACGACGCATCGCCTGAATCAAATGACCTATCGGTCTGGTAATCAACGTAGACAGCATAAAGGACATGAACAGGAATAACACGGCACCAAGAGACGCGGAGATGATAAGTGTAGTCCGTAAAACCGTAATTCCGTCTGTGACGACGCTAACCGGAATCAGGATCAGCAGCGACCAGCCGGTTTGCTCGGATTGCTGGACCGCCTTCACATATTCCCGCTCTCCAATATGAACTGTCTGTGTCCTGCTGTGGAATACACCTGACAAATCCGTCTGGTTCATAGGTTCACCCGACAACTGTTTGCCTTGGCGATCTACAAGCAGCATGGTTTCATCCGCTTCTTCATTGACCGCGGACGCAGCATTCAGTCCAAAATAACTGCGCTCCATGCGGGTAATCAGATATCCTCCGCGTGAAAACCAGCGATCCACCAGGCTCACCTGCCGAATCGCCAGTAGCGAGTGGGGATCCTTAGGATCTATGCCGATCCAGACTAATCTTCCTTTCATCTGATTTGCTTCCCGGATATCCGCCTGTCCGATACGCTCCTCCAGACTACCCTCCCTAATTGGAAACAACATCTTCCCTTCGGCGGTATACAGCTCCAGCGAGCCAACACTTGGCATATAAGCCTGATAGCTATGCATCACTTGCAGCAGTGATTGCCGCTGCCGAAAAGACACCTTGCCTCCGTTGCGCTCCTCTAGCAAAATTTGCTGAACAGATGGATGATTCGCTACCTGTTCCGTCAGGCTGTCCATCTGGCCGATTAATGCATCCAGCCTGCCGCTTGCTTGTACCGCGGTCTGACCAATATGACGCTCGGCACTGTTTTTCAACAGGTGTGAGACATTAAGGTAAATGAATGCCCCCGCCACACTCATCATAATGAGCATCACCAATATAAACCCGACAAAAATCTGATTACGCAACGTGTTTAATAATTGAAGCCTTGAACCCATGTGCCTCCCCCTCCCTGAACCATCGCAGCAAAATAGGTAATGATAACGCTCTCTATTTTCTATTCTATCGCACCGTTCCCCTATGTTTGCTTATTTTTAGGTATAAATTAATTAAAATGGCATAAATGATAGAAAATAGAAGGTTTCGGGGTCATCGACAACATGAGGGTACTCTCTGGATAGATTACGTTCGATAACACACAAATTTGCAATATGGTTATTCTTATTAGCCCCAGGCAGTTATGCGTATTAAATAATTCCATATTCTGCTGGGTTTATTTATTACACTGTAGTAACATGGAGTTATAGAATTGTAGGAGGTTTTATATGCCAGATTTTTTGCTTGTGCTATTCTTGCTTAACTTATCTTTATTTCTTTTGCACGAAATGGATGCGATAAGACATTCTGAGTGGAGATTGTTTATCGTACTTAAAGATATGGAAGATTCTAAAGCCTATAAAGTCTTCACATTTATTCACCTTCCTCTTTACACAATAATACTCTCTTTACTTTTCAGCCAATATCAGACAATTATTTTTTGGTTCATAGATTTATTTTTAATCATCCATGCAATCCTGCACCTATTTTTTGAAAAGCACCCCCGTAATGGATTTAAGAATACGTTCTCTAGATCAATTATTTATCCAATGGGTATTCTTGCGGTAATTCATTTATTATTACTATTTAAAAATTGAGTGAATGCGAACACAAAATGTTTGAAGTTATAACTCTAACGGGAAACATTAATATTAGTTTAATAATCATGTGACCGCCTATACATTATACTTCCACACTAATTGAAGGCGGGGTTATGTTGAGCAAATTGTATAATGACATAAGTATATCCGGCATTGCACGAACCAAGTAAAGATTTATATTCATGGGGATATGGCGGTCTAGAAGTCAAAAACATTATGCCATTAAAAGCCGCATAAATCGCGGCTTTTTTTTAGTTTATGGAATGATAGTTTCACAGCAACGAGTCCGTAGAAATCTTATTCGATACCGGATCCGCTTCCACTACAGCTTCTTATTGAACTATTCTGCCCGTTCGTATTATGAGGTCAACCAGTTCTTTCTGGTTGATCCTTAGCTGAACTCCGCCTCTACCTGAAATTTTCTGCATGCTCATGCAGAAAAGCGTCTAGCTTGCGGGGCTCTCTACCGAGCAAGCGCTTTACAATGTCCGTTGGTCTTTCCGGAACCACCGTAGACATAGTTTGAATTTCCACAACGTGATTCGCGAGCCAAGGAGGCATATGCCCATGCTCGATGAGATTGCGGAGTAGTGCTTGGGGGTCCATGTTGATGTAGCGTATCGGCCGATCGAGCAGGGCGGATAGTTTACTCGCGATCTGAGGATAGCTGAAAATATCCGAACCGGTAAGCGTATAGATCTGGCCAGATACCTCTCGATTGGTCAGAACTTCTGCGGCGACATCTGCGATATCGCGACAGTCAATGAAGTTACAGGGTGAATCGCCCATGGCGCCGAAGAAAGCATTTTGGGTTGTGATCGTTGGTGCAAGGCCTAATAAGTTTTGCATGAACGCATAGGGGCGCAACACGGTGTGGGTGAGACCCGATTCGCTCAGAGTTTTCTCAATTTCTTGATGCCAGCCCGCCACTGCCACTGGAGAGCTCTGCTCAAAGGCAGGACTGGATATTTTTACGATGTGTTTGATTCCAGCTTCGGCGGCAATCTGAATGATCGAAGTTTCCAATTCAATTTGTAGTGGACTGTTGGACATGGCAAGGAAAAGTTGGCTAGCTCCTGTAAACGCGCGACGCAGCGATTCGGGGTCAGAAGCATCAGCCGATGCGATCTCGATAGTCGACCAGCCTTTTTCTCCAATCTGATCACGCAACTTCTCAGGCTCTCTGCTCAGCGCCCTGGCGGGTACTCCAAGATCAACCAAACGTTCCAAAAGCGCACTGCCTATCGTACCTGTTGCTCCAATAATAACTATCATTCTTATCTTCTCCTTTTGGATGAAAAATTTGTAGTGACGGCAAGACGCCACCGCCATGTCACTATCGTACTTGCTATGAATCCGGACAACGGGAAATCGATCCAGACACGACCGACCCAGGCCAAGTGATTGCTCGGAATCATAATTTCTAGTAAACCCGATGTCGCCCATGCGGCGAATAGGCCAAATGTTGCTCCCACCAACGCGAACAGCCCAACCACAACCAAGTGAGGTGCGCCGATGATCCACCCTTTATGGCCTCCTCTACTGCGCAGCCAAAGGCCAAGCATCAAAGCCAAGAAGGCCGATGTTCCGCCGATTGTGGTCAAAGCCCCTAATTGAAGCCCCTTGTCGGCAGTGACCAATCCCCCGATACCTGCCATAATGGCAGGAGACGCATAGGCCATTACGACTTCATGCCACAGTACAAAAGTCTTTGTGCCAGAACCAGCAGACTTGATTTCGTAAACACCATCTGTCTGATTGGGATACTCCGTCGTCTTGTTCATTTAATTGCCCCTTTATTCTTTTTAATCGTTCAGCGGTTGCTTTCAGCGACATATAGTTAGGATCCTAACTATATAAGAGTGAAAATGGGCTAGCTTCACTAGCCCATTCTACTCATTACTGATGTGTTTCTTTAGTTCGTTTTGGTTCGTCCGTAAGTGCCGATATACCCTGTGTAACTCGGCCTAAAAGGTCGAGGAATACGCTGCGCTCCTCGATATTCAGTAAGCCTACCATGGCTTCCAGCCGAGCGAAATGCTCAGGAGCCATTTCACGAAGCTTCTTCGCTCCTTGCTCTGTCAATATGACCGACTTCTGACGTCCATCCTCTGAACTTGATCGCCGGGATACTAGCCCATCTCGCTCAAGAGTATCGATAAGACCAGTCACTGTAGCACGTGTCACACCTAGATGCTCAGATAATTGCGAGGGCAACTCTTCTCCTTCGTTATCTTCAAGGTCTGCCAATAAACGATATCGCCCTGTTGATAAACCGAATCTGGAGAAATGAATCTCTGCGGCATGTCCAAGCTTGGCTCCCGCTTCCATTAGCCTAGACGCGACGAGTATAGCCTGTGCATCTAGGTCTAGGTTATAGCGATCAATCTGACGCTTGGATTGTGCAAGTGAGGGAATAGCATTAATGTCGTTGGTTATTTTATTATCCTTGTTCATATATATAGTATGGTTCCTAATCATTTTTGTGTCAACACATTTTTTACCCCATCTTCATTACTTGAAGCCAGGTATATCGCTGGGTAGACGAATACAAAAAGGGATGCTCGCGTTGTGAGTATCCCTTTCTTTTGCTCTCTCTGTCCATCAATCATTTTTCGACATACTCAATAGATAAATCGTATTTAGTAAGGTAATTCACATAAAATCCGCACGTGCTGGTGTAAATGCATCTAGCAGAATACCGTCATCCTCCAGTGGGATACAGCCATGAAGAGTATCGGATGGAAAATGGATGCTGTCTCCCTCTTTAACGGTCTGTACATCCTTTGTTTCGCCATTATCGATCATGAACTTAAAACTTCCCTTCAATACATAAGTGACTTGTTCATGGATATGCTTGTGCAACAGGATCTCCCCTGTTTGGGCTTTAGCAAACATCACTTTGACATACATAAGCTGGTCGCTGTGGGCCAGCACTTTCCGGGTGGTATTACTGTCAACGGTATCAAGTTGAATATATTGGTCGTTAAAAAACATGGATAATTCCTCCTCATTTAGAACACAAATTATTGATATGAGTTATTTTAAAAAACTTCATAAATCGATTTAGTTTAAAACCAACGGAAAATAAGCCACAGTACTCCGGAAAGGGTAGTAAAGTCGGGATCGGCGAATGTCACCCCTTCGGCACCCAAAAAAGAAAAGAGCGGCAAGGTGAGGGCCGGCAGCAGACAGAGCAAGAATCCATTAAGACAACTGGAAATGACAGCCCCTCTGAAACCACCGCTGGAATTACCGAATATCGCGGCTGCACCACCAGCGAGAAAGCAGGCCATGATCCCCGGCACAATAACAGGCAATCCGACAAGCGGGAAAAGAAAGACGCAGGCAACGCCTGTGAAGAAGCTGACCAAGAAGCCTACCAACGCGGAGTTAGGTGATTTGTCGAACAGTACCAGAACATCCACACCAGGGATTGCTCCAGGTGCGAACACTTGGGAGAACCCTTTGAAGGCGGGTACAATTTCAGTCGTGAACAGCTTAACACCTGCCTTTGCGATGTACAAGCCGGCAGCAAAAATAGCTGACTGTTCGAGGATGAAGACGATATATTCTTTGCCATCAGATAATTTGCTGACATAATCAGAACCAGCAACCAGCCCGGATATCAGCAAAAGCACAAGCATCGTCAAGGTCGTTGCAACATTGGGGTCGCGCAAAAAACTGATGCGGTCATTAATTTTTACATTTTCGGTGTCTTTTTCACGGTTGCCAAAAACTTTTCCTAAATAGGTGCCGAGAATGTAAGAGGTCATGGAAGCATGAGCAATCGTGTATTCATCAGATTTGATAATATTTTTGCTGGCATTCCGGAGCAGGTAAGGGAACACTGCCATATAGCTCCCGATTACCAGAGAACCGACGATGATCGTAGTCAGCGAACTGAGACCAAGACCCTTCATAACGGCTGTAGCGGCAAAGCTCATGAACAGAATCAAGTGAAGAGACAAATAAATGTACTTGAACTTGGTCAGGCGTGCAAGCACGATGTTAAGGATCATGGAAAAGAGTAGAATGAGCGCAGCATCCGCCCCGATCTGATCAATGGTCAGTGCCATGATGGCTTCATTACTTGGTACGACACCTTTAAGATTGAACGCATAAGAAAAAATTTGGCTGAAGTTGGTGAGAACGCCTCCTAAAATTCCGCCGCCGACTTTGATCATGGTGAAGCCCATGAAAGAAAGGGTAGTTCCCGTAATGATCTCGGATACTTTCTTCCTCTGGAATATAAGGCCGAGTAATGTCACAATCGCGATAATGATGGATGGCTCCCTGATAATACTCATAAACATTTCCATAGTGATCTCCGACTTTCTTTTATTTTATTTTTCATTCTTACTAAATCGGTTTAGTAATACTTGAAAAAAATTCCCCTTGCGGGAATGTAAAAAGAAGCAGAATTATTTTTTTGAAATGAAAGGGTATTCATGACTCGAATCATAGAATCATTATAGCTCATTATTTACTTTTTACAATAGAATTCATAAAACGTTTCCAAAAAGATAAAAGACTTATTCCAATTATTCAGTTCAATTTTTGGACAGATTCTCTGTGGTTAATGGCCGGATTTAATCGGATAATTTCTGATAGCTCCTCATGATCCTGCTCTTTTTGATCAATTTTCTCCAGCAGTAGCCTTGCGCTTCTTTTCCCCATTTCAAAGCTCGGCTGGGAAACGGTAGTGATCGGCGGATTATAAAAAGACGCAAACGATACATCATCTATGCCAATCAAGGAAAAGTCATTAGGGATGGTCAGACGATTATTTTTGGCATAAATCAGCACCTGCTCCAAAATCATGTCATTCGTAGCGATGATTGCGGTGGGCGGATTCTTCATGTGGAATAGTTGTCCAATAAGATTTGGCATTTCATCCAGTCTGCCGCTTTTGATATAGTTTTCATTCACTGATATGTCATGTTTGTCCATCGTATTTCTATAACCGGACAGCCGCTCACTTCGTGTGGTGATTGCTTTTTTGCCTAAGGGGAACGTGATGATGCCAATGTTTTTATGACCATGCTCAATGAGTGCTTCAACCGCAAGCTCGCTGGCCTTTTCATTATTCAACAGCACTGTGTCTACGCTGATTCCATCGATTTTTCGGTCCACAAACACGAAAGGGTAGCCATTCTTGACAAGGGAAGCATATAATTT
Source organism: Paenibacillus sp. NRS-1781 (assembly GCF_050467745.1). NCBI lineage: Bacteria > Bacillati > Bacillota > Bacilli > Caryophanales > Paenibacillaceae > Paenibacillus > Paenibacillus sp. NRS-1781. The sequence goes on from NZ_JBITPI010000003.1 coordinate 14,441, forward strand.
CTTGTTCTCTTCCGTCGGAAAAATGATAAGTCCATCCACTTGCCGAGCAATCATCGACTGGACATACTTTTTCTCTTTGAGCGAATCATCATCGGTATTGCAGACAATGACCTGGACATTTTCCAGCTGGCATTCATCTTCAATTGCACGCACAACTTCTGTTGTAAATTTCGATAAAATAGTTGAAGAAATAACACCCACAATGAAGGTCTTCTTCTGCTTGAGACTGCGTGCCACCTCATTGGGAACATAACTGAGCTCCTCAATCGCCTGCTCGATCTTCTTCTTGGTGTTTTCACTCATATAGTTGTATCTCTTATGCAGAAACTGCGAAACTGTGCTCTTCGACACCCCTGCGCGTTCTGCAACTTCTTTCATCGTTGTGACCATGGTTAACCCCCTTTCTTCTTCTGCGTGTTAGGCGTGTTCATTTTCAAATATATATTCTGCAACCTATATGTAAAGTGAATTTCACTTTATTATATACCTTCTTGTACAGAAATCTTAGAAATATATGAATTTTATGAACTTGTTTGATGGAATATTTGAACATAAAATGAAATTGTAATCGGTTACAATTATATTCAAATAAAGGAGGAAGCAAAAACATGAAGAAAAAAGGGTTGAAAAAGACAGTTTTCGTCATTGCCTCCCTCGTAATGGGCTTCACACTGTATAGCTACACTCCCGCTTCGGCAGATGCAGCCAGTGTGAAGGGATATTACCACACCTCAGGAAGCAAGATTGTGGACGAATCCGGGAAAGAGGCGGCATTCAACGGTTTGAACTGGTTCGGTCTGGAAACTCCTAATTACACCTTGCATGGACTGTGGGCCCGTTCAATGGACGACATGCTGGATCAGGTAAAGAAAGAAGGCTACAATCTGATCCGTCTGCCTTACAGTAATCAGTTGTTCGATTCTGGTTCCCATCCTAACAGTATTGATTATCACAAAAACCCTGATCTGGTCGGATTGACTCCGATTCAAATTATGGACAAGCTGATCGAAAAAGCTGGACAACGCGGTATTCAGATTATCCTTGACCGTCACCGTCCAGGCTCAAGTGGACAATCCGAGCTGTGGTACACTTCCCAGTACCCTGAGACTCGTTGGATCAGTGACTGGAAAATGTTAGCTGAACGTTATAAAAACAACTCAACCGTCATTGGTGCGGATTTGCACAACGAGCCACACGGTCAAGCAAGCTGGGGTACAGGCAATGCCTCCACAGACTGGCGTCTGGCGGCACAACGTGCAGGGAATGCGATTCTGTCCGTGAATCCGAATTGGCTGATTCTCGTAGAAGGTGTAGACCACAATGTACAAGGCAACAATAGCCAATACTGGTGGGGTGGCAACCTGACAGGTGTAGCCAACTATCCTGTCGTTCTAGACGTACCGAACCGTGTCGTATATTCTCCGCATGATTACGGCCCCGGTGTGTCCTCGCAGCCATGGTTCAACGACCCAACCTTCCCGTCCAACCTGCCAGCCATCTGGGATCAAACCTGGGGCTACATCAGCAAGCAAAACATAGCTCCGGTGCTGGTCGGTGAATTTGGCGGTCGTAATGTCGATATGTCCTCCACTGAGGGTAAATGGCAAAATGCACTCGTAGACTATATTCGTGCCAACAACCTGTACTTCACATACTGGTCCCTGAATCCGAATAGCGGCGACACAGGCGGGCTGCTGCTGGACGACTGGGTTACCTGGAATCGTCCAAAGCAGGATATGCTGAGCCGGATTATGAAGCCTGTCATCTTCGCAGCGGAGCAAGCGACAGCTACCGCCGAATAAGCCTGTTGTCCATTCTTCGCAGGTGAATAATAGCAGCCAACCTTTCAAAAGCTTATTCCAACTCAAGAGATGAGTCAGGAATAAGCTTTTTTTACATAAAATATAATTTGTTTATTATTTATCATAGTATTCTATACACTTAGGCTGACCCTATTCGATTAACCCATCTACTCCGATGCAGCTCTCAGCTTTTGATGATCCTGTCCCCACTTATTCATTAAATCCAGTAATGGAATCAGATGATCTCGGCATCATGAAAACCTAACTCATGCTGCGTCCTAGCTGCTCGACCTTGCTCAGCCAATCGTTGCGCTGTTGATCTGTTTTCTTATTCATGAGATCAATCGCAGTAGAACGCACCGGTTTGACACCGCAAAGATGCAGCGTGGAATCCTTCATCATCCGATGCACAGGCTGTCCCTGGAAAAATCGGTAATACCAGCCCGGTCCATCCATCGTAGTAATGAGGCGGGCCGTTCTGCCTTTTAAGAGCTTGTCAGGCAACGACTTTCCTTTTTGATACTTAAACGCAAACCCCGGCATAAAAGTACGGTCAATGAAACCCTTCATTAATGCGGGCAAGCTGCCCCACCAGATCGGAAAGACGAAAACCAGATGCTCTGCCCACTTCATGGATTCCTGAGCCTTGATTAAATCTGGTTCCAGCGGCAATTTATTACGATATCCACCTAATAGATTCGGATTAAAATCCAACGCAGACAACTGCAATAAACGCACCTCAGCTCCCGCAGCCTCCGCTCCTTTTACATAGGATTGAGCTAGCGCTTCTCCATAACTGCCAACGACCGGATTTCCCTGAATAACCAATATCTTTTTAGACATTCGAGCCACTTCCTACCCTCATATTTTATTTTTTTAGTTAGAAAACACTAACTTTATATTTAAAAAGAAAAGGTCACTACCGACCTTGACTTAATAAAGCGGTTAAACGTTCCTTGACCTCCGTTGCAAACGGAATAAGCTGCTGGGGCAATTCACCCTCCAGACTGGACACGGACAAGCGTGTAATGGCTCCAATAATGAGCACACCAGATAGCTGGGCATCCTGCTTGGGCAGTTCTCCGTGCTGAATCCCCTGCTCGATAAATTCGACTAACGCATCCTGCGGCTGCCGGACATTCGAGCTTTGGCTGGCCTCTACATACAGCTCATGATGCTGTGATAACAGAAGCAGACCATACTGGTCTTCATCATGCATCACAAGCACCTCGTCCACCAGTTGATGAAAACGACCAATAAAGCTCCCGCTCTGCTTGCGATAGAAATCAATCAACGTAGTGTAGCTGTTGCAATACTGCCGGAATACTTCCAGGGCCATCGCATCTTTACTCTTAAAATGCTTATAAATCGCGGCATCCGTCACACCGGCAGCCTCCCCGATTTCTTTGACAGAAATACCGTCGATGCCTTTGGTCGCAAATAAGCGCATAGCTGCTTGCATAATATCCTTCTTCTTGCTATCTACATGTGTTTTCTTGTTCATAAGCATATAGTAAGTGATAACTAACCAAATTGCAAATGATATTTATGCAAGGCGATAAAATGAGCGGTTTCTTAACATTTGATGTTCCTCTTCTTGGATTGAAATCGTTAACATCATCAACTAATTTCGAGTAAAAAACATAAAAACAATTCCATATATTCATATATACAATTCCCATTCTATATGATTGTTAACGTTTTCATTAGTATAAACTCAATATGAATGGAAAAAATAGGGGTTCATTGTGTTATGTAAAATTTTCGACAAATTTTTTAGTATGTAATTTTTATTATATTAACAAATACTGGAACACGAAGTATGATAGAAGAGTAGAAACCACAGGAGCACCCGGGACTCCCTTCGTTCGTCTACTCCACTAACCCCATATACGGAGGTAACTTTATGAAAAAGAGATTTTCACTCGGCATTGCAGCAGCTCTGCTGTTCACTACCCTTGCTCCTCTTGGCACACCCGCTCATGCGGCAGGCGATATTGGTAAGGAGGTGCTTGGCAGCAAGAACGGATGGGCAGCCTTTTCTGCAGGCACAACAGGCGGATCTGCAGCCACAGCTTCCAATATTTTCACCGTAACCAATCGCAAACAGCTTGTGGATGCCTTGGGTAAAAACAGTAATACAACTCCTAAAATCATTTATGTCAAAGGCACAATCAATGCCAATGTCGATGACAACAACAAGCCGTTAGGATTGAATGATTACAAGGACTCTAAATATGATTTTGATGCATATCTTAAAGCGTATGACCCGTCCACATGGGGTAAAAAGCTTCCATCTGGCACATTGGAAAAGGCACGTGAGGCTTCACAAAAAAATCAGGCCAGCCGTGTCGTCATTGATATTCCGTCCAATACAACGATTGTTGGTCTGGGTAGCAATGCCGTTATTAACGGCGCAAACCTCCAACTGAAAAAAGGGACAGATAACGTCATTATCCGTAATATTGAATTCCAGGATGCCTACGATTATTTCCCTCAGTGGGACCCAACTGACGGTAGTACAGGCAACTGGAATTCGGAATATGACACCATTACAATTAACGGCGCCACACATGTATGGGTAGACCACAATTCCTTCAATGATGGATCTCGCCCCGATAGCCAAAACGGCACCTTTTATGGTCAAGAATATCAGCATCATGATGGACTTCTCGATGTGATTAACCAAGCTGATCTGGTTACTGCTTCTTACAATCACTTTTACGATCATGATAAAACATCGATTATTGGCAACAGTGACAGCAAAACAGCAGATGAAGGGGCTTTACGTGTAACCCTGCATCACAATTATTATGAAAACACGGTACAACGCACACCACGCGTGCGGTATGGACAAGTCCATTTGTACAACAATTACTACACAGGTGATGTAAAACGCTCCGAATATCCTTCACTGTATATATGGGGCGCAGGCAAATCCTCCAAAATTTTTGCTGAAAACAATGTCATCGACGTTGCAGGTTTGTCCGCAGCTAAAATCATAACTGTCTTTGGAGGCACCGCCCTGTCCGACACAGGCACTCTCCTGAATGGACAAGCCGTAAATGCAGGCTCCAGCGCGGGTCTTAGCTCTTCTGTAGGCTGGAAACCATCGCTGAATGATAAGATTTCTCCATCCGCCAGCGTGAAGGCAGAAGTCACTTCCCAAGCCGGTTCCGGCAAGCTGTAAAAAACTGCCCCGCTAGCTCCATAGCCACAGGCTCTCACAACCTGCGGCTTCACACCAAAAAGGCTGTTCCCACCGTAGATTCTTCCACGGAGAGAACAGCCCTTCTTTTATGTTGACCCGGTTTATTTACAAGCTATATTACACATTAACCGCCGTATTGTTCAACCAAAACCGGCTTTTCAAATGCATTATCCAGCTTGCGAAGCTTGGCTTTTACCGCTTCTGGCGGCTCAACCGCAGGCGCATCCGGATGCAATAACCATGATTTCACAAAATGTGTTTCGGATAATTGAAAGAGTGGAGGCTCTTTCTCAAAGTCAATCTTCATCGCATAAGCACTGCGGGCGGCAAAAGCATCCCCTACAGGCGGATGAAGCAAATCAGGAGGGGTACCCGGAATCGCTGCCAGCTTCTGACCGTGGCTGTCCAAGCTTGGCATGGAAGCGAGAAGTCCCCATGTATATGGATGTTTCGGGTTATAGAAAACTTCATTAACTGTACCCGTTTCTACAATTTGTCCAGCATACATAACCGCAACCCGATCTGCCATTTTTGCTACAACGCCGAGGTCATGGGTAATAAAGATGATGGAAGTGTCGATCTTCTTCTGAAGATCCTTCATCAATTCCAAAATTTGAGCTTGAATTGTTACGTCCAGTGCAGTCGTCGGCTCATCGGCAATCAGGAGCTTCGGATTGGCAGCCAATGCCATCGCGATAACAACACGTTGACGCATACCACCACTGAACTCATGCGGATACTGGTTAAAACGCTGCTCCGGATGTGGAATACCTACCAGATTAAGCAGTTCAATACCACGTTTATGAGCAGCATCCTTGGATATTTTTTCATGCTTGAAAAGCACTTCCGTGATTTGCTTGCCGACTTTCATCGTCGGATTAAGCGAGGTCATTGGGTCCTGAGAAATCAGTCCGATTTCCTTACCGCGAATTTTCTGCATCTGCTTTTCCGTTTTATTAATCAGCTCTTGTCCGTCAAAAATTATTTGACCCTTTTGATAAATACCAGGAGGGGTCGGAATCAGCTTCATCACAGCCTGTGAAGTTACACTTTTGCCTGAGCCGGATTCGCCCACGATCGCCAGCGTCTCTCCTTTATTGACATGAAAGTTTACGCCACGAATGGCCTGCACTAGTCCCTGACGGGTCTTGAAAGATATCGTTAAGTCCTTCACTTCCAAAAGGCGGTTCATCTCATCACTCTTTCATTCATTATTAACCACTATTATTGACCACTATCTAAAAAAACGACGCTCTAGAGTCAAGGTATATACGATTAATTTTACTCAGTTTAGTACCCGCCAGTCAAGCTATATCTGCAATAATACCTAGAACCTGTCATCTTATGTTATATTAACGGAATGTTTATCCAGAAAAACGATCATTTTTAACCATTTTTTGCACTCATTTATAACATGCGCTGAATATAGCTGAACCGTGCTCCACCCAGTGGCGAGCGTGTGCAGATCAGTTCTCCGTTCAGTCGGGAGGCAATTTGGCGGCAAATAGCTAATCCCAGACCTGTAACACCGTTCGAGCCGGTATAGAATCGTCCGAACACCTCAGCGGCCTCTTCTTCGGTTAAACCTTCTCCGTCGTCATCCACATGGATTACCCATACGACCTCCGGTGTCGTTCCCGCCTCCAAATGGATGACAACCTCCGTGGAGGTATGTCGAACCGCATTTTGCAACAAATTCAGCATCATACGGAATAATTGCTCGGCCGGAACAGCCACATGCAGGCCCTCTCCCTCCACGCGAAGCGAGATCGAGCGTTCCGCAGCCACCGGCATCAGCAAATGAATGGCGTCCTCTGCCATGCTTTTCAGATCAATAAGCGAGACGGGCCATTCTTCATCCAGCGCCTCCAGCCTCGATAGCTGAAGCAGCTTTTCCACCATATCAATTAATCGCTGGGACTGCACTTTAATGATACTAAGCCCCTCATCCTGGGGTACCACCTGATCCTGAATGGCGTAAACGTAGCCTTGAATGGACATTAACGGTGTCCTTAGCTCGTGAGAAACATTTTGCAAAAATTCAATTTGACCGTGGTGATGCTGCTGTATACGGGCAGACATCGAGTGAAAAGTACCGATCAGCTCGCCAATCTCGCTTTTGTCCGCTTGTGGAAAATCACTATCCTGTGGTTGATTCGGCTCGTAGTTGCCTACAGCCTCCTTCAATCGCTTAAGCGGGCGTACCAGTCGTGAAACGACCATCAGCCCAATGACGAGAATCACCAAAAAGCTCGCCACGATCGACAGTATGGTGGTTCTCATTAACGGGACATACAGCGCTCTTAAAGAAGACAGCGGTGAATATACTAAAATCCGAAAAGGTTGTCCTGGCAATTCTTCATTTGTAAACAGTATCTTTTTACCCTGAAGCACAGCAACTCCTTCATGTACGGCAGCCAAATCATGGGCAGACGGATGAACGGATGCAAAAAATCCCTGACGGATCAATAGCAAGCTCTCTATCTTCTTGCCCTCCATTCCAGATACACTGGAGTCGATGATACGGTTATCCGTGCTTAAAATAAAATAATCGGCAGACAAAAGCATACCTTTGATAACATAGTTAAGCTCAGCGTTATCCAGCCGGTCAAAGCCTCCGTCGCTCATAATATGGACGGCTTTGCGTGCCTGCTCATGAAGCTTGGATTTAGCCTGATTTACAAGAAGGTCGTCGATAAGCCTGATGAACAAAACCACCGTAATACAAACGGTAATGAGCATTGCGATGGATAGAGACAGCAGTATTTTAGCTCTCATCGTACGCATGGCTATTGCTCCTGAACCGTTGCTTTATATCCGAATCCCCAAACGGTATTAATGACGAGCGTAGAGTGGTATTCCGCCAGCTTTTTACGAATCCGTTTGACCAGATCGTCCACGACCCTCACATCACCTATAAAATCATAGCTCCACACCTGCTGAATCAGATGCTCCCTGCCAAAAGGTCTTTCCAAATGATTCGAAAGAAACAGCAGCAGATCAAATTCACGCGAGGTTAGATTCAGCTCTTGACCGTCCACCGTTACCTTACGAAATTCAGGGAAAATACACAGATTGCCCGCACGACATACATTTCCGTCTGCCTCTGCTGCCTCCTTATCGTCCGGTACAGATGTTCCGGCCTTGGTCAGCCTCAGCATGGCTTTGACTCTGCCAACCAGCTCCCGAGGATTGAATGGCTTAGTTAAAAAATCGCTGCATCCCAGCTCCAGCCCGTGAATACGGTCACTTTCTTCCCCGCGAGCGGAGATCATAATAATCGGCATTTCCGTAAATTCACGCAGCTGAGTCAACAGGGAAAGTCCATCAATTCCGGGCATCATGATATCGAGAACGAGACAATCTGGATGGTCGGTACGGATATGCTCTACCAGTGTTTTTCCACTGGAAAAGGAAGTCACCTCGTAGGATTCCTTTTTTAAATATTCAGATATTAATTGCAAAATGAACACGTCATCATCTACTACCACTATTTTTGTCATGACCTTAACCCCTTGCCGTTGTTCTGGATGATTTCATCCTCTCTATAAGCTTAACAGAAGCCTGGCAAAATAGACAAAAGACGGGTATACCGTCCCCGGTCCCGTCTTTTCTTATCATTGAATCGCTGCTATATATGCCAGGCGAGCTGGAAGCGAATTGCGCTCCCGCCTTATTTCTTGGTTGTTACCACTTTAGCTGCTGCTTTTGGAGCTTTATGAGCCACTTTTTTAGCTACAGCATGGTGTGCACGAGTTTTGTGAGCTGTCGCTTTATGTTTTACTGCATTTTGTCTTTTAGCAGGATGTTTAACGGTACGGTGCTTCGCTTTTACTGCTTTTGCTTTGTGGGCTACTTTTTTGGCAACAGCCTTTTTGGCAGGAGCTTTTTTAGCTGTTGTTGCTTTATGAGCTTTTGCAGCTTTTTTTACAGGTGCTTTCACCACGGGTGTTTTTGTCGCAGGTGCTTTTACTGCTGGTGCTTTGGTAGCCGGGGTCGTAACCGCTGATGCTTTCGTTGCTGATGCAGTTGTAGCTGTCGTTGGTGTCGCTGTAGCGGCGAATGCACTGCTTGCTCCTCCCAGTATGCTTACTACGGTCAATACGGCTGCTGCATTTTTAGTCCATTTTTTCATGATTGTATCACCTCTCCTTTAAAGTATCTTTAGCTTATCAGGAGAATTCGGGATAATTGTGGAACAAATGTGTGAAAAGTGTATGAAAAAGCGTGCAGCCCCGTATTCAGAAAATACGTGAGTCTGCACGCTATAAGTTTTACACAATTGCATTCACTAACCGATGGCAATCCAGGAAACAATACCGTAGTTGTGCGCGGTTTCGTTCCATTTGGTTACGACGATCACCGCTCCATCCGGTGTCTGCGATTTCAGCGTCGCATGAAAGAGAGGATGGTTCGTCATCGCTACCAGTGTATAGTCCGGACTCATAAATGGCTCTGCGAATACAATGGTCACTTCCGTCTCTCCTTCGCTGCCCTTCAAAAGAAACGGCGCTCTGCCAAACTGCTGCAATGCGGACTGATTGGCACAAGTACGAACCGGGGTGATGCTCAGGTGCTCTGGCTTCACTGCGTTCAGCTGCAGCTCACGCGAGCCTACAGAGCCTTCCACCAGATGATGCCCTTCAATGCTTTGCTCTGCCAAGTGATGGCTTTGTACCGCAGCGGTCTGTAGATGCTCCGATCCTACAGCTTCCGGACTCAGCACCTCGCTGTCGACGGCCTGTGCTTTCAGATGACTGCGGGATACACTATCTGCCTGGAGTCTGTCGCCACTGATACCTTCCTCCGGTAAAAGCCCCGAGAGGTGAATATCTGTGGATAGCTGAGCCAGCGTCACCGCCCCTGGCTTCAGGTGATACGTATCAATGACTGCCTCGCCAATGTGTCGGCCTTCAATGGAATCCTCGGCTACATGCCAGGACTGTACCGCTCCATTCACGATCTTGCTGGACGTAACCGCTCCTTCCTGCAATGCGTCTTCCGACACCACCTGCCAGCCTATATGCTGCGGCTGGATGGCACCTGCTTGCAGATGCTCCGACTGGACGGAATCCAAGGCGATATGCCTTGATTGCACCGCGCCTTCAGCCAGCGCCGATTCCAGTACCGACCCATCAGCCAGATGTATGTGGTGCACTGCTTGCTCCATCAGATGTACAGAGCTTACGCTAGCTTCCGCCAGATTCGAAGCACGCACTGCCCGAAGCGCAAGCTTCTCAGCGTTCACGCTCCCTGCCTGGAGTGCGTGTACAGATACACTTCCTGGCGCAATATGCCGGGTCATCACCGCTGAAGCCTGCAAATGGGCAGAGGTGACGGCTTCCGGGGCCAAATGGCTCGATTGAATCACTTCTTCTGCCAAATGGTTTCCTTGCACCGCTTCGTCTGTAATGTGCCACGGCTGTACCGAGTGGGCGGACAGCTTGGCGGCCGTCACACTCCCATCTGCCAGTTTGTCGGACGTAACAGACCCATTCTGCAAGGCATCGGTTGATATCGCCTGTGATGCGATATGCTCACCCTGAATGGTTCCGATGTGCAGATGATGCGGCTGGATGGACTCCGGTGCGATATGCATGGACTTCACTGCCCCCTCTGCCAGCGCTCTGTCCTGTACTGCTCCAGCTGCCAGATGCTGGGTGTGTACGGCCTGCGCAGACAAATGTGCAGGACCCACGCTGCCTTCCGCAAGATTCGTCGCTTGCACCGAGTGTGCTGCCAGCTTTTCCGAGGTGATGCTTTCCGCTTGAATCGCACGACCGGATACGCTATCCGGGGCCAGATGTCTCGTAAGCACCGCTGAAGCCTGCAAATGGGCAGAGCTGACGGCTTCCGGGGCCAAATGGCTCGATTGAATCGCTTCTTCTGCCAAATGGTTTCCTTGCACCGCTTCGTCCGTAATGTGCCACGGCTGCACCGAGTGGGCGGACAGCTTGGCGGCCGTCACACTCCCATCTGCCAGTTTGTCGGACGTAACAGACCCATTCTGCAAGGCATCGGTTGATATCGCCTGTGATGCGATATGCTCACCCTGAATGGTTCCGATGTGCAGATGGTGCGACTGGATGGACTCCGGGGCGATATGCACGGACTTCACTGCCCCCTCTGCCAGCGCTGTGTCCTGTACTGCTCCAGCTGCCAGATGCTGGGTGTGTACGGCCTGCGCAGACAAATGTGCAGGACCCACGCTGCCTTCCGCAAGATTC
>NZ_JBITPI010000004.1:0-11841 GCF_050467745.1 Paenibacillus sp. NRS-1781
TTAAGTTCAACTTATATAGCTATCCTAAAGCAGAAGCGATGGATGTCGTGTCCCATAAGAAACCCATCGGTACATTTATCATGCAATATGATGAAACCGACTGGCAATTTCTGAAACGGATGGCTTCCCACTTCTACTCTCCACTCATTCCCGCCGTGGGCTATGGGGTACCGAAGTTTTATTTTGGTCTGCCTATGGGACTCAGCAAAGGAGAAATACAATCTACGAATTATAAAGTCACTAAACGGGTAGCTGACTTCCAAACCGCCTCGGAGAACCATATCCCCGGTGTACGTGATGCGGATTTTATCCAGTATGAAGTCGAGACGGAGAAACTGCTGGAGCCTGGCTATGAAGTGACCTTTAAAGGCCACCTTTTGCTGGTCGCTGAGGTGCTAACAGAGATGAAAGACGGGGTGTTGACACATACCGCCAAGCTGTCACCACGAAGCGGCCTACGTCCCATTAAAGACTACAATCGCTCCATTATCGGTGCTTCCATTCATGGCAAGGTACTGAGCGTTCGTCGGGACAAAGTACGCGCCCAGCTCGATATGGACGATCAGCAAGACCCGAATACCGATTACTGGTTTCCCTACTCTACGATTTATGCATCTGCGGATAACACGGGCTGGTATTGTATGCCTGAGGACGGGGACAGCATCCGTATCTATTTCCCCAGTTATAAGGAAGAAGAAGGATACGCGATCAGTTCAGTTAAAAGAGAATCGCAGCCTTCCGCGGGAAAATCTTCCGCCGCTTCTGGACATGGGACTACTTCTGCTTCGTCTGCCGGACCAAAGTCTTCTTCAGCATTGTCCACAGCAGCTCCTGCGCCAGATCGAATGGCTGACCCTGCAATTAAGACACTACGAACCAAATACGGCAAAGAAATCATGCTCGCCCCGGATCAAATCGTCATCTCCGGCAACGGCATGTCCATTGTCATTAACGATAAAACTGGCATTGATATTGTAAGCGGAAAAAATGTGAGTATTAGCGCGACCTCCGATATCGTTATGAGTTCCGGCAACATCCAGCTTTCCGCCGGAAAAATCGAGCTATCTGGTAAAGGCAATACCATTACGCTGGATGATAAAACGACCTTCTCCGGTACGGAAATCAAGATGAACTAACGGGAGGTTAGTAGATGGATAAACAAGCAGCGTTACACCATTTTAAGGAACATCATTTTACACCCTTACTGGAATTACAGCTAGACACGCTGGAGAACAAGTTCCAACGTTGTCAGGATCAGCTCATTTCGGACTTCAACAATTCGTTCATGAATTTGTGTATACACATTCTGAGCATGCAGCAACAAGGTCAAAAAGAACCGATTGGCTATATCCACTATTCTTTCTTGCGCACGCAGATTCTTGAACAATCCTACCTATATATGATCGAGGCTTATTCAGCAGAATGGTACGAAGATGATTCCGATTGCAAGTTAACCTATGACGCTTCATGGGCCTATGCACCGATGAGTGCCATGTTGGAAACCTTGGAGCAGGAACGAAAAATATATATGGGGACGATCACTTCTGTGGACGTTGAACGACTGATGCTGGAATCTGCTCCTTTTTTCCACCAGTTTGTGAACTCCCTCCTGCGCTTAGGGATGGCAGAAGTGGTTCAAATGCCTGAGTATCTCGCCATTCATAAAGCTGATCGTTTAGCCATCCGAACGGGCGAGTACAAGGATATCAGCGAGAATCTATTTGTCGAAGATCGGGAAGCGCTTCTTGCAGATCATGTGAGAGAGCAATTGATGCATTCCAGTGAAGAAGAGCCTTATGTTTACGAAAACCTAAAGCGGCTCTCTCTTCCCCACCTTCACCTGATGCAAAAGGATTTGCGCTATAACGATTTTAGCCACAGTGACTTACGGGAAAGCCAGTTTCACACCTGCATATTGATCGGAAGCAGCTGGCAACGAGCGAATCTCGCAGGAGGCAGCTTTCAGGGGTGCCTGCTGACCGACACGGATTTTAGATATAGCGATTTGAAAGGTGTTAACTTCAGCAGTGCCAGCGGACAGCCGTATCGGGAGCACGGAGTTCGAGTACCAGGGCTATGCGGGTTACGTTTTGAACACGCCAATCTGGATGGGGCCGATTTTACAGATGTACATTCGTTTGAACATGCGTATTTTGAGGGGGCTTCGATGCAAGGAACCCTTGTCCCGCGAAAGTACCAACAGCATTGGAAACTGAACGAAGCACAGCGTCAATCTATTGTGTGGACGGAATAAGGAGGAATGTGTATGCGCCATTATTATGTGCTGGTCGATGATCATCGTATTTCTCGAAACATTAAACCGATGAATTTAGACCTTTTTAAAACACCATTTGTTGGCATGCCCCCGGCTCAGGTTTTAGATGTTCATGCGACAGATGCCGAGTATGCGGACTGGCTACCGTTTTCAACCTCACAACCGCTATTTTCCGATCCTATGAAACGGATTCTAGAACTATACAATACACAAGCCCGTTTTAAACAGGTGTATATCGTGAACCGGGAACCTAGCCGTCAGGAGCTATATTGGATTTCATCTGTTCCCTCTGTGGATGGTATTTCAGAGCAGACTGAATTTTACCCACATGATCAAACCCTAAAGCACCTTGTTCTCGATAGCCAAAAGGTCAAGGGGCATCATTTTTTCCGACTGTCCAACGTGAGGGAACCTTATTTCATCGTTAGCTTGGAGGCTGCTGAAAGCTTGCTGCGCCGGAGTTTGACTGGTTTTCGGCTACAGAAGCTAGAACTCGTATAAGGAGGTTCAACCTTGACAGAGCATTGGGATGAATTTTTTTTGAAGCTGCATCATCAACAAACATTGAAAGAGCAATTAAGTACAGCGGAGAACGATGAAAGCTGGATGATGATATCGATTGAAGAAGCGATGGAGGGAATTTCGAAAGGATCACTAACTCTACCGGATAAACAGGAAATCCGGTTTCAAACCCTTCCTGTCTTTGAAAATCAACTCATTATATCCCTACCGGGCTCTCTTATTCCAGAAGTTCATGCTGGGCAGACGATAGACCCATCGAAAAGCTTCGTCGTTCAAGACAAGCTGGGCGGAATCCTGTTCGGTCTGCACCAAAGTGGGCAAGAACTGGACCCTGAGCAAGTAGAAGTCTATCAAAAACAGATAATTGAGCAAACGAGTCGCGCACAACCAAGTATGAAGCTCGTGGATGAAAAGGCTCTTTCTATTCAAGATACCATCATTGGCTGCTATGAAGCTATTTTTCTAGTTTCCCCCTCTCCCTATTATCAGATTGTCTTTGTGCGTTCCTGGCATGGCAAGGCTGTGATCGGAAGTTGCCAATTTAAGCTGGAGGATGCTCCCCTCTGGGTTCCCTTAACCTATGCCATGCTGCACACCGCGACATGGTCGGAGCTTTCTTGATTCTATACCTTTTATCCAAGGAGGTACTTATATGTTTTTACCTTTACTTATTAAAGCTCTGGCCCAAGGTGCGCTCAGCGGAGAACATTCTTATGTGGTCAGAGGAGCCAAGTTACAGTGCAGTCAAGGTACAGACCCTGGTGTGCTCAATATGATGTACAGCCACGGTGTCTTCATTAAAAATAAGCCTGTTCTGAACGTGGACGATGCCATTTGTGGAGCCAATATTAGCAAAATTAATGCTTTTGGACTGTGTAAATTGAAGCATGGTCTTCCCTGTGAACCGGAGATTGCGTTTGGGTCCAAGTGGACGGGGGGAAAAGAAGACGTATTGGTTGAGGGGGCACCCGCCCTACTCAACAATTCTACCTTAATGTGTAGCTGTCAAGATGTTCTGACTAATACGTTCAACTTCATGATAGACCCCA
Organism: Paenibacillus sp. NRS-1781; assembly: GCF_050467745.1. Taxonomy (NCBI): domain Bacteria; kingdom Bacillati; phylum Bacillota; class Bacilli; order Caryophanales; family Paenibacillaceae; genus Paenibacillus; species Paenibacillus sp. NRS-1781. The sequence goes on from NZ_JBITPI010000004.1 coordinate 3,847, forward strand.
GTGATGATGGCACCCTCTTTTCTGCGATAGAACCTAGTAGTGGTGGCATCATCTCGATCATCGATGACGGGCAAAACAGTTGATTTTATCAAGTAAGGAGATTCAGGAATGAACATCGTAGCGAAAGACCGCTTTACCTATCAGCATCTACATGTCACCTGGCCCTATGGAAAGCTGCGTCTTCGTAATATCCATATGAGTCACGAGTTGGGCGAACATGCCAGACTGATGATCACGGGTAGTCTAGAAGCCGATCAGGCAGACACGATCATTACCAAAGCGAGCAGCGACGACGAAGTTGAGCTATGGTATACCGATGCCAAAGACCAGAAGCATCCCTTATTCATGGGGCAACTGTACTGTGTAGATGTGGAGCACAGGCATCAGGAGATCAAGGTGACCCTTGACGTCATTTCTCATAGTTTTAAATTGGATACGCAGTTCAAAAATCGTTCCTTTCAACACACCAATCAAAAGTATGTGGATATTGTAGATGCGGTACTAGCCGATTATAAAGGCTCAGACAAGATCGATGAAGCTTTTGAGAAAAAAGCAACAGGTCAATTCATCATGCAGTATCAGGAGACGGATTGGACCTTTTTAAAACGGTTAGCTTCGCATGTAGGTGCCCTTCTCGTTCCTAATATCGTTTCACACCATGCGCAAATTTGGATCGGTATTCCTCAGGGCAGGCAGCATATTCAATTGAAAGAGGTTCCTTTTACGCTACAACGCAAGATCGCTCCCTATCTGGATCAGGAGGCGAACGGCTGGAAATCGGCCACTATTGGAGATTACACCCGGTATACCTTTGAGTGGGATCAAATGCTGCAACTGGGAGATGAAGTCGAGCGCAATCACGAAACGTACGTCATCACCAAACGTGAAGGCCAATTGATTCGTGGCTTGATGACTTGGTCGTATGAATGCGCCCTGTCGGCGGGCTTGAAGGTTCCTAAAATATACAATCGAACCATCATTGGTGCGGCTATTGAAGGAAAAATACTGGAGGTCAGCCGGAATCAGGTTCGATTGCATTTGGATATGGACGATCAGCAGAATCCCAAGGATGCCCAGTGGTTCCCCTATTCTGCAGAAGGTAATCAGGTCTGGTATCTGATGCCAGAAAAAGGTGCGCAGGTGAAGCTGTATTTTCCAAGTGCAGACGAAGACGATGCGATGGTCATACAATCGGTACGAACGAAACCATCTAGCGTTGCTGTCCCTCCATCTCACGCAGCTCAAGGTGCCGTGGTCGAATCACCTGCAGAACGCCACCAGCGTAAAACTGCCGATCCCGGGGTCAAATCCTTTGCGAATCCGCAAGGTAAAGAAATTTCCTTGGGCAACTCCGAACTGTCAATGAGTGCGCAGGAAGGATCACTATACATCTCCATGAATACCCATCACGGTGTCAGCCTGAACAGCACCCAACGTATACAAATTCAGGCTACAGGCAGTCTGAGTCTGTCGGCAGGGAGCATCCTGCTGCAAGGAACCAATGGCTTACACTTGAATACAACAACCGATACATTGGATTTGGAGCAGGAAGTCAACAGTGTGAGTTCGGAAATTCAGCTTAAAGCTTCCCTCCATCAATACTACCCAGAACTGATTTTGTCTGATTTTGAGAAGCAAGTCGCTGAAAAGGGAATTCAAAGCGTGATGGGAGCACGCGTCAAGGAGAATGTAGGCTCCACGCTCAAGGGAGAATGGGATGCGGGTATAGAGTTTTTAAGCGGGGTATGGAACTCCGCTGTCGATATCGTGGATATGGGAGTCATGGTGGCTACTCCTTTCGTCATGCCCGGTAACGTCACCGGGAAAGGTTTCCTGGAGCGTAATGAGACCCTTGAAGGCATTAAGCATGCAGGAGGATATATTGCGGAAACGGTCACTTTTCAAAAATCAGGAAGCGAACTTCTGAATGACGGGAAAAAGGCTTGGGATGGTTTTACAGAACCTTTTGTGAAAAAGTGGAACAATTTTATTCCAAACCCGCTGACAGACACGAAGCAAGAAAGTTATGATGCAGGGTATGACAGCATAAAAGCTGTGGAGCGTGGAGTGGATGTATTTACAATCGTCAAGGGAGGAGCCAAACTCACTAAGAATTTAGGAAAGCTAGGCAAAGAAGAAGCCTCTTTATCTAAAGGACTCAAAGATGTTGAAGAAAAGAACGGTGGAAAAGGTGGAACGCCAGGATTATTCGGGGATACAGCGAAAGCCGACTCTGCTCTAGCGAAGGCCGGAGATGGAAAATTCAAAACGAATGCCATCCGTCTCCCAACCAATTTTGAATCCTTGGGGAGTTACTTGCAAAGTGTAGCCCGAAAGATGAACATCCGTATAACTAGAAGATCGCCGATATTTGCAACTAATGCAGGACACTATCTGTTCCATGATCTTGATCCTGATGTCCCACATTCCAGAAGTTCGGGTGCGAAAGTTTCCCCTGAGAGACAAAAACAGATTGATGCGTTAGAATCAGGAGAGTACTCTGGTAAGAGTACTCAGGGGACGGCAAAAGCTGAACCAAGTAAAGTGGTGAATGCTCTCGAAAATTTCCAAAGTAGAAATTTCACATTTGGAAATCAAAGCTTCCTAATAGATAAACGGGGGATGAAGCACATTCTTGAAAGGCATCATCCTGAATACTGGGAAGGCTCAATAAAAGCAAAACAGACCTTCCTAAAGAAAGATATGTCAATTGATGAAGTAGCAGATGCTATAGAATCTATTATGAAGCAAAATCGGGAGACCCTATTGAAAAATGGTACAACCTTTAGTTATCAAATAAAGGGAACTTATAATGGGGTAGAATATGTGGTTGGTTTTAACAAAGGACGAGTTGGTCAATTTTATCCTGAATAGTAGGTGAACAAATTGTTTTATGTAAATACCTTAATTAGTAGACCAGACAGAAAGATTAATGACATATCACTTTTAAAATCTAACGTTGAAGAATATTTTGTTCAGATTAATAATACTCATGAGATATTAGCTCTCGAAAATTTATTGGATTTTGATTATCTGAACGGAGCAATTACATTAACGTATTGCGAGCAGACTTTACTTGATGTTACTTTATGGGATTTAGTTGACCAATTATGGGCATATATTTTAAATGTTGTTGAGAGTTTGCTAACTACCGGGGAAGGAGAGACTTACTTTCCAGACCAACCTGTAAAGCTACACTTAAAATCAATATCTGTGGATTTAGTACTTTATGAGATAGAGGCTAATGAACATATTAAAGTTGCACTGCCAAAAAATGAATTTATTCAAACTATATTAGAGGGGGCAGATGATTTTTTTAAAAATATGGAGGAGTGTTTCAAAGGAAAATGTAGTTATCAATATGAAATTGAGAAAATAGAGACCTTGAGAAGAACGTTTTTGTAATTAGCAAGTTTACACCCCCAGCAACAAGATCGTACAATACAACCAACAAACCAAACACAAAATGATTCAAACACTTGATAAACTTTCAAAGCTTATTCCAAACTTGAACCTTAAGTGAGGAATGAGCTTTTTGGCATGCCCAAGCTCAAAGGAGGAAGAAATAACCACAATACTCTAAAACAAATGACTTGCCATCCCTCCCCATCAGAGTTAACATACACACACTTCAACCACGGGAGGGAAAATGTACTATGTCAAATTGGCCAGATTGGTTTCTCGAAGCATTACGCCAACGTTTTTATCAATTAGAACTTGCCAGTGAGCAACAGGCTTCAAATTTACCAGAAGACGAGCATCTATTTACTCAAGTTGATCAATTCAAAACCAACCAAAACGAGGATATCCAACGTCTGCTGTCTGAATGGGAAGAAGCCATAGGCTATCAGCTAAGTCAGGACAAACAATCCATGTATATGGAAGGAGTAAAAGACGGGATTCGATTGATTCTTCCCGTCATACATCCCACAGTTACTCGTTAGCTTTTGATTCTAATTAGTCCAGTATTTCATCTATGCTCATTCCACTTTTCAAGGTAAAAACAAAATGCGCTGGTGAGAGAATGGTTATCTTCTCCACCAACGCATTAAATAGGTTATCATCAAATTGTTCCAGTACATCTTCCCGTAAGCTTAGTACTTGAATAATTTCATCGACACGTTCCTTGATTTTCGCTTGCTGTTCATGCTCCTGCTCCAGTGTCAGCTTCTGCTGTCGTAGCTCGTTGAGTTCATTGGAAAGCCTGTTTGTTTCTTCTTCATATACGGCCTCATCAATCTGATTCCGTAGCTTAAGATTCACTAATTCCTTCAGGTCGGATTTCAATTGTTGCATCTGTCCTTCGATGTCCAATAGCGGTTCTTGCCCTACTCTGCTGGAAAGTACCGATTCAATATTGGCTTTCAACGTCTTCATGAATACTTTCTTATTCTCATACATCTGATTAAACAATCGTACAAACGCGGAATGTAAAACTTGTTCATCGACTGATTTGGCATCACAGGCTGCTTTACCTTTATTGACATACGTTTTGCATTGCCATACCACTTTTTTGGATGGATTATTGCTGTTCCAGGTTCGGCGTTTAAAAATGGCTCCACAGCATCCACAATATACTTTGCTACTGAGTGCGTATTTACTGGAGTATCTTTTACTCTCTCCCATCACACTCCCTTTCAGCTTGGCTCTCCGTTCCTTTTCCTTTTGCACCGCTTCAAATAGTTCCTTGGATACAATCGGTTCATGGTTGTCCTCAATTAAATATTGCTGCTCCTGTCCTTTATTCCTGATTCGTTTGTGGGTTAGAAAATCTACCGTTACCGTCTTTTGCTGAAGCAAAGCTCCGTAATATTTCTCATTGGTCAGAATTAAGGTAATCGAGGAATCCCACCACGTATCGCCACCCGTGACTGTTTTAACGTGATCTCGCATCAAACCTCTGGCTATCGCTTGATAGCTTTTCCCATCCAAATACTCCTCGTATATCCTGCGTACAATCTCGGCTTCCGAATCGTTAATCACCAATTCACCATGTTCATCCTTATCATAGCCGAGAAAGCGAGTGGTGTTGCAGAAGACTTTGCCGTTTTGGAAGCCACGTAGTATGCCCCATCGACTATTTTCAGAAATGTTTCGACTCTCGTCTTGAGCAAGTGAACTCAGAATGGTCAGTAATACTTCACCTGTTGTATCCAGTGTATTAATGTTCTCTCGTTCAAAGAACACAGCCACTCCGAGACTTTTGAGTTCCCGTACATATTTCAATAAATCCAGTGTATTCCTAGCAAACCTCGAAATCGACTTGACCAGTATAAGATCCAGTTTACCGTTTCGAGCATCCTGTATCATGCGATTAAAGTGCGTTCTATTTTTAGTGCTGGTTCCGGTGATGCCTTCATCTGCGTAAATATCAGCCATTTCCCATTCCAAGTTGTTTTGAATGTACTTTGTATAATGATTAACCTGATTGGTATAGCTCTCCTTTTGCTCCTCAGAATCGGTACTGACCCGGCAATAGGCAGCGACTTTCTTCTTTAGAAAAGATTGAATTCCTTCTACGATGTCCATCGTTTTAATGGGAACGACGACGACTTTTTTTGCGGTTGCGGCTTGGGCCATAGGTGTTTCTCCCTTCGATATCTTCTTTATACGGTCACATGGTATAATGCTTGCGGCACATCATCAAGTCCATTTCTGCCCATGTTATAGCTATTTGAAAGACTTTTTATTTAGCTCATCAATCGCTATGAACTCTTCTTCTGTAATTATATTTTGGGCTTTCAACTGCTTCAAAAGGCTCAGACTGAGTAGGTAGTCGATGGATTTTCGTTGCATATGTATGTGCTCCTTTAAAATGAAAATGACTCACCTCTAAGGCAAGCCAATAGATATAATGCTCAAAATAAATTTTTAAGGCTAATGGTCTTTTCTATGGTCATGCTAGGATCGCTTACTAATGTGGCTGTTAATATTAATGCTTTGTTGATTGCACCACTACTGCTTCCGGCTTTCACAGTCACGCTATTTCCTGTACTCGCTGTTATGCTCCCCATGATCGGAATTGAATCATCTTGATTTCGTAGGCTCCACTCCACCGACTGGTCAAACACTTCCGTTCCATGATCATAGATATGGCTGACGTATGAGGTGCTTTGGCCTGTTTTTAGAACTGAATTACCGGTAATGGCTATCACATAGAAATGTGTTCCTGTTTCGACAACTCTCATTTCAATGGTACTTTGTACTGTTGGGTGATACGTTAATTTCGCGGTGATGCTTGCTTGTCCCAAGGCGATACCCATCACCTGGCCTTGCTGATCTACACTAACCACACTCGGATCACTTGAAATGAAAGTTATGACTGGATTCGCCATCTCATTTCTATTATCCATAGCGGTCACTTTCAATGGTATTATTTCGTTGAGCAGCACATGAGCTATCGTTCCCTGATGAATATGTAATGCATATGTATGAGCAATCTCGTACTTCCATTTGTCCGCAATGTTATTTTCCACGTCATCATAAGCTGTATTTATGCTATCTAATGTGCAGCTTAACAGGATAATGCCATTCATCGTACGGTCAATTCCAACTATTTTAAACGGCTGATGAGTCATATAAAATCGTTGACTTAATGTGATGTCCCTCGTATCTGTATTGTCCTGTAGACTGACCAGGATGTTGCCCTCCGGTATTGAGATAACTTTACTTGTTTCCGTTGAAAACGTTCTGGCTTCTACCACAGCATCAAACCACTTCACCTGTCCATTCCAGTTTAAAGCTAGTCGCCGATTACATTTTCGTATCCTGCCTCGACACGACTTTTCATTTTGATCCACCTGACTGGTAATCAGATAACGTTCATAGCGATAATCCACAATATCGCCAGTATGTAAAGGTGTTGCTGCCCGAATGATTTTGTCATCGGTCATTTTAATGGTATCTGTCGCATCCCGGATCAGAGCAAGCCGCTTTACACTATTGATATGTACAAGCTCTCCCTTTTCTCGCAGAAAGAAATGCAGCATAGGTTCTAAGCTCCGTGTCATTCCTCTTCCTCCAATCCAAAATCCGGCTTACAGCGATACAGGTACAACTCCACATAATCACTCCATTCCTTCATGTCCAAAATAATAAAGACATCCTTAGCAAATTGGACATAGCCGTTTAATTGCAATAAAGATTCCAGTGGACAGAAAGCTCGATATATTGTCTCCAAGGTGTAACTATCTTCAAATGAAAAGCTTTTGCGATAAGGTTGTACATCTGCCATCACTGACAGAACAGGTTTGAAATGAGTAGCATCTAAAATTTCCAGCTTCGTATCATAGAACATCAGTCTGTACCTACCTTAATTTTAGGCAGAGGAAGAGCCAGCCTGATACTTGTCGGAATGCCTGCTTCATAGGTGGCTGAGCGTTCACCTTCCTGCTTATTTATAATTCCAACCGAATCCCTATTTTTATAAAGATACACCGCATAATCGACCATAACATCATCATATTCCACAGGGAGTGTTGCCACATTACAATAGCCAAAAATATTACTCCTCGCTTTATTCAAATAGTGGATCAGGATATCATCCTTGGATATGTCTGTTGGTTCCATGCCTAATAATCGTTTAATCAAATCCATTAGCTCACTCATGTGCTGTCTCCTGTACCTCCTTTACCTGTTCCTTCTCGGTGCGCTTCATATTCTTGACCGTTTGAACTTTCGTTACAGGTTCATCTTGCTCCGTCTTATCTGGTTGCGGTTCCTCTACTTGCCCATAATGCCCACTGGCCTGTAACCGCAGAATTAACTCCTGATCGGTGACTTCCCATATACATCCTGTTTCCTGATTCAAAAACCACATCTTATTACCCTCCAAAAATGAAAAATAGGGTATCCGAAACGGACACCCCAAACGTGTTTCTTCTATTATAATGTGTTTTTATATCATTCACTTTCAATTAAGACTTATTGGCTGTGAGTACAGCGAGAGCTTCCGGCTTGATACATTTGGCTCCAAATACCTGCAATCCTTTCACC
>NZ_JBITPI010000005.1:0-138601 GCF_050467745.1 Paenibacillus sp. NRS-1781
GGTTATTCAACAGGCGTGATATAGTAATATTTATTATAAAGCTTGTCCGATAGCTAGAAATTTGTACATTTTGATCGTTCTTTATTGGTCCTACGATGCCCTTACTGTTCATTAAATTAAAATTCAGGAGTTGACTCCCCGTGAAAAATGACTCCTTAAGCAACCACCTACATAGTGATCTAGATTCCATACAGCCTAATCATAGCGACCCCAACATATTAAATTGCATGATGGATTTTCAAAAGCTGGCCCAATATCAGATCAAGCTTGCACAGATCATGCGCAATCATCATCAATTTCACAACTGCCTCATTCTGTGTGACCGGGCGATGTTTTCTATGGCTAAGGCCGTTTATGTTCACCGAAATCAAATTATTGTGTCCTCCATTAACCTATCTATAACGGATGTACTTAGACTAATCCACACGGATGCTGAGCCGAGTTTGGATATGGTGCTGTTTATGGGTACGGTGCATTATCTTATTTCCGCAGAGGATCATGCACATAACAAGTCAATGAAGCTGGAGGAGGTCGATAGGCTGCTTTTTAGAACGGACCATACTTTAATACGTCTATCTCGTCGAATTGTAGCTGATCCTGCTGAGTGGTATCCATCTATTTTTAAAGAAAATCAGTCCATGAAGTAGTTAAATCCACACCTGTCGATTAACCATTAAATGGTAGAAAAAGAGCCGTCAACTCGGTAAAATGTTTGTATCCCTACAAACTTAACCGAAAGGTGACGACTCCATGAAAAAGTCTATCACGATCCCATTCATCCTTCCATCCATTCTGACTCCGGAAGAAGTGCAAAGCGTTACCAAGGGAGCACTTACCCGGACTACATTGTGGTGATGTTTCGAGATTTTGAAGGTCGAGTCATCCGAGTCGTTACCGATTTAATGCAGGTGACCGCAGAACAAATCGCACAGATGTATAAAGCTCGATGGCAGATGGAGGTCTTTTTCCGTTCCTTTTTAATATTTTATGCCATTATATCATCAAGTATATCTAACGCCCTCTGAGCCATCTTTCACAGGCAGCTCTCTCACTGGAGTAGCGCCTAGCCTTTATTGCATAACCTACAACAAGTCCATTTTTATGTCAGCCTTTCTATGAATTAAATGTAGTCGCTAGCATTGTCTGTATAGTTTTCAGGGCTTGGCGATTGATAAGTTACCAGGCACAAGCTCAGTGTCTACAAATTCCTTCAATAACCGTGCTTGCTCGTATTCCCCCATGTAACTTTTGAACCAATCAACCTAAGAATATGATTCGCATACGATGCTCATCAACTTATTTCTATGTAGGGACACCTGTCCTAGTAACGGCAAACGCCCAGTTTATATCGTAAAAGAAGAACAAAAAAACTCTAAAACTTAAAGTCTCAGAGGCAATGAATCCCTATTTTCAAGTTAAGTTAACCTTTTTTGTCGAAAGGCAGCTAATTAGCGGGGTGAAAAAAACCATCAGAATGATGAAACTATTTGGGACGCTGATCTGTCTAACATACATTACACAATAGACAATGAAAGTCGAGGTATAACCAGCAATGGGGGTGTATCAACTGAACAAAGCAAATGCGTCGTTAACCGAACAACAGTTTAGCGACCGGCTGATGGGATGCAAAGAACGAATGTACCGGATTGCATACTCATACGTCAAGAATCAACAGGATGCGCTTGAGATCGTATCAGAGGCATCGTATAAGGCTTTTCTCTCATTTAAGAAACTGGAGAGTCTGGACTATGTAGAAACTTGGATTGCGAGGATTGTCATCAACTGTGCGATTGATCATTTAAGGCGTAAGAAGAAATATACGTATATCGAGGACAGCCAGCATTCGCTAACATCCGCAGATTCGAATATGTACGAGGCCCTTGAAGTTTTGAAGCCTGAGGAAAGGTCCTTTATCATTCTAAAATTTTTTGAAGGCCAGCGATTCAAGGATATTGCCGAGGTGCTTTCACTTTCAGAAAATACTGTAAAAAGCAAGTTTTATCGCATTCTCAATAAGCTCAAATTACAACTAACGAGGAAAGAAGGTTGAAGCGGATGTATGGTAAAGAAAAATATGATGAGATCGAAATTCCGTCCAGTCTTTCAGAAGTGATTCAGGATGCTCGCAAGCGTGCACATAAAATGAAACGGAATAGACGAGTGTGGCGCGGTTCTTCTTTGGTTGCGGCCTGCGCAGCTATGGTCATTACAGTTAATGTGCCAACCGTAGCTTTGGCGCTGTCTGATGTGCCGATCATCGGGTCTGTCGTGAAAATCTTTCAAATAGGCGGCGGGGGACAATCCACAGATGGGGCAGTGGCAACAACCAAACAGGAAAGCGACTCGTTAAGCATTCATTTCAAGGTCGATGGCAATCAGCTTGCGTCTGCTCCAGCCTACACCTTAGAGCGACTTGCAGGTCCAGATCGGCTAGTTTTCACCTTTAACGGAGTACGTGAGCTTGATTATGTCAAAATGGAGAAGGATATTCGAGCTCTTAATTATGTGAAAGATGTATATCGTAATATTATTCTGGATGATTCGGCAGTCCGCTTTGTAATTGAGCTTAAGGAGAATGTGGATTATTCCGTATCAGAGTATAAAGATCCTGGCTATATCCAGCTTAAGCTGTTCTCTGCTGCAAACCATTCGCAGCCGCGAGAGTTGTTCTTTGTGCGAAGTCAGGACATGGAAGAGGGGGAAGCACTGGCCATGCTGGCCGAACAGTTTCATGATAAAGGAAGCAGCATGGTTAAAACCCGCACCGGCAAGTTTGCTGTGGTAATGGGCAGCTTTGACAACCTGGCGCAAGCAGAAACGTGGTTACAGCAAATGAAACAGCAACAAGAAGAGGAGGCTGTAAGCCAGCTTTATGTAGATCATTGGATGAGTAATGCTAACCCAAAATAGTAGTTTGATCCCTACCCTACTTATAAAAGACCTACACCCTCAAAACCCGCTGCTCTAGAATGCTTCAAAAAACAGTCAAGGCATACATGGAAAAATTGAATTTTTGAAACCGTTAATCTGAAAATGATCTACGGTTTTTTTGTTCCCTTCTATTTGTTATGTGATTATCATCCCCATGACCAAATATTTTACCGGAAATGCTTTTGAATAAAATTTCAAATTTCGCCCTACTTGTGGTAGGGTTCACAGCGCTGTCTGTAACGGCAAGTTTTAAGGCCATCCTTCTGGGATGGCCCTTTCTTTGCTCTCGCTTTGTTCAACTCGCTCGTAAATGTTAGCGCAAAAAAAGGCCGCCAATCAAGCTGGTAGCCTTCTCGTGATTAAACAAATCTTAATTGGTGTGACTGTAGCTAATCCTCAATCCCCGCCTCGATCAACTTCCAGACCGCTTCGAACTCTCCTTTAAAATCCATATGCATCCAATTATCTGCATAAGCTGGTGCAGAAAAATATGAAAACGCCATTAAAATGGCATACAGCCGCCTAACGTCCTCAATGCCACTCGCGGCCTTTAAACTGTCCATTAAATCGCCGATGTGCCGAATGAGCACCGCCGGATTTCGATCAATATATGCTGTATACAGCTTAAACATTTCAGGCTCACGCACATAAGCCTCATATTTCGATTGGCTCAAAATCCATAGCCACTCGTGCACAATGTCCTTCTTCGACGAGCATTTGTCTGTATCAAATGGAAAAAGCCGCGCCAGTTCATGGTCCAGCCACGACAACGCAAGCTCGGTCCATAACTCTTCCTTGCCTGAAAAATACTTGTAGATCGCAGCATGAGTCGTCCCCAACTCAGCGCTGACCTTTGACAGATTGACTTTATCCATCCCTTGTTCGACAACCATTCGATGTGCGGTTTCCATTATGAGTTCTCTGCTTAAATTTTTCATAATTTTATTATACCGATTGACATCACAGGTTACAACTATTGACTTTTGTAACTCATCATTGTATGCTTAGCTCATTCATAGGTTACAAATTTTAAAAGATGTAACTAAAAAGGAGAGTCCTTCATGAAACTTTCAAATCGTACAGTCGTCGTTACAGGCGGCACTTCGGGCATCGGTCTTGCATTCGCTTTGAACTTGTTGAATCGTGGCAATAAAGTCATCGTCATTGGACGGAATCAAGCAACACTCGATCAAGTAACGCACAGACATAAAGGGCTCATCGGGCTGCGAGGCGACGTCTCCAATGCGAACTCCGTTCGCGAAATGGCCGCAATCCTTCGTGACCGCTACCCTGAAGTCTCGATTCTGTTCAACTCGGCAGGTATTATGCGCACCTTCGAATTGATGGACGATAACCTCGATTTGGAGCGAACTACCGCAGAGATTGAAACGAACTTAAACGGGATCATCTGGACGACGGAAGCGCTGCTCCCTCAATTGGCCAGACAAGATGAAGCTATGATCGTAACCGTAAGCTCCGGTCTTGCCTACGTCACTTCCCCCCTTCATCCCGTTTATTCGGCTACAAAAGCGGGCGTGCATATGTTTACTGACGCGCTTCGAATCCAGCTCAGGAAATCGAAAACGAACATACACGTGATGGAACTTGTCCCACCCCTCGTTGCGGAAACCAATCTGCTCCCTGGCATGCAGAACGGCGGCATTCCCAGTATGAGTCTGGACACACTCGTAAAGCACGGGATCAAAGGGATGGAGCAAAACAAAAAGAGGGTCGTTCCGGGCTTCTCCAAAATATTGCGCTTTGCGGGGAAATACTTCCCGGACACCCTTTCGAATGCGATGGCACGGGGTTGAGGGGGCGAGAATCGAGTCGATCGCAGAAAATGCCGGGGTAAAGAAGCAGTTGATCTATCATTACTTCAAGGGAAAAACAGAATTGCTTGAAGCCGTTTTGGCTAACTTTGCAACTAGCGAACCAGAGTGGGTCTCGCAAATCCCTGATAACCCGGTTTATATTGCCGAGCAAAAACTTGCCGTTATTTGTGATACGGTTCACCCCGATAAATCTGCTCCACCAACACCAGCCGCATCAGTTGATGAGGCAAAGTCATTCTTCCGAAGCTCAGCTTCTGCTGGGCGCGGCGGAGGACTTCGTCAGAGAGGACATGGCTGCCGCCAATGACGAAGACAACATGGCTTGTACCGTAGGTACCGAGCTTGTCCAATTCCTCCGCAAGCTCTTCCGAGCTCCAGAGTTCCCGTCGATGGCGAGCACAATGACATGCGCTTCACTCTTCACATGGGCAAGGATACGCTCACCTTCCCGCTCCTTGACCTGTCGGACTTCCGACTCACTCAGTGTGTCGGGAGCCTTTTCATCGGCTACCCTCGATCATTTGAAACTTAATGTATGGGCCTAGCCGTTTAGCGTATTCCTGAATCCCCATGACCCAATATTTTTCTTTTAACTTGCCTACACCTATAAGTTGAATAAACAAATTCCATGCCCCTATCAACACCCAACCTTTTCTCACGAATGATATAATGGCGAAAAGGAAGTTGTTGGCTTCGGTCTAAGGCTCCACAACAGAAAGGGTGTTATTTCAGATGCCTACATATAATAAGCTGGTGCGGGACCGGATTCCGCACATCATTACGTCTCAAGGCAAGGAATGCCGCACGCGTTTTTTGGACCAGGAGGAATATAAGCAAGAGCTGAGAATGAAGCTTCGTGAAGAAGCAACGGAATATTTTGAAGCGGCGAAAGATAAGGATGCGCTGGAAGAGCTGACGGATATGCTGGAAGTCATCCGGGCGCTGGCAGAAGTACATGGGGCGAATACGGCAGAGCTGGACAAGCTGCGTTCAGACAAAGCCGAGGCACGGGGTGGCTTTCAGGAGCGGGTGTTTTTAATTGATGTCGACGAAGCTTAATGTAAAGCTTATTACCGATAATTTAGCGGATGAGCTGATCGCCTAGATACAACATGCCTCCAGGATTTATATAATGACTTCATTTATTATGCTGTCCGGGGTGAATCGCTGAGAAATTGATTTCTCTGCTCCAGTAAGCCTAAAGTCTAGTCAAGTGGTACACATGGAATAAACATATTATATTATCTATTAGGTATAGTTAACGTTTGATGATTTTTACGTACCTGTCATTGATGGGATGTACGTGTGAATCAATTATTCAAAATGAAGTTTTGGCGGGAGTTTTTTGTTTGAAAGTATAGGATTAGTGATCGTCATATTCTTCCATTTGATGATACAATATAAGCATGATTCAAAAGGACTATTTCAAATACGATGTTTCGTTTAATCAATTGTATTTCTTATATTTACGAACTTCGTGAATATTACGTTAGATGAAACCCTCTAATATATTAAGGAAGATATAAACATGTTTGAAGGCTATGGAGGTTAGTAGATGAGAGGGAAATCAATCAAGCTATATATTATGGGAGAGAAATATAAGAATTTGAAAACAGCAGAACTTAGTAACTGGACAGGTAAAGCATATGTTGGACAAAGAAAACATGTTCAAATGCTTCAAAGTATTGACGAATTATCTTCTCCTGGTATCTATTTGTTGATTTCTGAAGTAGAAGATTCTTATCAAAAGAAGATATACATTGGAGAGGCCGACGAAGTAAATGGACGAATATCTGACCAGTTTAAGAAAAAGGATTGGTGGAGCGATTTTGTAATATTTATTAGCAAAGATACTAATTTAACAAAGTCGCACGTCAGATATCTTGAAAGAGAACTGTACGGAATTGCAGTTAAAAATAAGACTACTATTGAGACAACTAACGGAAACACTCCACCAGGTTCAAAGTTACCTATTTCTGAATGTGATGACATGGATAATTTTAATGAGAATATTATATTTGTACTTAACAATTTAGGTATTTTAGATTTTACTAAGACTCAAACAACCAATGAAAATATCAGTAACAATAGAAGGCAAGAAAGCGACACTTTTTATTTGAATGTCCCTGGAGCTAAAGGTGAGATGGCTAAAGAAGCGAAACTTATAATTATAGAAGGGACATATAGACTGCTAGCGGATTCCTACATCCGAAAAGATCATGTCAATAGTTTTTCCAGTCATAACTATGCGAAATTAAGAAAGCAACTTGAAGAGGAGGGATTTTTTGAGCTTTCAGAAAGTGAAAGTTATTTTAAATTGTGTAGGGACATTGACTTTAAATCTCCATCTGCAGCAGCAGCTATTGTAAGAAATAGTTCAATAAATGGTAGAAAAGAATGGAAATTGAAAAGTGGAATAAGTTTAGATGAATATGAAAATAGACTATGATACTTAACATTTTGTGCCTATTCAAGGGAGCGAGGGCATCATCTAACATAATATTCAAGCAGCGGCTCCTTTGGAGCCTTGGTCTGCGAGAAGGATTTCAGGGAAGCATTTCAGCAGACAACCCCTTCGGGGTTCATGAATACAGAAACGTTATCAGAAATACTCAAAACTGGAATAAAGAAAGAAGGTAAATAATATAAAAACAAACGAATTAATACCACGAAATAAATACGATTTTAAAAGAGTAGAGCAACTAAAGAAACAACCTATGGAAAAATTAAAACCTCTCTTACCAGAACTACTGGAATGGCTACAAGATGGAAATTGGCCGGTTGCTGAACCGATAGAAAATGTTTTGTTGAATTTCAAAGAAGAGTTGATACCGTACATCAGGGGAATATTCAGTACGAATGATGGATGTTGGAAATACTTTGTATTGCATGGATTAATAAGAAAACTACCCGATTATATATTGAAAGAGTTGAAAGCTGATCTAAATAGAATGCTTAATGCACCGACAGAAGATGAAAAACAAGAAGAATTAGATGACATACTAATAGAATTACTTGAAAGAGTTGATAGCTAAGTCGAGAAGTCGAGTACATCTGATAACATAATATTCAAGCAGCGGCTCCTTTGGAGCCTTGGTCTGCGAGAAGGATTTCAGGGAAGCATTTCAGCAGACAACCCCTTCGGGGTTCATGAATACAGGAACGTTATACGAAAGCACCTAAATGCTGATATATTGCAGTAAAGGAGGTTACAAAATGTCAAGATCAGTTTATATCATTTCCGGTCCCGCTGGTGTCGGGAAATCTACTACTTCAAAGAAACTTGTTGGACATTTGGATCGCAGTTCATATATCTCTGGCGATGATATTAGTCATTTACCTGTAAACGGGAGGGGCAAGCCTTGGCTCTGTCAAGAAACTCATAAGCTGACTTGGATAAATATATTGGGTTTAGTGAAGAATCTAATTGAATTTAATTACGATGTTGTTATAGATTATGTGACGTTTCCATCGGAGGCTAACTGGTTAGCTAATGAGTTGGGGAGTATGAATGTAAGGATCATTTATGTTGTGTTTATGGTTGATCCAGAAACAATTATATTAAGAGATCAGTCAAGAGATCCAGCGATTCAAATGGGTGAACGAAGCGTAATCCTATTGAATGAATTTAAAGAAGCATTAAAAGACGAAAGGCATATATTAAATACCCAAGAATATTCTATTAACCAGATAGACGAAGTGATTGAAGAGATAATAAACAATAATAGATTTTTGATAAGCTAATCGGCAAAGGATTTTGGGAAAGCAGAGGCAACTGGACACATCCGACTTCGTCGGACGTCGTAAATACAGTAACGTTATAAGAAACCAGCACAAACAAAAATAAATGAAAATTCTCTATAGAGGCGGTTTTATAAATGAGTATTAAGCTTCAAATTAGTCATGACGAAAAAGAAATCAAGTTTTTTGATAAAGATTTAGGGATATTAGGTTTTACGGATTACACAGCTGAGGTATGGGGAAAAATATCAACCGTTAATTGGTATGTTAATGAAAGCAAAATTGCAAAGAATGAGAAAACATACATATACACAGGAGCAGGAAAATTTAGCGGTTTAAAAAATTTGCACCAGATAGTAATGATGTTATGGTATGGGCTGGAAGGGTGGCACTAATCAGAATGTTTGGATAACAGATAAGCATCTGCGACAAGACGGGACGATTAAGGTTGGAGAGAATGTAGATTATGTATTCCGCAAAGCCCAGCGTCAGCTTGAGTTGTTTGGATACACAGGGCAGATACCAGGTATCAAGCGCAAATCAGCAGAGATATTGTAAAAAAACTGGAGGACATTGTTAAACATCTGAAACAGCAACTACCTAATATGGGGTAGTTGCTGTTTTTTTTTAAGGAAGAAAAAAAAGATGGGTATTCAAAGGAGGAAAATGGGATTGAGCCATTGGTTCTATATAACGCCAGAAGAGTATGTTGAAGCCGAGAAAATTGGAGTCAAATCAGCCATGTTGGATCGTCGTATTCGTGAACAGGGCTGGACGAAGGAACGAGCGAGCGATGGCAACACCACCACGTGCCCTGAAAGATCGCCGGAAGTGGCTGCAATTGGCGCGAGAAAACGGCATTAACAAAGCTACCTTTTATACCCGGATACGTAATCTTGGCTGGAGCAGGATCTTCCCAGCACCTAGGGACGCAACAATTGCAGAGTTGCTGAATGATAGGAAACGTGTGCTGGATGCTTTAATCAAAGAACGGCGTCTACCCAGTATTATAAGTCGTTATTATGAAATATGTGGGCTTTATGAAAAATAAAATATCTAATCGTCAAAAAAATATAAATATGATAATATGGTTAATGTTGGTTAATATATGAATATATTTGAATCAATACTTAGTATTGGAGAGAGTGCTAACAATATCATTAGGAGGGAAATTTAATTTGTTTAACAAAACATCCATAAAATCAATTTTACGTATTACCACACTCACGTTGGCTTTTTTAATATTCTTTGTTGCTTCCGCTCAAACTTACTCTCTTGCAGCAGGAGCAGATTCGCTAAATAGCGTTCAAGAAGCTTCAACTAACAAAGACGAAAATAGCTCCCAAGAAGTTACCATTGAAGAGAGTCAAAATAGTGGTGAAGATGTATCAAATGATGAAACTCACACTACTGTAAACGTCGGAGAACTAGAAGAAATGGGGGATGAAATATCACCTGAAACCAGTCTCATCGTACCTGTTCTTCCTTGGATAGGTATGGGTATTGGTGAGCTATTAGCATGGTTGGGTGGTGGAGCTGCTGCAGGTCTTGCTATTTATAAGTTTGGGCAGGAGGTAGTAGCAGTACGTGATTTTGTATAAGAACTCTCGAAGAATAATAACAGAGATAAACCTGTATATTACAAAGCGAAGACAGACAAATCTGGTTTATACATTCTTGGTACACTAAAAGATAAAAATGCTGCTAAAACCTATGTGACAAACTCAAATAATGAAGTCTGGGCATCAAGTTACAATGACGCTTCAGCACTTGCTCGAAGTTTTGGTTCAGCTACAAGGTTAGAAAATCATTATGACACCGGTTATAGTGATACAAAGTACTACAATCATTTTCATGGAATAACGGGTAATAAACGCTCAGGTCATATTTTTTATGGAGCTGATTATGTATGGGGTGCAAATAGAAGGTAACTATAATCTTTATCAGCAATAACACTCTCTCCAATACTAAAATAAATATCGCGATAGTTGAATAACTATAATAAGTAGCTTGATTCCAGTATCACGGGAATTGAAAAAGCTTGAGTTCTAGTGCGTTATCATCATAGCATTGTTCCTCAGTTAAGGCTTTTAATTGAGATAGATTCAAGATTGATGGTAGCAAGATTTAAAATTTGGCATTATAATTCATCATTATCGTCACTTCTTAAAAATGTTTTCTGTTACTTTCGATTACCTGAGTAGACCATTTGGGGTACAAAAAATAACTAAGAGGAGGGAAGTAAAATGCAAATTGATGTTGAAAAGTTATATAAAAAATATTTGACCTTAAATATACCTAATCCATTTACTACTGATCAAATTCATCGACGATTGACGGAAACGTATTTTGCAAAAAAGGAAGACCTTAGCCGTTTTTCAGACTTGAGTCAAGACCCTCATGCTGGATTCGATAAAGCAACTGGTGCATATGTATTTGAGGACAAAAGAGGAATCGAAAAGTTAATAAGATTAAACAGAGACGATGAGATAGATAAAGATGGCCAACATGCATATGTAATTAATTCAACTTTAATAGGTGGGTCATTATTATTAAACTTGGAGCTTCACATATTCAAAGGGATAGATAAGGAAGAAATGGTTCTAGGTAATCTTCGTTTTGAGGAGTATTTAATTGCACTTTATATAACAGGTTATATTCAATTTGAAAATGATCCTGTAATAGACAAAGTAATTGAGCGTTATCGCGATGGTTACTACCTTCGTTACTTTGGAATGCAAAGTGGCTTCGAAAATTATCTGTACAAATAAAAAATTGTAGCGCCTTCCTATTAGGAAGGCTATTTTTATGAATAAGATGTTAACAATTTTGCTTTGAAAGGGGAGCGTCAAGAAGTTTGTGTAAATGAAAAAATGAAATAACATTTCCCTGTTGTAGAACGATGTTAGTTTGTGGCGGTGAACAGAGCGAGCAGTTCTGCTCGTGCTTGATCGAAGCCAATATGACAACGGGTAGCAAAACGTTGGTTATCGTTTTCAAACTGGGAAACCAGGAATTTTTCTAATGCCTCTTCATGAGGGAATTGTTCTTTCCGGTTCGTGTATTTCTTGATTTGCTTGTTAAACGATTCGATCAAATTGCTGGAGTAAAACATTTTATTCACAAACATATGTTCTGATTTATGCTAAAATTATTATATATTGAACTAATGGTAAGATAATCTATGAATGGAGGTATTGGTATGGTCGACACCACACAGAAAGTAATCACTATTTGATTGGTCTGCTTGTAGGTGATGCAACTTCTCATCAGCTTCTCAGAATTGCAACCTTGTCCTAGAACATGGCAGTGGCAATTTACTAAAGCTACTAAAGAAGGAAAATATATAAAATAGAAGGGATTTGAATATATTTGTCGAAATATTCCTAATACTATAACCCCTGGTGTGACGGAGGAAATGGATTAATGCAAATTTATATAAATAATTTGTGTAGAGGAATAGACAATGAATAATCAAAGTAAAGCTGCTGTAAATGCTGGTGTTCATGGTTCGACGGGGACTGAATTTCAAAAACATTGTGCATTATACTTTTTGTTCAATAAGTATAATGATTTAAAAGATAGAAAGTACTTTATTTGTATTGAACATCATGATGATTTTTTGTTTTGTTATCAAAATAATGATGAGCTTATTTCTTCTATTGACTCTTATCAAGCAAAGAAGTCTTCTGAAAAGTGGGAAATGAGCGGCTTATATGAATTACTTAGAAAAATGACTGGAGTAGGCTTATCACTGAATGCAGATAGTATGCCTAAAGTAAATAACTATACACATAACTTAGAGTTCATAACTAACAACTCTATACAATTAAGTAATGGTCTTAGAGGAAAAAATAAGAATAAAAGTATAACTATTAACGAGAGTAATAGTAGATTAAAATTTACTGATTTAGATACTGAGATTACAAATAAAATTGAAGCAGAATTAACGAAATTGCTAGGTAAGGATCTAGAAGGTTTAAAGGAATTAAATAATGTTTCATTAGCCTATATTGATTTTCCAAAGAAAAGCGCTGGGCAGAAGGATTCACTAGTTGGACTGCTCAGTAGAATATTTGGAGCAAAGGTCAGTGATCATAGAGCTGCTGTAGATGCGCTGTTGCTTCTATTTAGAGATGTAGAAAACACGTTAAACCAAGGCAATGTTGTAAAGTTAATGGATGAATCAAAACGTGTTAGTTCTGCAAGTATTAATGATGCTATTGATATAATTACTACAAAAACGATGGCATTTGAATTGTGGCGAAATGAGGAAAAAGAAGTTTGTATAAATCTGGAGATTTCCATTCCAGATAAGAGCGAGTTTAAGCTGAATTTTATTAATAGCTTTGATAGATTTAAAGATTATCAACAAATTGAACATAAAAAAATACTCTCCTTTGTTAAGGAGAATAGTAATGTAATGTATCGCTTTACTGTCGAGACTGATTGTATTTTAGAATTATATCAAATGTTTCGAAAAAACATAAGTTCTCAATTGTCAGAGCTAAGTATAAAAGCTGCTATTTATGCTGCATATATAGAAGTAAGGGGACAATTATGAAAACAAAATTATTAATAAACAAACTATTTGCATATTCAGAGAGTGAAAATGAATATTTTTACACAGAGTTTGATCAAGGTATAAACATTATTTATGGAAAAAATACATCAGGAAAAAGCACGGTTTTTCAGATGCTTTTATACACGCTGGGTATAAATGACAATAATGACCACTTGAAAGAAATTATTGAAGAAGGTGCTTTTATAAGAGTAGACTTTCAAGTAATTAATAATGGAGAAAGTGAAAAAATTACTTTTGTTAGAGATGATGAAACGATATTCATTAAAAGGGTAGATAAACCTATTATGAGGTTTAATGGTATTAGAGCGAATCAGTCTGCTGAACATATTAAACTTAAAGGATTCCTTCATGAATTATTTAATTTCACACTTAAATTAGAGAATAAGGAGGGGTACAAAGCTGCTCCAATCGAAGCAATGTTTTTGCCTTATTATATACCTCAGTCAGTAGGGTGGGTATACCTTAGAAAATCCTTTAGTAGCCTTGAGTATTATAAAAATCTTAAAGAAGATTATCTTGACTATTATTTGGGAATTGAATCACTTGTTGATAGGGATAAAAAGCAGGAATTGGAAAGAAAATTGAAAAGTAAAGAAGATGAAATTAAATTTTATGTAAATTTGGAAAATAGTAATGACGAGTTCCAAATTACAAAACTAGTTGATGAAGAATTTATTGAAGAGTCATTAGAATATATTAAGTTACACAGTGATAATCAGGTGCTTTTAAATGAACATGAAGAAGAATATATTTCTAAATGCAATGAACAGAGCTATTATAAAGAACGATTGTCTTTACTGCGAAAAGTGTCAAGACATCACAAGAAACAAAACCCTTTAGAGGGAACATGTCCTGCTTGTGATCGGGAACTTTCATTTAGTATTACTTCGTCATATAAGTATTTTCAAGAAGAGAATGACACTGAGGAAGAAATGGTAAAATGTAAAGCGATGATAAAGAAGCTGCAAGGGGAAATTAATTCTCTAGGAAAACTTATAAATGTTCGTAAAGAAAATAACTTAAAAACATATGGAATATTAAAAAGATATTTTAAGCATAATATTTCTTTTGATAGTTGGTTGAATAATAAAGTGAATATACAGTTAATTCATGACATTAGATATAAACTTGGGGTATTAAGTAACGAAAAAATTACTATTGAGAATAGCCTCAAAGGGTTTAAAACAGAAGAAGAAGTCCAAAAATCCAGAATATCCAAAAGTAAAGAATTTGAGCGTTTATTCCTAGGATATATTGATGATTTAGGTGTAAAGACCTTAAAGGAAGATAGATATATATCGTTATATAACATTTCAGCATTTCCTTCTCAAGGGGTTGAGCTTCATAAAACAGTACTTGCATATAACTTTGCTTTAAATAAATTAATAGAAAAGACTGATGGTATACATCGTTTTCCCTTTATGCTTGATGCAATTTTTAAGGAAGATATTGAGCAATCAAATAAAAATGCTATCATTGAGTTTATTGGGAAAAATAAACCGAATGATACTCAATTATTACTGTCAATTGCAGAAACTAAAGAAAATGAAAAAAGCATACATGAATATAATGAAAAATATTTTAATGGAATGGCTAAATTGATTTGTATAGGAGAAGGGGTAAGAGAACGCGCTTTTTTAACTCAATATGATGGTAGCATGGAAGTTTATTTAGATGAAACTCTGAATATTATTAATTGATAAGAGTAATTAATTTTGTGCTACTCGATCATTTAGTGGAACGACAGAGATGTCGTTCTTCTTTTTCATATTCTGCGCCTTCCCTCACCTTTTTGGGTAAACTAACCCTAGTGATGCCCAATGACAACTCACAAAGTACCCAATAGATTAGCCAAGGAAAAATCACCGTGTCTGCTGCAACACGCACATAATCCGGTGAACTGGTTTCCTTGGTCGGAAGAAGCTTTTGAAATCGCCAAGCGCGACAACAAATCTATCCTTTCTATTGTTTATAGCTAGTTATTGACCCACACGTACCTCTCATTGATGGGATGTTCGTGTGAAACAATTCTAGTAGAAATTACTGAATTTAACTTTCTTATTTGGAAAGTGATAGGATATATAATTAAGTAAAGAGTCTGAGCGATAAAGGAGAAATCCTTATTGTTCAGACTCTTTTTTCTTTTTATACCGAGAGATGTAAGACTAAAGAAAACTTCCGATTGAGCACTATAGTACATTTGCAAAATGTCTATCCTGCATAGCAGTACACCCTAAACACCACAGAAAGGGAGTATAGAAGAGCAACCTTTAAACACTTTCAAGTGTTAGGTAATAAGCTAGCAGGAGTCTTTTATCGTTTTATTGCATGCTTTGTTCCATAGGTCATCAACCGCCAAACCTTTTCTAAGGGTCCCATGGAAAAGAACTTGAACCAGATGGTGCTAAAAATGATTTGAATAATATAGATCAGAACTGCGATGTAGAGAATATCTTTTGGTGAAACGACTTCGAGACCTATAATTGAAATGATTGCCGTCCCTATAATGCTTTGTGCTACATAATTTGTAAATGCCATTTGACCAACCCGTGATATGGGTGTTAGGAATTTCACAATGTGTTTGTTTTCTAATAGTAGAAATAATGTTGTTAAGTAAAACAAAGTGGTTGGAAGTGCTCCTAAGCCCGTAACTGAATTTAAATTGGTGCTCTCACTTTGAGAAGCATTCCAAATCCATAGTGAGAAACCAACGAATAAAAGAAATGATACCATTTGAATCCATCTAATTGGTTTAGATAATTCTTTTATGTGTGTCAGCCAACCTGACTTCGCGGTTAAAAAACCAGCAAAAAACATAATGAAAATTAGTGAAGCGTCATTAGAAAAAATATTAAGGATAGAGGATATTACCCCTAGAGAGGGTAAAAATATTTTTGCCACCAAGGAAATGATGTGAATGGATGTCATACCCATAAGCCACTTTTTAAGTGTAGAAACCGTTGTGTGATAAAAAGGGATTAGAAACAATCCGATAATGGCGTATGCGTATAGAATGGTTCCCCAAAAGATAAACACATGAATGAATCCCAGCAGCAAGAGCATTAGTAAACGTCTAGCCATACGCCATCTTGGTTTATCTCCCCGACTTTCGGCTCTTGAAGCGAAAATGTATAGACCTACTCCAAATAGGAATGAAAAAATAGATTCTTTCGCAAAAAATTCATTTCAGAATTTTGACATTTTGTTTTAGATAAAACAAAATAATATTGAAATAATATTTCAGAAATGTTATCCTTCGATTAGAAAGCGATTTCATATACGGAAAAGGATGATGATGAAAATCATGTTAGAGCATTTGACAACAGAGACTCGCAATAAGAAGACAATGAACTTGGATGAATTAACACCTCTTGAACTTTTGGAAGTGATGAATGAAGAAGACCAAAAGGTCGCACAGGCGGTTAAGCAAGAAATTCCGCAAATTTCCAAAGCTGTTGCAGTAATAACAATGGCGATCAAACAAGGTGGACGCTTAATTTACATGGGGGCTGGAACAAGTGGACGTATCGGCTTGCTAGATGCGGTTGAATGTCCACCGACCTTTGGAACAGCACCTGAAGAGGTAGTTGGACTAATTGCTGGAGGAGAGAGAGCGTTTATTAAAGCGGTCGAAGGTGCAGAGGACAATGAACAATTAGGGGCGCAAGATTTACAAGATATTAAGCTAACAGCCAAAGATGTTGTTGTAGGAATTGCCGCTAGCGGACGCACGCCTTATGTTATCGGTGGATTAGAATATGCCAATTCTATTGGAACGCCTACTGTAGCCGTGAGTTGCAACAAAGATTCAGCGATTGGTAAAGTTGCCAAGATTGCGATTGAAGTCGTGAACGGACCGGAAGTGTTAACTGGCTCAACACGTTTAAAAGCTGGGAGCTCTCAAAAATTAATTTGCAATATGCTTTCCACAGCTTCGATGATTGGCACGGGGAAAGTATATGGGAATTTAATGGTAGATGTACAGTTAACTAATGAAAAACTTGTAGAACGTGCTAAACGTATTGTTATGGATGCGACAGATTGTGATGCGGAAACAGCAGAAGATTATTTGAAAAAGGCAGATCATAAACCGAAAATTGCAATTGTGATGCTTCTTGCCGGGCTTTCGAAAGAAGCTTCTGTACAACGTTTGGAGGAATCACAAGGGTTTGTACGTCAAGCGATAAAATAATGCGAAAGTAAGAAGGGGGCATAAACATGAGTAAATATCATGATTTAGCTGTCAAAATATTAGGGGCTATTGGTGGCAGTTCAAATGTATCCGAATATACTCATTGCATGACTCGTCTTCGTGTAACTGTAGTTGATCGCAGTCGAATCGCTGAAGCGGAATTGAAGAAGATTGATGGGGTTCTAGGTGTAGTGGATGATGAAACGTATCAAATCATTCTCGGACCAGGGGTCGTGACCAAAGTAGCTGAAGAATTTGGTAAAGTGTTAGAAGGAAGTGTCTCAGAGGGTAAAAGTTCAGCTTCGGCTGAACAATTACAAGCAAAAGGCGCAGAAATGAAAGCACAACTCAAAAAGAAAAATGATACACCGTTCAAAAACTTTTTGCGGAAAATAGGAAATATTTTCATACCCCTAATTCCTGCATTCGTTGGAGCTGGTTTAATTGCGGGTATTGGCTCGATTCTAGCGAACAATATTACAGCAGGCAACTTAGACGCCACAACGTGGCAGCAATATGTAACGATATTAAATGTAATTAAAAATGCGATTTTTAGTTACTTAGTGATTTATGTCGGCATTAATGCAGCTAAAGAATTTGGAGCTACTCCTGCGCTTGGTGGAGTGATCGGTGGGGTAACGCTTTTAACAGGTGTTACAGCTGACTTGTCCATTAATAATATATTTACGGGTGCGCCTTTAACGCCTGGGCAAGGAGGAGTTATTGGTGTTCTAATCGCAGTATGGATTTTATCAATCGTTGAAAAATATTTGCGTAAAGTTATTCCAGATGCCGTTGATATTATCGTTACACCTACAATAGCCTTACTAGTCGTGGGGCTGATAACTATATTTTTCATCATGCCATTCGCTGGATTTATTTCTAATAACTTAATCGGAGCGATTAACTGGACGATAGAAGTTGGTGGTGCATTCTCAGGTTTTGTATTAGGGACAGCGTTTTTACCACTTGTTATGTTAGGGCTGCATCAGGTATTGACGCCGATTCATATTGAGATGATCAATAGCTCAGGGATGACGTTATTACTTCCGATGCTTGCTATGGCTGGTGCCGGTCAAGTAGGGGCATCCATTGCATTATGGATTCGTTGTAAGAAGAATAAATCATTAATAAACATGATTAAAGGTGCGCTTCCAGTTGGTATTCTAGGAATCGGCGAGCCATTGATCTATGGGGTTACTTTACCGCTAGGACGTCCTTTTATTACAGCTTGTATTGGCGGAGGTATTGGTGGTGCGGTCATTGGTTTATTTGGTAACGTTGGAGCGATTGCCATTGGGCCATCTGGAGTTGCGTTAATTCCATTGATTGCGAATGGATTATGGTTGAAATATGTAATAGGGTTAATTGCAGCTTATGCTGGTGGTTTTATAGCTACTTATTTATTCGGTACACCAAAAGAGGCAATGGCAGAACAGGAATAACTGATCAGAAATAAAAATATTGCGCCTATGCATACGAACAAGCGGCCATAAGGATCGATTACGGTCGATAATTATTTGTATGGCCGCTATGAACATGAGTTACAGATCACATCAACGGATCTGTCGGCACATGAGGGCGTTAATGTGATTACTCCCGTCTATTTTGTTACAATAAGTAAAATAGATTAAGTAGGGGAGATAAGGACTTGGTAGTAGGAAATATGATTTCTCAAATTGAACTAGTATTAAATGAACTGCCAGAATCCGAAAAAAAAGTAGCTGAGTACATTCTTGCAAATGCTAAAGAAGTGCTGCATATGACCATACATGAGTTAGCGACGAAAGCGGAGGCAAGTAGTGCGGCGGTAGTTCGTTTTTGCAGATCGCTGGGAATAGATGGTTTCCCTGCTCTGAAAATTCGTTTATCAGCGGAAGTAGAAAATACGCAGTATGTTGGCTTCTTTGATGTTGAATCGAATGAAACGGTGCATTCTATCATTGATAAAATGTTGTCGAACACAATACTGACCTTTCAGAATACGGCCAGTCAACTGGACGCGCAATCTATTGAGCAGGCAGTGAGCCTGTTACAGCAGGCAGAAGTTATTTATGCTTATGGGATAGGTGCCTCTTTTATTATTGCAGAAGATGCAGCACAAAAATGGCTTCGGCTTGGTAAAAATGTATATGCGATTTCAGATCGTCATTTATTAGCAGCGGCTATGGCTACGAAATCAGAGAACGCCGTCTTCTGGGGAATTTCGTACAGCGGTGAGACGAGAGAGGTTATTCAATTAATAAAGCGAGCTAAGGAGCAGGGGATAAAAACAATTAGCCTCACTCGTCCTGGTAATAACAAGCTCTCTCAGCTTGCCGATGTTTCATTATTTACATCACGTGCGCCAGAAGCACAGCTTCGTAGTGCGGCAACAAGCTCTAGATTTGCTCAATTATTTGTGCTCGATATTGTCTTTAGCGCATATGCTTCTGCTCAGCATGATTTTACTGTGGAGCAGCTAGCGAAGACAAGGCAAATGATTGAGGTTTTGTATGATTAATGTTGTAGGTTACAAAATTGATCAGATATTAAAGAGTTTGAGTATACAAATGGAGACTTTGCCAATCGTGATAAGGCTAAAGTCTTTTTGTGTTTTCAAAATATAAGAGCGATCTCCCGACAATCTGTATTCCTCCTCAAATCACTCCCCCACACAAAGGTTAAAATTTTATAAAAAAAGTTCAAAACCAGCAAAGACCTTTCCCGGCTTGGAATGATACCATGTGGTTGCACATAAAAAAAGGAGAGGCGTTCATCGCCACTCTATTGTAAGCGCTATCTAACATCTACTCTAATCAGCACTAAATGACCCGCATCACATGAGGAAAGGGGAGCTTCATATGAAAAAAGGAGCTGTTGTCGTCTGGCTTCTGGTTTTGGCCTTGATGCTTTCGGCCTGTAATTTGGCGGAGAGTGGAACGGGCAGCAAGGAAAAAGGCTATGTGGGCATTTCCATGCCGACCAAATCGTCCGAGCGTTGGGTAGGGGACGGAGAGAATATGGTCCGGCTGTTTCAGGAGCAAGGCTATAAAACAGATTTGCAGTACGCCGAGGACGTGGTCGAAAACCAGATCGCCCAAATCGAAAATATGATTACCAAGGGCGTGAATGTCATGGTGGTTGCTTCCGTGGATGGGAACACGCTGACGGATGTCATCCAGAAGGCGCACGACCGGGGAATTCAGGTCATTTCCTATGACCGTCTGATTCGGAACACGCCGTATCTGACGTATTATGCGACCTTCGACAACTTTCAGGTGGGCGTGCTACAGGCGGCGTATATTGAGAAAAAGCTGGGACTCCAGGAAGGCAAAGGCCCCTTCAATGTAGAACTGTTCGGCGGTTCACCGGATGACAACAACGCGTATTTTTTCTTTAACGGCGCGATGTCCGTCCTCAAGCCATACATTGATTCGGGAAAACTGGTTGTGCGCAGCAAGCAAATGACGATGTCGCAAATTGCTACGCTGCGGTGGGACGGAGCCTTGGCTCAGTCGCGGATGGATAATTTGCTGAGTGCCTACTATTCGGGAGCCAATCTGGACGCGGTGTTATCCCCGTATGATGGGATTAGCATCGGTATTATTTCATCCCTCAAAGGGGTTGGCTACGGATCAGCGAACAGGCCGCTGCCGATCATTACGGGGCAGGATGCGGAGCTGGCTTCGATCAAGTCGATTGTGGCCGGGGAGCAGACGCAAACCGTGTTCAAGGATACCCGCAAGCTGGCAGAGCAGACGGTTGTGATGGCCAACAGCATTTTACAGGGCAAACAAGCAGAAGTGAATGATGCCAAATCATATAACAACGGAATAAAGGTGGTTCCTGCTTATTTGCTTGACCCGATCTCGGTGGACCGGACGAATGTCGAGAAGGATATTGTGGGGAGTCATTATTACACCAAGGAGCAGATCGGACTGAAATAAGAGCAGGCTATTCAAACCGAAAGGAGTGTATCCCATGACTGGAATCATTTTGGAAATGAAGGGAATGACCAAGACCTTTCCCGGCGTGAAGGCGTTGGAAAATGTAAACCTCAAGGTCAAGGAAGGCGAGATCCATTCCCTGTGTGGTGAGAACGGTGCGGGCAAATCGACGCTGATGAAGGTACTGAGTGGTGTGTATCCGCATGGAACCTACGAAGGGGATATTGTTTTCCAGGGTAAAACATGCGAGTTCAAGGACATCAAGCAGAGCGAGGAATTAGGGATCGTCATTATCCATCAGGAGCTGGCGTTGATCCCGTATCTCTCGATTGCCGAAAATATTTATCTGGGCAACGAACGCGCCAGCGGCGGCGTGATTGATTGGAAAGAGACTTTTGTCGGCACCCGCGAGCTGCTGTCCAAGGTGGGTCTGAGCGAAAATCCCAATACCTTAGTTACGAACATCGGGGTCGGGAAGCAGCAGCTGGTTGAAATTGCAAAAGCGCTCTCTAAAAAGGTAAAGCTGCTCATTCTCGATGAACCGACAGCGGCGTTGAATGAGGACGACAGCGAAAACCTGCTAAATTTGATGCTGGAATTTAAAAGGCAGGGCATTTCCTGCATTCTCATCTCTCACAAGCTGAATGAGGTCGCCAAGGTATCCGATTCGATCACGATTTTGCGGGACGGGAAGACGATTGAGACGCTGGATATGAAAAAGGATCAGGTCACGGAGGACCGGATTATTAGCGGGATGGTTGGACGTGATCTGACCAGTCGTTACCCGGAGCGCCATGCGGAGATTGGCAAAGTCATTTTGGAAGTGAAGGACTGGACGGTGTATCACGAGCATCATGCGGAGCGCAAGGTGCTGGATCAGGTGAATTTGAACATCCGTCGAGGTGAAATTGTCGGCATTGCCGGACTGATGGGAGCGGGACGGACGGAGCTGGCGATGAGCATTTTCGGCAAATCGTATGGACGCAATATTTCCGGTCAACTGATCAAGGACGGCAAGCCGATCCAGAACAACACGGTAACAGACGCGATCAACAACGGTTTTGCCTATGTCACGGAGGATCGCAAGGAGTTTGGCCTTATTCTGATGGACGATATCAAGCGCAATATTTCGCTGACTGGCCTGAACAAGCTGACGAAAGGCGTTGTCGTCAATGAGCAGGAGGAAGTGATCGTTGCCGAGGATATGAAGAAGAGCATGAACATCAAAGCGCCGAGCATTTTACAGAAAACGGGCAATCTGAGCGGCGGCAATCAGCAGAAGGTGGTACTGAGCAAATGGATTTTTGCCGAGCCGGATATTCTGATTCTGGATGAGCCGACGCGCGGCATTGATGTGGGCGCCAAATATGAAATTTATACGATTATTCATCGACTTGCCGCCGAAGGCAAGGGTGTGCTGGTTATTTCGTCCGAGCTGCCAGAGGTACTGGGCTTGTGTGACCGGATGTACGTCATGAACGCCGGGCGGATTACCGGAGAGGTTAGCCGTGAGGACGCGTCGCAGGAAACATTGATGAGATATATGACCAAGTCGGGAGGCGTGAAGCATGGAAACCATAACTAAATTATTTAAAAATAACATCCGCCAATATGGCATGATGATTGCGCTGGTCGTCATTATGATCTTGTTCGAGGTACTGACGGGCGGTCTGCTGCTGAAGCCGATTAATATTACAAATCTGATTCTGCAAAACAGCTACATTCTCGTGCTCGCTATCGGGATGGTGCTGGTCATCATCACGGGGCATATTGATTTGTCTGTCGGCTCGATAGCCGCTTTTGTCGGTGCGGTTGCCGCCATCATGATGGTGGATTGGCAGCTTCCGGCGTGGATCGCCGTGATTGCATCTTTGGTAGTCGGAGCGCTAATCGGCGCATGGCAAGGGTTCTGGGTCGCCTATGTGCGGATTCCGGCGTTTATCGTTACGTTGGCGGGAATGCTGCTCTTTCGCGGCTTGACGATGATCGTGCTGAAAGGTCAATCCATCTCTCCTTTTCCGGGTGGCTTTCAGAAAATCAGTTCAGGCTTCCTGCCGGACTTTGCATCCTCAGGTTATAACCTGGTATCCATCATTGTGGGCATTGCGCTCACAGTTTGGTTTATCGTCAATGAGCTTCGCGAACGCCGTTCCCAGCTTAAATACGGTTTTGAGGTTCCGTCACAGACTCTATTTGTACTCAAGCTGATTGTGGTCGCTGCTGTCATCAATCTGTTCACCTTTATGCTGGCGAGTTATGCGGGGATTCCGAACATTCTCGTATTGCTGTTTATTCTGATCGTTGTATACTCCTTCGTCATGAACCGCACGATTATGGGCCGCCATGTGTATGCATTGGGTGGAAATGAAAAGGCAGCGGGTCTGTCCGGTGTCAAAACGAAAAAAGTAACGTTCTGGGTATTCGTGAACATGGGCGTGCTGGCCGCCATTTCCGGTCTAATCTTCGCTGCACGTCTGAACGCGGCTACTCCGAGAGCAGGCACGAACTTTGAGCTGGATGCCATCGCGGCTTGCTTTATCGGCGGGGCTTCCGCATCCGGTGGGATCGGAACCGTTTTTGGAGCGATTATCGGTGGTCTGGTCATGGGCGTACTGAATAACGGCATGTCCCTGATTGGTTTGGGTATTGACTGGCAGCAAGGTATCAAGGGTTTGGTGCTGCTGCTGGCGGTTGCCTTCGATATTTACAACAAAAACAAAAGATCAGCCTAAGCTTCATATTTCATGCTTGTACACCAAGAACCCCCAGTCCCACTTGAAATGTGGATGCTGGAGGTTCTTTATGGGTTCGTTTTTGAGGCTAGCGGTTCTTATTTATCAGACAAGCTTTCTCCATCTACCGGAATATGCACACGCTCACTCAGTCCTTCGTTGCGTATATGTTCGGATAGCTCTGTTCGGGTGAGCAGACAATGATTGATCGCCTCCATGTGGACAGCCACTACTTGTGTATATGGGGCGTATTGCGCAACCGTCGTCACATCCTGCGCAGTCATCGTAATTGGATCACCCACTGTGAACCGCGCTCCTCCGGCATTCACAATCGTCCACTCCGGATGGTACTTGTCGAGAGCTTCTGCCACTTCACTGCACCAGATTGTGTCCCCTGCCAAATAGACAACAGGCTCGCCCGGAGCCTGGAATACAAAGCCCGATACGGGGCCCATCTGTTCGCCGATTTCACCAGTACCATGATGCCCGGTTGTGCGGATGATCTCAATTTCTCCCACAGAACCAACCACCCAAATCGGAGTCACCTGCGTAAAACCGTCAGCGGCGATCTGATCTTCATTTCCGGGCTGGCAGAGGACAGGGAGCTGTTTGTCCAGCCATTGCGCTGCTGCCGGGTCCCAGTGATCCGGGTGCAAATGCGTAACGATAACAACGTCAGGCTGTCCGAGCGTTTCCCATTGTGGCGGCAAGGGAACCAACGGATTGCGACGGTCGTTCTCCGTATTCGGGATAGGCGGATTTACGCCAGGCTCGCTCAGCATCGGGTCGATCAGGAATTTTACTCCACCATATTCTAACCATAGGGTTGCATTGCGGATCAGTGTGATTTTCATATTTGGAATCTCCTTTTAGTTGGACAGATTAATTTGTAGCCGAATATGTTCGGCAGTTGTTTGTTTCTGTTACAATCATATCTGATGCAAGAAGCTACAGGCTACGGCCTGCTGAAAGGAAAACAAGAATTCTCGTTTCATCATGAAAGGAAATATGGCTATGGAACTATTCGTACCCGATGACACTGATCTGCGCATTCTTCATCATCTGGTTGAGGACAGCTCTTTATCACACAAGGAAATCGGTCTGCTTGTACATCTTACGGGCCAAGCGGTAGGAGCGCGTGTTCGAAAAATGCAGGATGCGGGCATCATCGAAGGCTATACTCTACGCTGGAATCCTGAAAAAATGGGGCAGACCATTCATGCCTTTATTACGGTGTTTTTGAATTCGGGAACCGTTCATAGTGCTTTTCAGGCATTCGCACGGAAGCATCCCTCTATTATTGAGATTCATCGGGTTAGTGGGGAGGGCTGTTACTGGATGCGCTTGCGCATGTCCTCACAGGAAGAGCTGAATACCATGCTTGATGAACTGACGCAGTACGGCAATTACAAGCTAAGCTTTTCATTAGGAGAACTAAAATGATTTAAGCTCCCGGTGCTGCTGGGAGCTTTTTTGTTAGAAAGGACGCAAGGGAGTTAGCTATGCAGGCTCATTTTTAAAATATGCTGCAAGCCGTGCGATCCCATCTTGGTGTCGCTCTCATCCTTAAAGCCGCATTGGAGATACAGACTTTGAGCAGGCAGATTACGGGCGTTGACACCCAGCACGACTTCACGAATATTCGGGAAATGCCTGGAGATAAAATGTGGCAGTAGAAGCAGCCCTTTTTTGGCGTACCCTTGTCCCTGATCTGTGTAATGGATAGAGAAGGCATGCAGCAGCAGAGCTTCGGTAGTATTCGTATAATCCGCTAACTCATCTCCATCGTACAAAATGAAAAATCCAACGGGTCTTCCGGCAGCCGTAATCACGATAGCTGAGGCGGGTAAAATACTATACAGAAAGCGCCGTATTTTGATGCGTTTGGTGGAAGAAGAGAGCTGACTGGATGATTCGGGATACAAGAGGGGATGTTTCTTGGCTTACTAGGGGAATCAGGTTAGGCAATTACAAAGGTGTGAAGCGGCCGGGATGGCCGCCACACGCTTGCCTGTTACACGTCGGCTCCGTTTTCTTCCGCCCAGCGGTTCAGGGTTTTATCTGTAGGAAGCAGGAACGTTAAAATGCCTAGCAACGGCAAAAAGCCACACAGGAACATGATGTTCGTGATGCCTACTTTGTCGATCCAGTTGCCGAGCACAAGCGCACCTACCCCACCAAGGCCAAAAGCGAGGCCCGTGATCAGACCGGAGACGGTTCCGATTTTGCCGGGTACGAGCATTTGAGCATATACGACCGTAATCGAAAAGCTCGACAGCATGATAAATCCGATAATCGGCAACAGGATAGCCGTCCAGAATTGGTTGGCGTAAGGCAACAATAGCGCGAGAGGCGCAGCCAATACCATGGACAGGAAAATCATATTGCGTTTACCAAAACGGTCCGCCAGTGGACCGCCAAAGAAGGTGCCAAGCGCTCCAGCTCCTAAAAACAGGAAAATGTACAATTGTGCATCAGCCAGTGGCATTTTAAACACTTCCATCAGGTAAAACGAATAGTAGCTTCCGACCGAGGTCGAATACCACGAACGGACAAATACCAGCAGAATGAGAACAACCATCGCAAACATAATACGGTTGCGTACTTCGGGCTTCATCTGGCGTGCCGCCGCTTTTTTACGTGCATAGCCTTCTGTACGCAGGACGTTACCATACCAGCGGGCGATGAACGACTGAACCACAATCCCGGCCGCAGCAATACCTGTGAACCAGATGGCGCCAAATTGCCCCAATGGGATAAAGATCCAGCTCGTAAGCATGGGTGCCAGCGATTGGCCCGCATTGCCGCCAACCTGGAAAATGGACTGAGCCAGCCCCCGACGTGGCCCGGCCGCCATATGGGATACACGCGAGCCTTCCGGGTGAAAGGCAGCCGAGCCCAGACCCACGAAGATGACCGCGATGAGCACTGCTTTATAATCGGCAGCATAGGCGAGCAGCAGCATGCCTGTCAGCGTAAAGCCCATGCCGATCGGAAGGATCGCGGGCGTAGGTCTCTTATCCGAAAACAAGCCAATGACTGGCTGCATGATCGAAGCTGTAAAATTGATGGTGAATGAAATCCAGCCGATCTGCGTGTAGCTCAGGCTCATGGATTCTTTTAAGATCGGAAAGATCGCAGGAATGACCGATTGAATCGAGTCATTGAACAGATGGACGAAGCTGATGGCAATCAGAATCGCAAAAACGGTGCCCTTCGCTTGAGGTCCCGGCAGGGGGAGCGATTGGCCCGCTTCTTTTTTTGTAGCAGATTTAGTAGTCATGGCAACCTCCGATTATGTATGTATATTTTAAGATATAGGAAGCGATCCGTTTGCAGCAAATGGCTGAAAGGGGCATAAAGGCCGCTTTTACTCGGTGGTTCTTTCCCATCCTGCTGCATACTCGCAATTGCATGATTTAGCTAAAGGTGGTCTGCATATAGGCAGATTGAAACCGATAGCTTCAAAATGGTAAAGAACCTACCCTCTATTTAGCCTAGAGAGCAGATCCTTTTCATATGTTGCCTAGGCTTGCTTTTTCATCCATTCGACCAATCCATATAATCGAGCCCAAAGATTTTCATGAGAATCCACATACTGAACGGCATCATTTATATCGCCGGGTGTCATGTACTGGGGTTGTGTTGAAGGCAAAGTTTTTTTCCCAAGCAGATAGGCCGGGACATGGCGATTTTGTTTACGAGCCAGCTTATACAAAAAAGTCAGATTCGCAGTTTCTCCATTTTGAAGGTACTCCAGAGCCAGTTTACCGTATTTAAATTCCGTTGACCCTTCATTTGCATAGGATTGCAGTAGCTGTTCTGCTTGATCGAAGCGTTCTAATTCCAAATAACAAAGAAGCAGGCTATACCGAATCCCCTGATTATCATTGGGATTTAATTCTAGTAATTGCTCATATTGTTCACACGCGGCACTAATTCTGCCTGATGTATACACCAGTTTGGCATACAACTCCTTCGAGCGCATGTAGGGGCGAGTCTCGACCATCCCCCAGAAATATTCTTTGTTTTGCACAAAAAAGTCCTCACCCAGTTCATCTCGGGCATATGTCATAGCAGAATTGGCCAGCTTAATGGCTTCTGAAATATCTGTTGCTAGTTTTGAAAGTATAAGCAAAGCATCTACATTGTTAGGATCAAGCTCTTGCGCTTGGCTGACGAGTTTCTTTTTCTTGGCAAGGGAAGTTTCTGATTCAGCCCTGATTATCAGTTCGTAGGCCTTTTCCTCCAAGCTTATTGGAGAATCGTTTCTCAATAATTCAGAGTTGTTTAATTGCAAAGCCAGAAAATTCTGAGCATCCTCAAGGCCTTCATGATCCTGGGATTCCATTAATTTCTGAATTTTTCTCAGCATTTTTTCATGTTCGAGTTCGGAATAAGTGGTCATCTCTTCAACTTTGTTAGACGAGGTCAGAGCTGCCAGATTATCATTTTCCGTCCCATATTCTTCAAAAAAATCCTCCAATTTTCGCAAATTATTAGACAGACTGGATACGGAGACTCCATGCTTGGTTGCGAGATCAGCTTGAGTAACCAGCATGCCAAATTCAGTTAGAAAAAAATACTCAAGAGCAGCTTTATAACCTCCAGGTTTACGGAAAGATGGGCTGTTTAAGTTACAGAAGTTATTCCAGAGCAGTAATGTCTCCATAAGGCATCCACGTACGATTTGGGATTTTAAGTTATTTTCCGCATAAAGGGCCATAAAAAGCTCGTCAGCCAGTTGATATTGTGCTTCTGTTGGCCAGTTCAGTTTGCCTATAAGCTTTCTGAATTTTTGTGGTGATTCTGTGTGTTCAATTCTTTCCTGCCACTGAGTGCTGTTTCCTGATTCCTGATTTGCAAAGGAGCTGTGCTGTTCCCGCTGCGCTTGTTGATCCTGGTCTAAACAGCATTTCTTATACTTTTTACCACTGCCGCAATGACAGAGATCATTCCTTCCTAATTGTGTCAATCCAAAACACCCCTCATAAAAGTTTCATACTGATAAAGATATCAGTATAGCCGCTTCTTTTCAAAGGGAGGAAGTTTTCTGGAGTGGATGATCATGTACATAAGCAAAAATAAATTAACAAAACCATGCTCCTCATTTAACAAACTAAAGATATGATTCTTTATATCATACAACTTGTTGTATAGGTGATAGCTTTGTAGAGAACGCATGAAGAGCACAAGAGAGGATATGATTTGAGAATGAAATTGTTAAGGAAACCATTATCAGTTGCTTTATTGTCTGTACCCTTACTTATAGGTTCCCTGGGTGGAAGTTATGCGAGTGCGGCAACCCTACCCACAACGGTAACTGCGCCAGAGCCGTCTTGGGGATATTTCGTAGATCATTACAAAAATAATAATTCTAGTAATAAGACGGAAAGTTCAAATCCGACACTCGGGTTGCTTTCCGGATTTAATAAGCTTTGGACTCCCGGCACCACCTGGGATACAGGTACCAAGCTGAACAGCAGCGTACTGGACGCCAATATTCAAAAAGTTATTGATATTGCTGCTCGCCGTACTTCCAGTGAGGCAGATGCGGCTTATTTGGATGATCGCAGAAATCAGAGCTACAGTGTGATCGACGGTCTGGGTTCGCTTACCGATATATATCGAAAGAATGCAGGGGCAACTACAACAATCAATGACATTCCGGCAGATGCCTTGACTAAAAAATATGAAGATGCTGGAACCAATGCAGGCAGTACGAGCTCCACTTTAGGTAATATCGTGAATTTAGTCAATACCTTGCGTGGTGATTACTCTTCGACAAGCTCGGCCAAGGCTTATTTTAGCTATCCTCGTCCATTTCGCTGGAGCGATAATTCAGTCGTGGTTCCAACCCTGCTGCCCGCGCAAAATTCTGATCCGAGCAAGGATGGCGGCTTTCCTAGCGGTCATACCAATGCCGCGTATCTTAGCGCTATTGCGATGGCCTATGCCGTACCAGAGCGTTACCAGGAGCTGCTGACACGAGCTTCGGAGCTGGGCAACAACCGTATTGTTGCCGGTATGCATTCGCCATTTGATGTTATGGGAGGGCGTGTCATGGCAACTGCGACGGCGGCTGCCATCCTGTCTGATCCGGCCAATAGCAGTTTAAAGAAAGCAGCTTATCAGGATGCTCACAGTACATTGTTAACGCAAACGGGTACAGCCTCGGATCGGTTTAGCAATTATTCTGCCAATAAAAAAAGCTATACTGAACGATTGACCTACGGATTTAGTCCAATGAATCCAACCACGACTGCAATGACGGTGCCTAAGGGAGCTGAGGTGCTGCTGGAAACACGTCTGCCTTACCTGGACAGCACACAACGCCGTTGGGTTTTGGCTACTACAGGTCTACCTTCCGGCTATCCTGTACTGGATGATGCTGAGGGATGGGGACGACTGGATCTCTTTTCCGCCGCAGATGGTTATGGGGCTTTTGCCAATAACGTTACCGTGACCATGGACGCTTCCAAAGGCGGTTTCAATGCTTTGGATCGCTGGCGCAACAATATCTCCGGCGTTGGAAAGCTGACCAAAAAGGGAACAGGTACATTGAAGCTGCTGGGCAACAATACGTATTCCGGCGGTACACAGCTCGACCAAGGCAGACTTGAGGGGAATTCGGAGACGGCATTCGGAAATGGGGATGTTACGAACAACGGGGGTACCCTCACTGAAAATGTTGCTGGCAAGCTGATCATCGGCGGCAATTACAAACAATCTGCCAAGGGCACGCTTGAGCTCAACCTTCAGAGTAAAAATGATTTGCTCAAAATTAAAGGCACTGCAATACCTAATGGGAAATTGCGTCTGAATTTTTCAAACAAATATGTACCAGCTAACGGTGCCACGATCATGACTTATGGTAAACGAAATGGAGCATTTACATCCATTGAAACCACAGGATTGCCAAGCAAGTACAAAGTGAAGGTTGTCTATAAAGCTGACAGTATTCAGTTAAAAGTTACAAAGTAACAAAGTAACAAACTCGGAATACAACAATTAAAGTGCACCTTTAGAATTCATCGGATAACGGAAGGGTTATTCCCATGTCAATTCTAAGGGTGCACTTTACTGTTTAATGATGTGGATATTAGGTTTTAAATATCTTTACAATAGCAAATCATTGGTAGTGAAATTTCGTAAAATGTTAACGGTTATCTACCGTCTCCGGGTACATATCATGGTTGAATAGGCGTTGTTGTGCCATTTCCTCATACTTCGTTCCTGGTTTGCCGTGGTTTGTATATGGATCAATGGAGATGCCACCGCGCGGCGTAAACTTGCCCCACACTTCGATATAACGCGGGTCCATCAGCTTGATTAAGTCGTTCATGATGATGTTGACGCAGTCCTCATGGAAATCGCCGTGGTTGCGGAAGCTGAAAAGGTACAGCTTGAGGGACTTACTTTCGACCATTTTGATATCGGGAATGTAGCTGATGTAGAGGGTGGCAAAATCCGGCTGTCCTGTAATTGGACACAGGCTGGTGAACTCCGGGCAATTAAACTTTACAAAATAGTCACGGTACGGATGCTTATTATCAAAGCTTTCCAGAATGGCGGGATCATAGGCAAAGGTGTATTGGGTGCCTTGATTGCCAAGCAGGGTAACGTCGGTCATTTCTTCGGGTGTTCTTCCGGTCATAGTGGTGAGGCTCCTTAAGTTTAGTTATTTTAGTGAAAAGGATAGGGAGTTATGGAGGTTCGGTTAGGTGACGCTCCGCGAAGGATTTGAGCTTCCGATCGCTGTTGAAATGGGATTCTTTCTGATCATGTGAAAGATATATAGGTTAGAATCCCATTTCAAAGGCGAACGCTAACGCTTCTCCAGCTTCAAATCCTCCGCTCCGCTGCCGACCACTGTCAACACCATAAAGTCCCTACTCGTTTACATGAGGTTGGGCAGAAGTGAATAAAGCTCGCTCCTTTATTAAAGGAGCGCCACTTTGAGAAAGCCCGCCTTTAGAGACGAGGCTTTCTCTTTTTTATAACTTTGGATGTCGAAGGTATAATCCAACGAATTGGGTGTAACTTTTGTATCACATACAGCTCATATGGAATATATTACTTATCAGTGCTTATACGCCGCGTTTGTTGCCCCATACGAGGGTGTGGAGCTGCGGGAGTACCCGTACGTCATTCAGACGTGAATCGTCCATGACACGGTCAATAAGCCATTCATAACGATGCAATAGGGATTCCGCAATCTGTCCGGTGTTCTCTGTGTTCACATCTGGGTTGCCAGTCTGGAGGAACAGCGGTATATGTGGATAGCGCTCGTGAACGGTGCGTGCATATGCGAGATCAATGTCATCGAATATGACGACCTTCAAGCTGCATGCTCCGTGGTAGCAGCTCACTGATTCATTAGCGGCTTCCTTCGTGCGCGTTGCGGTAGAGAAGCTGGACACTGACGAGGGCTCTCCAGCCGCCTTCCAATCAGTAATCTTCCGATTCGACAGGCGGGCTACGATGTCATCCAGCACGTCCCAGTTGGTCGTCATACCAGAGCTGGGCGGCTTGGGCGACAGGGTTACCTCGTCGATATCATACAGCCATTCCTGCCAGCGGGAGCCTTGTGTTTCGACAGCGGTGGCAATGCCTTGGCTGCGCAGCAGCGTGATTAGCTCTCCAAGCTGCGGCAACAGGGCCGGGTTGCCCCCGGATAGGGTCACATGTGAAAACCGTGTGCCACCGATGGCCTGAAGCTCCTGCCAAATGTCTGTGGCGCTGAGACGACGGATCTGATCCTTGGCGCTGCCGTCCCAGGTAAAGGCGGAATCGCACCATGAGCAGTGGTAATCGCAGCCTGCGGTACGAACAAACATCGTTTTGCGCCCAATGACCATGCCTTCGCCCTGAACGGTAGGACCAAACACCTCCAATACAGGGATCGGGGCTGTTTTTGGGCCCCGGGAAGGTGCGGCTGTTTGGTGAGTCGCCGTAGTATTACTCATCCAGCATCCACTCCCGTCGGAATTCGGCATAGCTGGTAGGTGTCTCGAACAGCCGTACAAATTCAGTGCGCCCGCCTTCCACACGATGGTGGTATGCTTCCGAGGTTAGGGCAGACTCCATTTGTTCGAAGATCCAGACGACCATATTTTCCGCCGTTGTATTCATCGGGGGCAGCGTCTCATTCAGATAGCGGTGATCCAGATAAGGCTCAATCTGCTCCTTCCAGATCGTTTTGATATCACCAAAATCAAGGGTCAGACCGGTTTCGTCCGGTATGCCGCTAATGCCGAAAACGACGATATAAGTATGTCCGTGCAGATTTTTGCATTTGCCTTCGTAGCAGTGCAAATGGTGTGCTGCATCGAACGTAAATTGCTTGCTGACCAGTACACGTTTGCGATGATAACGCAGCTGGGAGCGTTCAATGTCCGTCCCAAACTGCTGGAGCTTGTCGACGATACGAAAGGGGCCCGGCTCACGCATGGCCTTCAACTCCTAGCGACGAAGCTCCGCGTATAGCCAGATACTGTTCCAGCCCGGCGCGGCGCAGTTTACAGGCAGGGCATTCGCCACAGCCATCGCCAATAACGCCGTTATAGCATGTTAGTGTACGGGTTCTCACAAATTCAAAGGCTTCCAGCTCATCGGCCATTTGCCAGGTTTCGGCCTTATTCAACCACATGAGCGGGGTATGAATGACAAAGGGATAGTCCATGGAAAGATGTAAAGTAACGTTCAGCGATTTGATAAAAGAATCCCGGCAATCGGGGTAGCCGCTAAAATCCGTCTCGCAGACGCCTGTGATCATGTGACGGGCTCCTTTTTGTTTGGCGAGCACGGCTGCGAAGCTGAGGAATAGCAGGTTGCGACCGTCTACAAAGGTGCTGGGCAGCTCGCCTTCCTGCTGAGTAATGTCAATGTCGGTGCGTGTGAGGGCATTGGGGGCTAATTGATTGAGCAGGCTCATATCCAGTACCGATTGCGGAACACCCAGCTCGTGGGCAATCCCGGCCGCTACTTCGATTTCCTGCTTGTGGCGTTGACCGTAATCGAACGTCACCGTTTCTACTTCGGCAAAATGTTTTTTCGCCCAGAATAAACAGGTGGTGCTGTCTTGGCCGCCGCTAAATACGACGACCGCTTTTTCGTTGGCAAACATAAAAAAACCTCTCGATCTTCTTGGAATGGTGTAAGACACAGCGTCTTGTCACTTGGAAGAAGGAGAGTTCTTGAACCAGCTTCAACAAAAAACAGGCCTGACCCCGCGATTATTTTTTCATGCGGAGGACAAAGCATCGTTAGTTTTTTATAGAGGGAGTTCGCGAACCTCTCCCATGCATGGAGCATGGACTTTCTTCATTAGGTGTCTGACAGAGGACAGACGCCTTCATTATAGCATGGCAGAGCTATTTGATAAACACTCCGCCAAATGGAATGACTTCCCTTAAAAAGCGTTTGATCACGCCATCGTCGTTCATATCCTGCTGGAGCCGTCGATGATGCTCACCCGCATGAAAAAGCACAGTACCGTGTCCGGTCATTTTAAAATGATAATTCATATGCTGGCTGGCCAAATGGTTGCCATACACTGTCAGCTCCAGCTGGGCGTTCTCGGGATAGGCAATGACGCTGCTTGCATCGACATACATCGGCTCTGTTGGATGAAGCTGTTCCTGGCATACCCGTCCCTGAGTCAATAGACCGATCTGGCCGATGCCATCGAATTTCATTTTAATAACATCCCGACTGAACAACATGTTTTTCATGCTCAGCAGCTTGGTGCGCATCTGGATACCGGAGCTGTACCAGAACAGGTTGCGAAAATCGTATAGCAGATCGTCGCCCCCATCCAGCTCAATCATTTTCAGACTGAAGCCGGGAGGAAGTGCGGCAATGAGGCGGCAAGCTCCTGTAAAATCGGCCTGAATCAGCTTGTGCTTGCGGTACATGCCTTTAATATTCATCAGTTTGTCACTACGGCCTGAGCTGGGTCCGCGGTACGCGATGATCTGCTGCGGGTGAAGAACATGCAGCTTTTCGCCCTCCGCCAGATCAAGTGTTACGACAGAACCGACGCTTTCATCATGGTGTTGTCCTGCTTGTATGTCCATTCTGGCCTTTCATCCTTTCAGGGGGCTAGTATCTTCCCGAACGTCGACGCATCCCGTAACGCAACAGGCGAATACCGATAAAATAACCAGCCAGCAAAATGACAGCTGTGAGGATCAGCATCTTGTTACGGTGTGAAGCCTGATCGCGCTGAACCTGAAGATTTTTCAGTTCGGTGACGGTGTCGGTTAGCTTGGCGTTTTGCTGTAATAGTTGAGCGTTTTGCTCCTGATAAGCCTCAACGCTGCTACGGGCCTTTTGCAGCTCTTCCTGCGTTTGCTTATAGCTTTCCTTGAGCTGATATACATCGCCAGGCAGTCGGGAAAATTGCTCAAAGCCCTGGTATACATCATCCCAGTAGGCGGCATGTGCTCCCGGAACTCCGGTTCCGCCAAAAATAAACAGAAGCGCTACAGCAGCGCAGACGACACGGCGGCAGAAAGCAAAGCGAGAAATTTGTCGTACCAAGAGATCTTCCTCCTTCTGTTGCACCAAGATGTTAAATGATAAGCATAATTACCCATATCTTATGGTTACGCATAGTGTAATGATTAGGGTTCAAAGTTTAGAATAACAGGATGACAAATCCGGGAGAAATATTTACAAAAAAGTCGATATTTTAGTTTAAGTGTACCTCAAAACGGGTATATCAAGGAAGCAGCTACATTCCGGTAATTTTCTCGCAAGCATGTACAAGAGCCAACCCTATTTGATGAGGAACAGAAATGAGTATAAATATATTAAGCAAGAATGTAGAAGGAGAAATGAACGATGAACGAAAAAGAACAGACCTATAGAACGTTAAAAATAACGGTAAACGGAAAGCCTTTGTCGAAGGAACTGGTGGTGGACAGTATAACTTTTGCGCCTGTTTCCGATATCTGCACAAAAGCGAATGTTTCTTTGACAGAAACTATGATTTCTTAACTTTATACTATGAAACGAGACTATAATGCAGCCCGGCTTACGCCGGGCTTTTTTTTACGTAATCATGCAATTTCAATGGGTTAAAATGTTATTTGTTGATGTACTTCCCCTTTCCTATAGATTACCATGTATAATTTTCGCTAACGAACATACGTTCCCTGACAATATAGTGTCAGATAACACTGTTAATTTAGAGTTACATGTTCTTTTAGGGGGAATTTACCAGTGGTGAAGCCAATGATTAACGTAACGTACACATGGGACAAAGAGTCTATATCTGCGAATAGGTCCGAGCAAGTAAATCTGCTGATAGAATGGGGCTATGGGGC
The DNA here is from genome assembly GCF_050467745.1 of Paenibacillus sp. NRS-1781. NCBI lineage: Bacteria > Bacillati > Bacillota > Bacilli > Caryophanales > Paenibacillaceae > Paenibacillus > Paenibacillus sp. NRS-1781. The sequence continues at coordinate 36,281 of NZ_JBITPI010000005.1, forward strand.
TATACGTAAAAGAAAAGGTACTTTAATGCCGAAAACAGTTGGATGTGACCTGCAACTCCGGTTCATCCCAGAGAGTGGGGTAAATCTATTAAAAGTGGATGGGGCCAGGCTCAGCTTCAATCGCTTGGAAGACGGAGAGTGTATGCTTGTTCACTGTGGTGATATGCGGAGGGGGAAGTATAAGCAGGCAATTTTGTCCTTTTCTATACCAGTTCACTCTTCCGGAAGGCATATCATTGGATTGATGGAGTGGAGCTGGTGTAAGCCCACTCAGGAAAAAAGGACACTGATTCGAACGGATCAGCTCTATATCCATTACACGCATCATCTTGGTCTGCTGAGCATTCCAATCAACCCGAAGGTGGAAAAATACATAAAGCTGAATGAGACGGCTCCAATTGTGAAGAAAGCATTGCGTATATACGAGAAGGGGGAACAGGAGCGAGGGGCGTTTGCGCTTACCAGACAAGCAGATGAACTGCTTATACGGGCGGCGAGAACAGGAGACATGGAGTATCTGGAGGAAGCTGAATTACTCTTTGCCGTACGCAATAAATGGAATGGGACTTTTGGATTATTCGAATCGTATAGTTCTAAAGTCCATGTTAATAATGAAATATCTGTAGAGGATGTTCGCTTTACCGAAATTAATATTTTAAAGTAGGCAATTATGCTAGTTTATTTATGTATTATAGTGAGTCTAATTTACTATCTTTTTGTAAAGGAGAGACTTCCTTGACTGATCGGTTGATACGGTTAATGCGGATTATTACTATTGTTCAGGCAAATCCGGGGATATTGGCAAGAGAGCTTGCCGAACGTTGTGAAACATCAGAACGCACCATTTACCGAGATATGGAGGCTCTGAGCGCTATGCATATTCCGATAGCCAATATGGGACATGGCAAAGGATACATATTTATTAGTAACTTCGCCTTGTATCCGCTCAATTGGACGGAAGAAGAGGCACAAGCTTTTGCCAGGCTGGGGGATGTCATGGAAACTATAAAGCCTCTTTTACCACCAGCTTTTGAAAGTGCTTATGAGAAAGTGATGGCCTCTAGTCAGAAAAAAAAGATGGACCAGACAAGCTTCGCGCAGGAAATGAAAAATATCGTCCGGCTCGGCTCGACACTTGAGCGGGAAAACCAGCCTTATCTGCTCAGGCTGATTGTTTTGGCAAGTCTTACGCAGCAGACAATTGAAGCGGAATACAGTTCGCCTCAAAATGAAGATGTATCATTAGTTCAGATTGATCCTTACTGTCTGGTTCCACAGGATCGGCGTTTTTATATGCTTGGTTTTTGTCACAAGCAAGCCGCCATGAGAACCTTTCGGATCAGTCGCTTTCGAAATATGAGGATTTTGCCGTATACGTTTCAGAAGAATACTTATGAAATGGAAATGTTTTTTAAGGGAACCTGGTCAGTTACCAAAGGAAACCAGAATATCCGTTTTGTGGTAAAATTTTCTGCTGGATCTGTATATCGGGTCAAAGAAGAGGAGCTGTTCATCAAGCCTTTTCTCAAGGATTTGCCGGATGGAAGTCTATTGTTTGAGGTAACGGTGAATCATGATGGTGAATTTCTGGACTGGCTCACTCAATATGGAGCGGAGGCAGAAATTTTGGAGCCTTTGCGATACCGCAAGCGAATGCAGGAAATGCTGCGAACCTGGGGGGCATTTTATTCCGATAAAAAGGCAGGGAACCAAGAATGACAAGGGGTGATAGATCCCCCGGAACGGGCCGGGGTGCTATCCTCCTAACGGTCCTTAAACAGGTTGGCGAGATTGCCAAATGGACTGTACTGCTCCTGTTCTTCTTCCGGTGTGGAGTATACAAGCTTCGAACCCCGGCTTTCCTCATCGTCAGAAGCGTTATTGGATAATGTGATACGATCAAAATGATGCATGAAAACCTGAGCGGTATTCAGTGCATCGTCCAGCGCACGGTGCTGTTGACCATCAAAGTCAATGTTGCACAGCTCCAACGCCTGAGACAGGCTTAGTTGACGGTATTTGCCATTGGAGCCGGACAGACGGGAGATTTGTTTTTGTATATCGTTCGTATTATGAATCCAATGGAGGTCCACATGATGGGTGCGGCAATGAGATACCAGCTTCTGACGGTCATCTGGCCCCCAAGCACATAAGTAATAAGGGGAGTCCTCCGTTCCAAGCCATGCGATAAATGGCTTCACAGCTTCAGGGAAAAGCGGGGCCGCATCAATGTCTCGTTGAGTAATACCGGTGAACTGCACGGTATCTGTAGACAGCACAGGCCGATTTGAGGGTCTGACAAAGCTGTGAAACGTGTCCGCAACGTACAAGCCATCGTCTCCCTTCATGACTTTGACGGCACCGATATCAATGATCTCGGAGGAATATCTGGCGTTACGGCTAACGGTAAACTCAAGATCATAAATAATATATTGCATTTTTGTGCTCCTTCCACACATATAACTGATCCCGTTAGAGAACGGAATGGATGTTTTCTGCCCGAATGGCTCTTCTCCATCATACCTCTCGGTTCACAACTTGTCAGCGTCTAAAAGGCTGGCTTTTGAAAAAAAATATGCGATGTCCAAATGAGTTTGGACTATCGCATAAAAATAACCTCCTGACATACAGCAGCGTCCGAAACCACTGGGATTCTGGACGCTGCCTTTGCAAGCTTATTGAATTAGGCCGGGAGGTCAAGCTTTTGTCCCGGATAAATGCGGTGAGGATTTTTCAGCTTGTTCAGCTTTTGAAGCTGTTGCCAGGTGAACCCATATTGGCGGGAAATGTCATACAGTGTATCCCCGGACTTTACAATATACACATGGCTTTTTGTAGCTTGTGCAGAAGCCGGTGTCTGCTGTGGCTTCGCTGTTTGAGCTTTGGCTGGTGCAGGTTTCGCAGACGGGGTAGAGACCACTTGCGGTTCTTCCTGCACGGGTGCCGGTGTTGCGGTTGAGGCAGCTGGTACAGGCTGCGCGGCAGGAACGGAAGTCTTGCCGTCTGCTTTGGCTTCTTGAATGCGGCCGTCTGCTTGTACTTGCAGGCTGGCGGAGCCAACCTTTTGCATGTAGCGAATCAGCGCCTCATCAAGCGATCCGAACATACCTGCCTGCGGATATTTGGCGAACATTGTATACTGATCTCCGCCTACAGCCGTAAAGTCATTCGTTGCCAGTGTATACGTGGCATCAGGATCAAGCGTTTTTCCGCCAATCAGGATGGAGTGGACACGACTTCCTTTGACTGCCGATGTATCTATTTTAAATGAGATACCCGATACTTGTGGAAACCCGCCGCTTGGCTCTGGATAGGCGGCTGTACCATTTTCAAGTGCTGCCTGAATGTCGGAGCCTTTCACTTTCAAGGTAACAATTTGGTTGCCGAAGGGCAGCACAGTGATGATGTCTCCCTTGGTTACCGTTCCCGTCTTGATGGACGCCCGAATGCCGCCGCCGTTGGTCAGGGCCACATCTGCCCCCGAAATGTCACGCATGGCATCGGTGAGCAGGTCGCCGAGATTGGTTTCACCTGCACGTACCTTTTCACGCGCTCCTTCCAGGTTCACACTTGTTTGCACTACAACCTCTTTGAGGATCGGTTCCTGTTCCTTCTGAATAGAGGCGATCAATGTAGCGATTTCAGCATTGGGCTGAACATCGACTGCTTGCGTCGAATCAATCAGCTTGGCTTGTTTTTGCGTAACCTTACCGCCGTCGACCCATAAATCTACAACGCCCAGATACTTCGTATATTCGCCCGCGCTTGCGATCAGTGTACCATTGTCACCAACCAAGCCTTTTTCCAGTACGGTATGGCTGTGTCCATCAATGAAAATATCAATGCCGGGCACTTCCTTGACAACCTTAAGGCTGGTGTCTTTGCTGGATGCATCTTGTCCCAGATGACCGAGGACCACAACAACGTCCACTTTACTGCGGATTTCATCTACAGCCGCTTTGGCTTCAGCCGCGGGATCAGTGAATTGAATACCCTCGACATTTTTAGGATTGGTTTTGTATGCCGTTTCGGGTGTGGTCAGGCCGATAATGCCGATTTTAACGCCATTGACTTCTTTAATCACATAAGGATGGAACAAACGTGTTCCATCCGTTTGCTTAATATTGGCGCTGAGTACCGGGAATTGAATTTCCTTACTCAGCTCGACAAGATGCTTCCAGCCGTAATTAAACTCATGGTTGCCTGGTACCATCGCATCATAGCCCAGCTTGTTAACCACTTTTACAATGCTCTCGCCGTTGACCAAAGTAGCGAAGGTCGTTCCATGAACCGTATCTCCGTCATCCAGCAGCAGCGTATTGGGATTGGAAGCCCGGTACTGGTCAATGATGCCTGCCAGCTTGGCGAAGCCCATTTCCTTGTCGTTAGACACCACGTGGGAATGAGTATCGTTCGTATGTAGGATGGTGATGTGTTTCCCGTTGCCGGGAGGAGTTGCAGCTCCCGCTGTTCCCGTACTAGCTGCCGGGTCCGCTGCTGCTGTACCGAGACATCCGAGCAGAAGCGCGGCGGTCGTCAAGATGGACGAGATTTTTTTCCATGAGTTCATGTTGTTCTTTCAACCTCCTGTAAAATGAATGAATTAGAGAAACCGCTTACGTCCACATTTTATCAGAAGATTGTAAAAATAACTTCTATTTTATATAAGAGCACTGAAAATTTTTTGTATATCGGTTGTTAAAGCCATCATGAAATTACCTATATTGAAGAGGAAGTAATAAACAAGCAATTATATGTGAGAACTAATGTTCCGTTGTAGGATTAAAAAAAAGGGCAGTCTCCTTGGGCAGACCAATCCGGGATAAATAGTGCTCCTGCGTTTCGTCAGTAAGTGGTGGTTGTCCTACACTGAGCAATAGCACAGCGAACCGATTGGCTTGCATCTCAAATTTGCCGGGAAAAAAGTAGGAATGCTCCTCCATAAAAAAGCGGCTGACGCCTTTATGAAGTCGGTCATGCCCCAATTCATGCGCACAGATGAATCGTTTCCATTCCGGTGTAAGCCCGTTGTGGATGACGATGAATCTTCTGCGCAGCTTGCGGTAATACAGTCCTTTGGTTGTGGGGCCCAGATCACAGTAACGGATATGGATACCCAGAGCTTCCGCAATATCGAAGGGGGAGTTCGTGCGGTATTTTCGGACGAGTTTGTGAATGAGTTGGTTCATGCGCTCACCTGCTATTCCTGATCACTGCCCGCTGGGGGCGATTTGGGTTTATGCTTGTTCATCTGTTTGGCTTCCCAGAACAGGCCTGTCAGCACATCCTTGATCCGTTGACGATCTTCTTTATCCAGTGGAATGCCGTCGAACATCAATTCGCCGTCTTCCTCCAGCATTTTTTTAAAATCCCGGCGGTCCTGGGAAGTAGCCCATTCCGGTACGCTGGAACGATAGGAGTCGTGTGAATGCTGCTCTGCTGAATCATCGTCTCCCCAATATCCGGCGTTCTTCATCATCTCGGTATACGATACGCCGAGCGCGTCCGCTATTTTGCGTAGAGTAGAGGGCTTGGGTACTCCCCTCAGCCCGTTTTCAATGCGGGAAATTTGTGAATTACTGATGCCAGCCGCTTCTGCCAATTGGTTAATGCTCCATTGCTTGTGCTCACGCTGGTGCTTTAAGTATGTTCCAAATGCTGGTTGTTCCACCATGACGGCTCCCTTCTGCAACAGAATAAAAGATTAGTTCCATTATACCATTAGGTAAATAGTAAAGGCACGTAATATGCCAAAAGGTATAGGAAAATAAAGCGAATATGCAGTTTTTGAAGCTATACCGCTTTTTTTGCCGATGGATAGCTATCCTAAATAATGCTATGTTATACTCATAATGCGAACAAAAGGGGAACAAATTGTAAATGTAAGAGTTGTACGATTTAAAAAATACATCATTGTCAAAAGGCATAAGATAAGGAGTGTTGCTTTACATGAAAAATAACCTACCCGAATTGGACAGACGCAAAACGCAGAACGCACTGGAGGGGGTATTTGAAAAATATCGGATTTATAAAACCATTACCTTTATGGACCGGGAAAGTTTTATCACTGCCGGATATACGGATCGCCCGAACGGACCGACGAATGTGACCAGCGATCCAACGGCACGGACAGCTGTATATAATGTAGATGCTCCTGCGGCTCGTTTGGCTTATTGCGAAATGGTGGATGCCGTAGTCGGCCGCTTGAATGTACGCGAACAGCTGCTCATCCGTGAGCGCTATTTAAAGGATGACGATGTGTTCGACTACAAGGTTTACAATTATGTGCTTGACCCGCCGGTAAGTAAAGATACGTACACGAAGCTACGCACGCGTGCTTTTTACAAAATGGCGCTTGCACTGGCGGATCAAGGTGTTTTGAATCTGGCGGGTTTACAGAAGGGAGCGGAACGGAAACTGGGATAGTGTAATAATTATCCATTCGTTCGCATTTATATTTTAAAATCGCTTCTTAAAAGGCTTTGATTTCCTGCAATGGCGGGGGTCAAGGTCTTTTTTAGATATAGGAACACTTGTTCTCAAATATCCGCCCAACTTCATCCCTAGTCTCGCCTTTTATCGTCCATTTCCCCGGCAACGCATTCGTTATAAGGGTGTAAGATTATATCATCGGGAATCAAGACAAGAGGACATACCGAAGACACACACAGTCAAACGTTAGCCGGCCATCAGGGCCGGTTTTTTCATGCGGTTGTCGTCCCTGTCGATTCCCGGGAATTGTTTTACAGAAAGGAGGAGTCGTGTTGCCTAAGCAATGGATGCTGCAATGCATGAGGTTGAGGCTACGCCGGATGAGAACACGGAAGTGGAAAAAAGCCTGGCTAAGCAGCCACAACATGCGAGTGCAGGATGCGCAAAGGTGGCATGCCGCAGGATGAGACAAGCCTTTAAACAAAAGCTCATTGACATTGTTCCAGCACTTCAAGGGCGCGTATACGATGTTCAGCCACCGTCGCAGACGGCAGAGGAGCCGTACGCCGTTATGGCGCTGGGCGAGGAAATCTGGAAGTCGTCCTGGGCCGGATATCGGCAGGTTGTCCGCATCAAGCTGTACGCAGGACAAGCCGGGCTGGCACAGGCTGATGTATGGGCGAACGCCCTGATTGCCGGTCTGCACCGGGAGCCGGTGACAGGCCAAGGCGGGGACACGTCGGCTTTTACCGCGCACTATTTGGGCGTGCGGGATGCGGAAAAGCTGGACACCGTCACGGGCAAGGCCTACAGAACGCTACGTTTTGGCGTATACGTGCCTGAAACGGAAGGGAGTCCGGCGGCCGCTCCGGCAAACGGTATTGCACAGCCGGATGAATGGCTGGCGGCGCTGACCCGCTGGACGCAGAAGCAACTGGGCGCAGCGTGGTCAGTGTACGCCGATGCATGGCCCGCACAGCCGGGACGGCACGCGGTGCTATGGCGGCTTAGCGGCTGCGAGACCAGGATGGCGGGAGCCTCCATGTATGAACTTCGCAAACGGTTCATTGGGCACGTTATTGCCCCGGACACTGCTGAAGAGAATCGCGCGGCTTCCGCGCTGGTCGAGGGCTTTGGCGCTCAAATTCAGCTTCCTCTGGATCAGGAGAAGGCCCGTTATATGTCCATGGCTGAGGCTTCCGCAGATTTGCAGGCGGATGCGATTTTGGACGGTCAGCTCCGGCTGACGCTGGTACAGCGGCGTATGCGTCCGGCTGAGGAAGCGGCGTTAATCCGCAGAGTGGAAATTCATCCTATTTTGAAATGAGGTGGTCCGAGTGACCTTGGACAACAACAAGAAGGCCCCGGTCATTGCCGGGCAGGAAGCAAGCGGCCCCCGCTATACGCTGGAGGAGCTTAAGGAGCACGCGGAGCAATTGTTTTCCGTGAAGGAAGAAGTGCTGGCAGGCGCCTTTTTTGGCACACAGGACAAGCTGTTCACGGTAGCAGAAGCACACACTAAAATCGAACAATTTATGAAAGCGAAGGTGGACTAATTATGGCAGGCGGAACATGGGAAAACACGAATAAACCGGTATTGCCGGGTTTGTATATGAATTTTCAGGCAGCAGCAGCTTCAGCGATTCAAGGTGGTTCACGCGGTACGGTTGTTGTGCCGGTTAAAGCCAACTGGGGACCTGTACGTGAGTTTGTAGAGATTGGCAGTGAAACGGCGATTAGCCAAATCTTTTCCAATGACAGCCTGGATGGTGCGACAGCGTACTCTACACTGTATCTGGCTCTGCTGGGTGGACCGAAAAAGCTGTTGGCCTACCGTTTGGCAGATGACACGGCTGCTCAAGCAACTGTGACGCTGAAAAGCGGCGGTGAGGCACCAACCGATGTGCTGCGCTTGCAGGCTTTGTACACAGGTAGCCGCGGTAATGGCTTTGCCGTAACGGTACAGCCATCCTTGGGTGACGAGCAAGCCCGTGAGGTGCGTCTCTATGAGGGCACCAAGCTGCTGGGCACGTATAAAGGCAGCGACGGTACGGCTGCTTCGATTGCCGAAGCATTGAACAAGAACAGCGAAAATGTATGGGTGAAAGCCGAGGTTGTCGGCAATGGCGGCATTCCGGCGGATGTCAGCGGCGTACATCTCACGGGCGGCAACAGCGGTAATAGCAAGCTGGTTAATGCCGATTACATCGCTATGCAGGAAGCGCTTGAAGGACAGGAATTTAACGTGCTGGCGCTGGATTATGCAGCCGATCTGGCCTTGCTGCAAAGCTTTGCCGCGTGGATCAAGCGTGTCCGGGGCGAAGGCAAGGGCGTTATCGCCGTGTTCGGTGGTTCTGCGGCAGATGATGTATCCAAAACCGCTGTCAGCCTGGCCTCTGCCCGTTCTCTGGCGCTCAACCATGAAGGTATCGTGAACGTCGGTACTGGCGTACGTCTGGCAGGTACGGACTATAGCTCCGCTCAAACGGCTGCTTATGTAGCCGGACTGATCGCAGGTCAACGTCTGAATCAATCCGCCACCTATGCGGTGACGCCTTTTGAGGATGTAACCCGCCGCTGGACACGCTCCGAGCAGGAGCAGGCAGTCCGCAATGGTGTCTTCCTGCTGTTCTTCGACGGTCGTCAGGTCAAAGCGCTGCGCGGTATCAACAGCTTGGTGAACCCGGCTGCCGGGCAAAACAACGCATGGAAGAAAATCCGCTCCATCCGCGTTATGGATGCTATTAACGCTGACTTGCAGCGTGCAGCCGAAGAGACTTACATTGGCAAAATCAACAACACCGTGGAAGGCCGTCTGGCACTCATTGGTGCGATCAAAGAATACCTGGCACAGCTGTCGCTGAGTAACGTGATCGAAGCAGATGGCTACGATGTCATTCTCGACCCGGCTTACTACGGCGATGCGCCAGTTATCAAACCGGAGCCGGATCAAGTGTTCCTGCAATGGAACGTGAAGCTGACCGACGTGATGGAGCAGCTGTTCGGTACATTTTACGTGCAATAAGAAGGCCGCGGAAAATTAGAAATTCAAAACTATATTATGGATCATTTTGAGGAGGAAAAATAAATGTTGGATGCTTCAAGAGTCATTTTAGGTACGTATGGTCAGGCGCATGTGGACGGAGTATGGCAGACCAATATCAATAAATTGGAAGCCAGTGTGGAAATGGAAAAACGCGAGCTGAATCTCGTCGGCAACGACTGGAAGGTACACAAACGCGGTATTAAAAAAGGAACGGGCACGATGAGTGGCTACAAGGTGACGTCCGATATGATTCGTCGTGGTTTCAGTCGTTTTGAAATTATCACTAAATTGGATGACCCTGAAGCCTTTGGACATGAGAGCATTCGTCTTATCCGTTGCACTCCTGACAAAATTCAGCTTGCCAACTGGACAGCGGGTGAGGAAGTACAGGAAGAAACGACCTTCACCTTCGAAGGCTATGAGCTGCTTGATCCGATTGTAGCGAACTAATATGAACATGGGGGATGGGATGCCATAAGGTGTTCCGTTCCCCAAAACAAATTGATAATAAGGGAGAATGACTTATGAGCTTGAATGAAAATATGACAGAAGAACAAATTTTGGACAGCCTGTTTGAAGCCGCTGAAAAATTGCCGGAGGAAACGGTGCGTATCAAGCGCCTCGATATGAAAATTGTGCTGCATGGCCTGACCTCCAGCAAAGTGGACAGCATTCGTGAACGGTGTACCATTCGCCGTACCGTAAAGGGTGCAGTGGATGAAAAGGTAGATACCGAGACGTTCAACGCCCTGTTGATTTCGGAGGCTACTGGAAAGCTGGAAGTGAAGGGCTTGTCCCTAAGCGGCTGGGGCGATCCCCGGATTACAAGCCGTTTGAAGCTGTCCGGTGGCGAACAATCTGTCCGTCGTATGCTGTTGGCGGGTGAACTGGATGCCGTAGGCGACAAAGTGCTGGAACTGTCCGGCTTTGGCGTGGAAATTGCTGACCTAAAAAACTAATCGGCTCCGGGGGAATGACGACGATGCTGTACCACTTGTGGGTTCGGCACCACCTCCGCCCCGGAGACTTTTGGCGGCTTCCCCGTGGCGAGCGCATGCTGCTGCTGGCGTTTGCTGAACAGGAAATGGACAGTATGGTTTCTTCAAAAGCATGAACAAGGAGGTGAACATGAAATATGGCAGAAGCATTAAATTACCGCATGAACCTCGTAATTGATCCTAAAAACGTCATTAAGGCGAACCGCGAATTGCGCGCAATGGAACGCTATTTTGAGCGGATTCAAGGGCGTGTTATGAAAATAGGCCGCACTCGCATGGCCCCGGAAATCGTGCTGAACGATATGGCCTCCAAAGGCTTGGATAATCTGTTGAACAAGATTAACCGGGTCAAATCCCAGATTATTAACGCTTCGGGGAATGTCAATGTGAAGGCAGTCTCTCAAGGTAGCTCACCAGCTAACAGCGGTGCTGCCAAAACAGGTCCCATTAAGGGAGATAACAATCTGAGTTCAGTATTGCAAGCAAATACTGCTGCTGTGGAGGCCAATACTGCCGCTATTGGGGATTTGAGTACTAAGTTGGGTTCTGTGACGCCAGCCGCAGAGAAAAAAGAGGAGCCTAAGACGGTTTGGGGTAAAACAAAGGATTTCTTTGGTAATCTAAAGAAAATTGGTGGGGGGATAAAAAGTTTATCTGAAGCACCTTCAGCAGCTAACAAAGTTTTTAAAGCCGGAAAGAAATTATTTAGGGAACCGGTTGTTGGAACAACTTTTAAAGAGAAGTTTAGAGATGTCTCCAAAAAAACCCTTTCTTTTAGTAAAAATAGCGGAGATCTTATGCAAAAAGTAGGAGGGGGGTTCTCAGATCTCTTTGATGGTGGAGAGGGGATGTTTGGAGTTTTTAAAGGCGGCGGAAGTACCGCTGCAGATGCGGCTTCTAGTGCTGCCTCCAGTATTGTAAACCCAAGCACGGTTGCTGGTGCAACTGAGGAAGCTGGGTCAGGCTTATTTAAGAACCTTTTAAAAGGCGGCGCAAAAAAATTGCTGGGGCCATTAAGCTATGGGATGGATATTGTGAACATCGCGCAGGCTACCTCCGGTAAAGAACGTGCAGAAGCTATTGGTTCTACTGTAGGCGGGACTGCTGGTTCTGCGCTAGGTGGAGCTATAGGCACAATGTTGCTTCCGGGTATTGGTACTATGGTTGGTTCTCAACTTGGAAGTATAGCGGGAGGCTTTTTTGGTGGAAAAATTGGGGGGGTAGTCTCAGATTATGGTCCTGCTATTATGGACAAAGCAAAGTCCGCTGGTAAATTTATTGGGGAAAAAGCTTCCCAGGTCACAGGCTGGATTTCGGATAAGGCTGGAGACTTTGGTAAAGGCTTTTCTGATTTCTTTTCTTTTGGTAAGAAAGATGAACCTAAGAAAGAGCCAGCTAAGCCACCTGAAGTTCCTAAACCTGCAATCCCGCCTCATTCGACTATAGGTGCCTCCCTTAAGCCATTAGCAACTATGCCGCCTTTATATAGTGCAGTTGCATACGTGCCTCCGCAATCAGGTGCAAAAGGCGTCCCTAATCCTTATGGTCCAATGGCTATCGCTAACCAAGGGGTCAATCCTAATCCACTATTGAATACTGCGGCTCATGCGAACAACGGAGCCAAAGCTAAAGGTAAAGCCAATGGTAATCCGACTCCTCAAGTAGTACAGATTAGCCCAGAACAAATGGGAACACTCTCCGGCTTTTTGAAGGATTTTAAGACGGAAACTACGAACCAATTCAATCTTCCAGCAGGGGCTGTACAGGTAACTGTGCATGAAAACAAGCTGGATGTGGAGGGGCTTATTACGCAAATTGGCTACCGCCTCAAAGCCGAGATTCTGCGGGCGACGCAGAACACCAAGCCTGCGAGCGGAGGAGCTATGTAATGCAGTAGGATGGGAGTAACGGGGAAGGAGGAAAGAGATGGAATTTAGTTTAACGGATGGCAAGGGATTTAAGTTTATATTTCCGGTGAATCCCGAGGAAGTGACGATCTCACGGCAAAAGGGATTTGAAACGACAACAATTTTATCCTATGGGGAGTTTGATTTTCCACAAGGGGAGAAGGTGAAGGAAATCTCCTTCTCTTCTTTTTTTCCCAAGGAATACGACGAATCGTATTGTAAATATCAGGACATTCCCGATCCACAGGAGGCCATGAACACGTTGAATGGTTTTTTGCTGTCTCAAAAGCCATTACGCTTCATTATTTCAGAGACGGCTGTAAATGTACCCGTAATTGTAGCATCTCATAACTCCACCTTTCGGGGCGGCGATTATGGGGACGTGAATTTTGATCTTTCGCTGCGGACCTGGAGTGAAATGAAGGTATCCAAAAAAGCAGGCAGTGGCACGAAGTCTGCTACGGTCAACAAAAAGCCCCGCACGGATATGAAAGAAAAGAAGAAAACCTACACGGTGAAATCGGGGGATTCCTTGTCCAAAATTGCCAAGCTGGAGCTGGGGGACAGCTCACAATGGAGCCGTATTTATCAGCTTAACAAAAAGGTTATTGGTCAAAATCCGAATGCGATTGAACCGGGGCAAAAGCTGGTGCTGTCATGAGCTATAAAGTTATTTTACAGGATAAATATGATGTGTCGCCGCTGGTGGAGAACATTAATTTGAGGGATTCGCTGGAGCAAATCGCTTATCAGGGCACGGTAAATTTGGTCGTTACGCCGGATTTGCCGCCCATCTCTCCAGGGATGTCGATTCGGGTTAGTGGCATTCCTTATGGCAAAAAAGACTATGTCCCCTTGCTGTCTCCAGCGGTTATTTGGGAAGTGGAAACCTCCAACAATGGACTCAAGCGTATGACGCTGACCTTGTATGATCGCACGGTGTATTTGGACAAGTCCGAGGATGAATATTTGCTCCCTGCGAAGCAGACGGCTACTCAGCGTTTTCAGAAATATGCCAGGGATTGGAAGCTGAAAATCGCTTCATTGCCAGACACGAAAAAGTTGCTGGGGCGTGCCGTATACCGGACACAGTCCATCTATTCCATGATGCTGGGCGATTTGCGTGAAACGGCAAAGGCGGGCGGTAAGCTTTATCATCCTCGGATGATTACCTCCGGTTTGGAGCTATACGAGCTGGGAACGAATAAAGATGTGTATGTTTTGGAGAGAGTGACCGATACGACACAATCCCGTACACTCGAAGGTGCGGCCACGAGGGTGAAGGTGCTGGCTACGGCTGCCAGTGAAACGGGCAATGAGGTTCCCTCCAAGGTGATGGCGCTGGAGGAAAAGGATATTGCCAAATATGGAACGCTTCAGGTGATCGTGCAGGATGACGAGGTGAAATCGGGTGCAGCGGCACGTGAGTTGGCCAAGAGTAAGCTGAGAGGCATACAACAAACGATATCGGTCAATGCGCCAGATATGAACACGATTCGTGCAGGAGACGCGGTGATGCTGGGTTCCATGAAGCTGCTGGTGATTTCAGTGAGCAGGGAATTGGGTAACCCCGGCAGTATGTCGCTGGAGCTGGGCACGTATGACGATGTAAAAAGGAGGTTTTACCTTGAATAAGGACCCCTACGGGCATTTGGTCACTGCTCTGCAATCCTCATTTCACAAGCAAACCAAGCAAGCGCTGAGTGGAGTAGGTGCGGTACTGGGCACGATTACTTCCACGGGACTCAAGCTGGATGATTTTAAACATGAGCTTCAGGACTATTTGGTCGCCGAGCTGCCGGGACTGCTGTCTGTACCGCGTCATATGTATAAAGGTACCTCAACCGCAGTAGAGTCGGAGAATTGGGAGGGCAAGGAGCTGAAAACTTCCTTTTATATCGGGGAGGACGAGCTGGAGGATGTGAATCTGAGCCTGAACGAAGGACTGAAGCCCGGAGATCGCGTACTTGCGGTTCGGGTGAATAGCGGCAACGATGTGGTTGTGGTATGCAAGGTGGTGAGTGGACGTGGCTAATTTATTTCCCGAAACGGATGATATGCTCTGGACGGATATTACGGACCCGGATGTGCTGGAGGATAACCGGGCGGTATTTGGACGAAGCTGGCGGTTTGATTTTGAAGCCGGAGAATTTGTTATGAGCCCCAGCCGTAAAATCGTGACTACAGGTGAAAAAGAAGCCTGGGTACAGTGGTGTGAAAAAGCAATTCGTACCCCCCGCTACCGTCATGTGATCTATTCTCCCGACTATGGTAGCGAGCTGGAGGAACTGATCGGCAGCAGCTATGGGCACGGTGTGCAGGAAAGTGAAATTAAGCGCATGGTCACCGAAGCGCTACTGGCAGATGCTCGCACGGCTAGTGTGGATCAGTTTACGTTTAGCTGGGAAGGCGAGGCATGCCATTTTAGCTGCCAGATTACGAATGTGCGGGATGAAACGGAAATTGTAGAAAGTGTGGTGATCTAATGGCAGACTTGCCGGAGTATTTGGTAGACCAGACGGAAGAGGGAATTTTGAGTCGTATGCTGGAAAAAGTGCCTTCGGACATTGATAAGTCCGAGGGTTCTTTTATTTGGGATGCGCAGGCACCAGTGGCATTTATGCTCTCCGAAGCGGCAATCTGGGCGCAGGAGCTGCTAAGACGTGGCTTTGCCAGTACGGTGGCCAGCGATAACCCGGATTTTCGCTCGCCGGAACTGGATCTGCGAACAGCAGAGCATGGAGTGACACGGCGGGAAGCGGTTGCTGCCTCAGGTATGGTCACATTCACGGGTACAGCGGGAACGACCGTTCCGGCGGGAACGTTGGTGGCGACCCCGGCAGATGATGTATCGGGGGAAGCTTCCATTGAGTATGCGACCACGGCAGCGGTCACGCTGGATGAGCAGGGTAAAGGAGAAGCTGCGATTCGGGCAGTCAATCCCGGTCGCAGCGGTAACGTACCCGCGGGCGTCATTCAGGTGATGGCTAGCCCGGTCAATGGTGTTTCCTCCGTTATCAATACAGAGGAAACTAAAAGTGGCACGGACATTGAGAGCGACCAGCTGTTGCTGGAGCGTTTTTATGCCAAGGTGCGGAACCAGGGCACGAGCGGCAACAAGGCGCAGTACACGCAGTGGGCGAATGAAATCGCCGGAGTAGGCGGCGTGGAGGTTGTTCCCCTCTGGAAAGGGCCGGGTACGGTGGCTTTATATGTGCTGGACACGGATAAACGTGCTGCCAGTCCGGATATCGTCGCTGCGGTGCAGAAGTACATTGATCCGACTCAGGATGGACAAGGCGAAGGGCTGGCACCAGCGGGCCCTGTGGTGACGATCATGCCAGCGACAGAGGTGGAAATTAACATCTCGGTCAAGGTACAGCGTACCAAGGAGAAGCCGTCCACCCTGGATGAAATCAAAAAGCTGATCGAAAGCGGAGTGCGGACGTATTTGAAGCAGCTTGCTTTTTACAAGGAAGACCCGTTGGTTCGGTATACCCGGATTTCTGCTGTTTTGCTGGATATTCCGATCATTATTGATTTCTCTGAGCTAAAAATCAACGGACAGAGCAATCAAAATATTGAGATTGGATCAGGTCAGGTGGCGGTGCTGGGGACGGTGAGCGTCAGTGAGTAATGATGGAATGAACATGAACGATCCAACGAATCGTCTAGCTCTGGGTGAAGAGGGGCAAATGAGCAGCTTGCGGGGACGCGAGCTGTTTTCCTATTTACCCGCCTACTATGAAATTTCCCGTGTGATGCGCTCCGATATGGATGCGAAGGGCAGTGAACTGGATTCCTTGTATCTGGCGATGGATGCGACGGTGGCTCAGTTTTTCGTCCGTACCGCTACCTGGGGATTGGAGCGCTGGGAAATGGAGCTGGGTATCGAAACCGACCTTGGCAAGCCGCTGGACCAGCGTCGTGCAGTAGTAGAGTCGAAGCTACGGGGAGCAGGGACCTTTTCAGGCCGACTTGTCAAAAATGTAGCTGAAGCATATGACGGCGGTACAGTAGATGTTACCTTTCATCCCGCTGAATGGGGATTCACAGTCAAATTTATAGATACCATCGGGATTCCGCCCAATGTGGAGGATCTTAAAGCAGCCATCGAGGAGATCAAGCCGGCTCATTTGACGGTAGAATATAAACTACGCTACCTGACCATTGCCGAAGTCGAGTCTATGACCATCTATGAAAATGAACATACAACACAGGATAGATATTTAGGAGGTGGCGCATAACATGGCAAGTGAAAAAACACCAAATCTGGGCTTAAATCAAATTGACCGTACATCGCCCAAAACAACATATTTTGATCTGGAGAAGTATTTGGATCAAAACTGGCGTGCTGTAGACGATTTTGCAGGTGATGTGAATGATGGTGTGGATGCGATCAAGAAACGGTTGGACACGACGGAGTGCAAGGAGGTTACTCTGGAACCTGGGGTGCAGATTGTTCATGCGGAAAAGGCCGCACCGTTCTCGCTCACGGGGCTAAGCGGGCGTACGTTGGTGAATTTGTTGGGTAGATGGGGGAATTTAAGTAGTTTAACGGGTATTACACCTTATCAATCCGAGATAGCGCTGGATACTACGAATAAGGGAACGATGTCTAATTCGTTAAAAGTAACAATCAAATCGGGATATACAGTCGGAGTTGGGTTTTATAGCGATTTTAAATTTTTGGCCGGAAAGTATTATGTTGCAATCGCAAAGGTGAAGGTCGGAAACTCCGCAAATGCGGGAATATCAGCCCCGAACGTTCAGGAAGGAACGACAGTAACAGATAAGACTAAATTTACTACATCTTGGTTCAGGGCGGCTCCTACCAGCAATGTGACTTCAAATATTGATTTGAGAATACAGGGGACTCAAGGACAGTATTCTTATTTTGAGGCTGTTCGCATCTATGAGATTTCTTCAGCTGATTATACCGCTTTGGCTTCAATGACAGGCGAGCAAATAGCTGCCAAGTACCCATATGTGGACAGTATAATGCCTGCACGTAATCCGTATGCGATTCGTTATGGGGAAAATTTATTGCCATCGTTTTATGAGTGGTCAGCCAA
This sequence comes from Paenibacillus sp. NRS-1781, assembly GCF_050467745.1. Classification (NCBI taxonomy): domain Bacteria; kingdom Bacillati; phylum Bacillota; class Bacilli; order Caryophanales; family Paenibacillaceae; genus Paenibacillus; species Paenibacillus sp. NRS-1781. The sequence goes on from NZ_JBITPI010000005.1 coordinate 53,739, forward strand.
ACAGGGAACACCTACCATAGCGGATGAAAAGAGCGTTTCCGTCACGGTGGATAACAAAATAGTACACACCGTATCACCGTTAGTGCCTGGGCAAAAGTACACTGTCTCAGTTCAATCCGGCGGAGCGACTGGTAGAATTACGGTCACGGATGAACCGGAGACATCAGTAATAGCCGAAGCGGCTGGTTCTGGGCTATTGAGCGTCACGTTTACGGCGGGCCGGGCGGTGAATGTCAGATTACTTGGTACGTCAACGACAGCGGTGACTATTTCTAACCCTATGCTCAATATCGGTAGCACAGCCAAACCATTCAAGCCTCGTGAAGACTCCGTGCTTGCGCTGCAAACAGACCTGTACGCCGATCCAGTTACAGGTGCAAATGCAGATATGGTATTTGAGCGCGACGGGCAATACTTTAAGGTGAAAAGGTTCGAAAGCATCCTACTAGATGGCGGGAGAATCACCAAAGTGAATAACGTAGTGTCGGGAACGGGTTTCAAAGTCCTCTATCCTGTAGTGCCCGATGTAAATTATGCATTTGTTGGCAATGGCACGGCAGTCAAATTTGATGGAAAAATATTGTTGTGGGGCGGGCAAGACACTACAGCCGACAGATGGGCTATAGACGCGACCGCATCCAATTTTGCCGTTTCTGTCTCTGTCGCGGACAGTGGGTGGGGCGACAGTTACGCACCGACGTTGGACGACATCAAAGCCTACTTTTATGGGTATAAGGCGTATGACGCTAACACCATAACGCCTGCACAAGCGCAAGCGGCAACAACGGCGACATGGACAGGTACGGGTACTAAGTATTGGGTGCAACGTGTTGGTTCACCTGCCTTTACACAATCCACACCACAGACATCGTATGCAGGGTACACGCCGTACCAACTCGTATACCAACTCGCTACGCCTACTGTGGAGACCATTGTCAGCGAGGGCCAGCTCACCTTTACCGAGGGAGATAATCAGGTTGAAGTAGGTACGGGGATCGTGTTACGAGAAAAGGCAAAAATGTATCAAGAGCTAGATGGAAAACGCTGGAACATTAACAACGGCAGCCCAGGACAGTTTCAGGCATCGCTTTTGAACTACAGGGTTGACAGGTTTATAGGCATTTACCGAAACTCGCAGCGTGACAACTGGATACTATACCCTAACACTACAACTACGGCTGGTGCTATGGCACAGTTAATGGACTATAACTATGACGCTACCACAGCATACACAGTGTCTTACCTGGCTTTCATGTCGTCGCCAGTTGTACCGTTCACAGGCTCCTACGCAGCCAACGAGAAGGCGCTGTTGCTGGACTTGGTAGATAGTGTACAACAGAACACGGCGAGGGTGTCGGTACTGGAGAATAGGAAAGCTGACAAAGATAGTCCTGCATGGATTACGCCAACGTTGTTAAATGGATGGGTGAACTATGACACTACTCGTAGGCCGATGGGCTACTACAAGGATTCGATGGGATGGGTTCACGTTCAAGGTTACGTAAAAAGTGGTACTTCTACGGCGAATTCAGTCATATACCGCTTTCCTAAAGGTTATGAGCCTGAATCTCCTATCGAGGTTATTGCTGTATCCAGCAGCGGTGCGGGTGCCTCCCCATCTACTCTGTACGTAGGGAGCAGCAGCCTTCAATGTAATTCGAGTGTCGGGAACTCGTTCCTGGTCATTGATTTTTCATACCTAGCTGAAAAATAAAGGAGGACAACAAATGAAAGCAGTACCCAAAGTAAATACAGACGGCTTCTATCTAGAGGACGAGTTGGTGGACGATGCCTTTTCTGGCGTCGTCCCTTTTTATGCTCCATCTTCGCTCCCAATATCTGATACGGACCAGCAGTTAGGCACCTATCAGCTTATTGCAGATAGTTCGAGTGCCACAGACGAAGCGAACTCAAAAACTATCCCTACTGGCTATACCGTTGGTATTCCAGTGCCACCGGGCTTATACCATCCCCGTTTTGACATCCAAGGCTGGCTGACCTATGAAGCAGAATATGACGAAAAGCTGCTAGAGCCTCAAAACGCGCACGAGCAGTTGAACAAGGAATCTCATGCTTCATTTCAGAAGCTGCATGATGAATGGCAAAGCAAGCCAGAAAACGAACGTGGGGAAGAACCCGTATATTCTGTACCAAATTTTACAACTCCAGAACGAAAAGACCCAACGACATTCTGGGGTGAAGGATTAAGTGACGAAGCGATCAAGGAGCTGACACAAAAAACGGAGCAACAGCCAAGCGAGGCAGACCAATTGAAGCAGCGTATTGCAGATCTGGAAGTAACGCTGATCCAACTCATGCTTGGTAACACAGGAAAATAACGTGTACTGACTATTATATACAGTAGCAAAAATCTATATAAAAGAGGTGAAATCATAACCATGGCAGCTTTAACAGAGGCTCAATTGCGTATTTGTGCTCATGCCTGCATCACCCGCTATGATCGGGGAGAGGGCGATGTAGCTACGATCATTGGAAGCTATGTTTTGGATGAACAACAGCGTGACGAGGTCATGGAGATTATTTTATCCAAACGTTCCGATCTAGTGCCGGGTAACGTAGAAGATTCGTCATCTGAGGATATTTTGAATGAACAGGAAGAAACGGTTCCTTGGTACAGCTCTATTTTTCGCAAGAAAACAGTATAACGATTAGGAAAATAAATATATACACGAATCTACAAATTCCACTGTATAGATGTGCTGGTGACGTTATAGGACATCGTTGTAAAAATTTCGGTTTTATAGAGAAAGTGAAAAGCATAGCGCACAGCAGGTGATACTATGATGCCCTTGGACCAACCAAGGGCATCCATTAGATAAGTTGGTTCAAAAGGGGGAACAAGCATGCATGAAAAGGTCGATCAGATTTGGCTGGGGTTTTCCACGGGGACCTTGATCGGTTATTTTTTCGGGGGGTGGACGACGATGTTGACGTTGTTGTTATGGATGGTCATTATTGATTTTTTCACAGGCTGGGCGGCGGCCTGGATTAATGGAGCATTGAAAAGCCGAGAGGGCTATTACGGTATTTTTCGCAAGGTTACAGTGTTTTTGATGATTACGGTAGCTCATCTGATCGACGGTATTCTGGGGGATGCACATTATTTCCGGGATGCCGTTGTTTTCTTTTATTTGGCGAACGAGCTATTGTCGATTATTGAAAATGTGGGCCGAATGGGAGTGCCAATGCCGGATATTTTGCGAAATGCGGTAGCCATTTTTGAATCCAAGTCGGTCGGGGAAAAGAAAAAGCCAACAGACCCCTCCGACAAAAGAAATAAAGCTTCATAAGGTGAGCAGAATGCACCTTTGCCCCATTTTCAGCACCAAGTTGGAAAAGCCCGGACCACGTCAATGGTCCAAGCATAGTTATAACAGTAACATCATCGGTTACAACATTATGAATGACAAGGAGGGATCGACTTATGCAAGATCGCAGTCCTAACGCTGCCGAGGGCATTGACGTGTCCCGATACCAGGGAAATATTGATTGGAAACGTGTACGAGCCGATGGCAAATCGTTTGCCTTTATAAAAGCGAGTCAGGGACAGCGTTACGTCGATCCGACATTTATCACCAACGCCAAAGGGGCCAAGGCAGCTGGGGTATTGCTGGGAGCTTACCATTTTGTAGATGCAACCAGCGTTGACGCGGCCAAAGCGGAGGCCAGACATTTTGCCGAGGTGCTGGATCGGGTTGGAGGTGCAAAAGCGCTGGACTTTCCAGCAGTAATGGATTATGAGAACAATCCGGGTGGACTTAGCTCTGCCGCGATCCATGACGTAGCCATGGCGTTTTTGACGGAATTTGAAAGGGTAAGTGGTCGCAAGCCGATGGTATATACGGGCAACGCTTTTGCGGCCCATTTTAAAGCGCCGCTGGTAGCTTATAAGCTGTGGATTGCGCGCTATAGCACACGAGTGCCCAATGATACCACAGCATGGAAGCTGTGGGACTTCTGGCAATACAGCGACAGTGGACGAGTTGATGGGATTCAAGGGCCAGTTGACCTGAATGTATACGCCGGAACTGAGGCAGAGCTGCGCCAAGCTTTTGCAGGAGAAGAGGGGGATGAGCCGATGACAGCAGAGGAAAAAGCGGCATTTAAAGCCTTGCAGCAGCAGGTTGCCGCACTTGAAAACAGCAAGGATGTGCTCAAACAGACATTGAACGAACAGACCGCTTATATTAAAAAAGTGGATCAGCAAGTAGCTGACCTGGAGGCGCGTCAGGCTATGCCAGTGCCAGCTTGGGCAAAGGAAGCCGTAGCCGCAGCCGTTGCTTTTAATCCGTCGAGTCCGATTGTGGATGCCAAGCAGCCGAGCAGCTATGATTTTTATCGCCTGCTCGTAGTCTTGAACCGTCTGGGTGTGTTTAAGAAATCGTCGTAAACTACTGAACAAACAGGAACTAAGTAGGAGAATTGGATCTTACAAAAAGGACGCGAGCAGCTGTTACAGCGGCGTTCTTTTTTGTATATTTGTAGATATTTCCCTGTGATATTAACTAACATTACTCTCCGAAAACGTTCGGAAATTTAAAAAGATCTATGAAAACGCTCTTGTCTACCATCTCATTTTATAGTAAAGTATCCAGTAATCACTCTCCATTCATGTAATCACTTGTATATACTGTGAGTATATATGACATTTTTCACTATGATTCAACAAAAGCTGAATGCTTGGAGATAGCAATCTTCCTCATAACCTCACAGACCATCGCATCGGGTACGAGACTTTAGGCATACATCACGGAGGCCGATTGAATTGAACCACAGGGTGTTGATATCTACTTCTACATATAAAATTACCTTACACACCTCCTACTTGAGCATTTTGCAACAATCCCATGAGCGATTTCAAATCAGCACTATATAGATCGAAACGGTTTAGTTCGTCTATCTATTGTACTTTCGAGCGTTGGGAATCGAATGATTCAAAATGCTAACTAATGAATTAACTTCCATCAAGAAAATGATATCACTCGGTAATAGGATGAAAATCAGATTGATTCCGTTAGACTTACTCGAAATAATGCATATGCCACCCGGAAGCAGTTTTTTCTGCTGAATATAAAGGGATTATTCGTTTTAGCTGTACAGCGCCATCATTCGCTTATACCTTACGATTGGTGATAGCTATTTGCTGTATCAGCTTACGTATCTGTGTGTCATGAGGTTTAATGTGGACGCTGTGTCCATTAGATCATAAAGGTTTTCTAAACATCCATCTGGTATCAACGAACTAACAATATACGAGGTGTGAAAGGGGTCTGCTGTATGAGCAAAAAGTACGCAAAAAACAAAGCCTGGACCGTCCTGCTGGTGCTTGCATTGGGGGCTGTTTTGGCACTTTCCGGCTGTGGAGGTTCCAATGAAGGCGCAAAACCGGAGGCAGGAAAAACGCCAGGCGGCGCAGGAGAGGGCGCGCAGGATACATTAATTTATGGACGCGGTGGCGATTCCGTGGCGCTGGACCCTGCGATTGTGACCGAAAGTGAATCGCTAAAAATCGGGATGCAGGTGTTCGATACCCTGCTGGAATACAAGGAGAGCACTACGGAGATTCAGCCGGGGCTTGCAGAGAGCTGGGAAGTATCACCGGACGGACTAGTTTATACGTTCAAGCTGCGTCAAGGTGTAAAATTCCATGATGGAAGCGACTTTAATGCAGAAGCCGTTGCATTTAACTTTAACCGTTGGTCTGATCCGAAAAGTCCATACAAATTTGAAGGGGACTCGTATGATTATTATGATTCCATGTTCGGCCCAGAAGGGAGTCGGGTGATCAAGGAGGTCAAAGCGGTAGATGCGAATACGGTTCAATTTACACTGACCAAGCCGCAGGCGCCTTTTTTACAAAATATCGCTATGCCATCCTTTAGTATCGCCAGCCCTAAGGCTATTCAGGAAAAAAAGGCTGATTTCAAGAGCAATCCGGTCGGTACGGGACCCTTTATATTTAAGGAATGGAAGCGGAACGATACCATCACGCTGGAGAAAAATCCAAACTATTGGAAAGAGGGACAGCCGAAGCTGGCCAAGATCATTGTTCGTTCTATTCCCGACAATACCGCGCGATTTAATGCTTTGCAAAATGGAGAAATTGACCTGATGGAGGATCTGAACCCGGACGATGCGAAGCAGCTGGAAGGCAATAATGAACTGCAAAAAATAGAACGCCCATCCTTTAATGTGGCGTATATCGGATTTAATTTGAAGAAAAAGGTATTCAATAATCCCAAGGTGCGGCAGGCGCTTAATCATGCGGTGAACAAGCAGGCCATTATTGATGCATTGTTTGCGGGAGAGGCCAAGCCTGCGGTCAATCCAATGCCGCCTACATTATGGGGGTATAACGATAGCATTCAGGATTATACCTACGATCTGGATAAGGCTAAATCCTTGCTGGCAGAAGCGGGCTACCCTAACGGACTTACCGAGCCGTTAACTTTTTACGCGATGCCTGTATCTCGTCCGTATATGCCTGACGGTAAAAAGGTAGCGGAGGCCATTCAAGCTGATTTTGAAAAAATAGGTGTGAAAGTGAACATCCAATCGCCGGAATGGGCCACTTATCTGGATGATGTCAAGGCGGGCCAGAAAGATGATTTGTATATGCTGGGATGGAACGGGGATAATGGCGACCCGGATAACTTCCTGTACACCCTGCTGGACAAGGATACGATTCCGGGCAATAACCGTAGCTTTTATGTCAATGAGGAGCTGCACAGAGTATTGGTAAAAGCACAGGTTGAGGTCGATCAGGACAAGCGTGCTGAGCTGTACAAGCAAGCGCAGGTCATTATTAAACAGGATGCGCCATGGATTCCACTGGTTCACAGTACACCGTTGATGGCAGGTAAAGTAAATCTCAAGGGCTTCGTGCCTGCTCCGGGAGGTATTGAATCGTATAGCAGCGTTTATTTTGAATAGTCCAAATAGCTCAAGCGCAAGCAGGCGGTGATTCTGGTATGAACTCATATATTGTAAAAAGACTGGTCGTATTGATTCCGGTATTGCTGGGCATGACGCTCATCGTTTTTTCGATTATTCATGCCATTCCGGGTGATCCGGCGGAAACGATACTGGGAGACAAGGCCACAGAGCAGTCCAAGCAGGCCCTACGTGAGCAGTTGGGTCTGGACAAGCCGTGGTTGCAGCAATATGGAACTTACCTGGGCGAGCTGGCCCATGGCGATTTGGGTGATTCGATCCGTACCAGACAACCGATTGCCCGGGAAATGCTGCCTTATCTGGCGGCTACATTGGAATTGACGGTGGCGAGTATGTTTTTTGCCATTGTTGTTGGAATGAACGCGGGTATCGTGAGCGCCTGGAAGCGAAATTCCTGGTTCGACTATGTCAGCATGGTCATTGCCCTTGTCGGGGTGTCGATGCCGATTTTTTGGCTGGGCTTGATGGAGCAGTGGATTTTTGCCAATAAGCTGCATTGGCTACCTTCCATCGGGCGCATGAATTCCCGTGATCCGGTGGAGGCGGTGACACATTTGGCGGTTATTGATGCAATGATTGGTGGACGTATGGAGCAGGTATGGACGGTCATCAAGCATTTAATTTTGCCCAGCATCGCACTGGGAACCATCCCGATGGCGGTCATTGCGCGTATTACCCGTTCCAGCATGCTGGAGGTTATGGATTCGGATTATATCCTTACGGCGCGGGCGAAGGGATTGGCATCTTTTCAAGTCGTGTACAAGCATGCACTTAAAAATGCCGCCATCCCCGTGCTTACCGTCATCGGTCTTCAGACCGGCTCGCTACTGGGTGGCGCGGTGCTGACAGAGACCATTTTTGCATGGCCCGGCATCGGACGGTACATTTTTGAAGCGATCAGCTCGCGTGACTATCCTGTCATTCAAAGCGGGATTCTGATCATTGCGTTCCTGTTCGTCATCATTAATCTGATTGTCGATTTGCTGTACGCGGTTCTGGATCGGCGTATCCGTTATCAGTAATCAAGTCGTCAATGGGTCAAGGGGGAGCTTGTCCGATGTCACAATTTTCGATGGAACCCAACAATATACCGACGACACGCCATACGCTGGCGCATGTTCCTGTCGTTTCCGGCCCTTGGAGAGACGCGTGGAGGGCTTTCCAACACAATAAAATGGCGCTTGTCGGCCTCAGCATTATTATCTTCTTTGTCATTATCGCTTTGATCGCGCCGTGGATTGCTCCGTTTGACTATAAAGCGCAGAATTTAGTGGGGCGCTTGCAGCCTCCTTCCGCAGAGCATTGGTTCGGGACGGACGATCTCGGCCGGGATCTGCTGACTCGTACGCTGTATGGGGCCAGAATCTCGTTGTGGGTCGGTTTTTTGTCCGTCATTGGTTCGATGATCGTAGGAACGGCTTTAGGTTTAGTTGCGGGATTTTATGGAAAATGGGCAGATATGATCATCTCGCGGCTGTTCGACATTTTACTGGCGTTTCCGGGGATTCTGCTGGCGATTGCTATCGTTGCTATTTTAGGACCTTCCCTGGAAAATGCACTGTATGCTATTGCTATCGTCAACGTGCCGACATACGGACGGTTGGTCCGCTCCAAAGTGCTTAGTGTCAAAACCGAGGAATACATCACTTCTGCCAGAGCGCTTGGGGCGAATAATGTGCGAATCATACTCCGGTATATTTTGCCGAACAGCCTGACACCAATCATCGTACAGGGCACGCTGGGAATTGGAACGGCGATCATTGAAGCGGCAGCGCTTGGATTTCTCGGCTTGGGCGCACAGCCTCCTCAGCCGGAGTGGGGGAAAATGCTGTCGGATTCACGCCAATATATTCAGAACGCGCCATGGACTGTTATTTTTCCCGGTATATCCATTATGCTGACCGTATTGGGCTTTAACCTGATGGGGGACGGCTTGCGCGATGTGCTGGACCCGAGGGCGAAGCGTTAGAACAAAAGTAGTTTAGCTTATATGCTTCTAATATTAATAAAAAAGGTGTTCCCCGGCCTGAATCCTAATGGCTGGAGGAACACCTTTTTCATATGACATTTTTCGTGTTATGAACTCGATTCATTCAACTATCACATACAATATTTTCCATTAAAGTCATGTCACCTTTCCTAAGACGTGAAAAAAATGTATAATCACTCCAATTGAGTACGTTGGGAGTGGGCTTTATGACACGGCAAAACAAGAGAGAGCATCGGCAGTTTCCGGAACAGATACGAAGCGACGCTTCACGGGCAGCATATGAACGGGATTACTCCCGATTGATCCATTCACCGACCTTTCGTCGGCTGCAAGGCAAATCTCAGGTATTTGGCGCAGGCACGGGCGATTATTATCGCACACGGCTGACGCATTCGCTGGAGGTGGCGCAGATTGCACGGGAAGCGGCACGCAGCTTACTGCGGCGGCATCCCGAGGTTGAGCTGGAGCAGGCGGATAACGCCGGGCTGATTATTGATCCCGAGGTGGTGGAATGTGCATCCATTGCACATGATTTTGGTCATCCACCGTTCGGACACAAGGGCGAAGAGGTGCTGGACGGCATTTTGGATCAGTTGATTAAGACGAAGGTGGAAAAGATAGCGGCCGCTGGAGGCTTCACGCCTGATTCCAAGCAGGGGCTGGAGGCATATGCACGCGAGCGGCAAATCTATGAGCATTTTGAGGGGAACGCACACAATTTCCGACTCATTATGTTTTTGGAGAAGCGTGAGAACGTAGATGGCTTGAATTTGTCGGACGCTGTTTTACTGGGGATCAACAAGTACCCGTATCCGGGGATTTGGAATAAAAAAGGGATGTATCTGCATGAGTGGGAATACATTCGTTCCATTCGCGAGGATTGGGGAATTCCTGATGGTCAAAAGACGCTGGAGGCCCAGCTTATGGACCTGTGCGACGATATTGCCTATTCCGCGCATGATCTGGAGGACGGAATTAAGGCAGGGAAAATTGAGGTGCACGAGCATTTTTTGTATGATCCGTACTTGATCCGTCTAATTACAGAAAAAATCACCACGTTGGAGGATAGCTTCTGGCAAGGCTGGCAGCTGGCTCAGATCGAACAGAAGGTGGCGGCTGTGCTTAGCGAATTTTTGAAGGTATGGAATGGAAAGATGCCGATGTGTGAACACGATTATTCCCGCACCCGGCGTGAGGTGAAAGCATACTGGGTTAGTTTGTTCGTCAGCAGCCTGGGTGTAATTGATGTAGGCAATTGGAAAAAGGTTACTTTTGTACGGGATGGAAGCGAGGATCTCGACATGCTTCGCACCGTGAGTGTGCTGAAAAGCTTTGCCTGGGTCACGATGATTCGTGATCTGCGCGTGCAGCGGCTGCAAAAACGGAGTGAATGGATGCTCAGACGGCTGTGGCTGGCTTTTCTAGATCCAGTGACATCCAAGTCCATTATTCCGAGTGATTGGCTTCAACGCTTTGAACGTGATCAGGGCAAGGCAAAGCCGATCTGGACATGGGAGCATATGGTCATTGATTATATTGCAGGGATGACCGATGCTTTTGCCGAGAAAATCTATAATGAGCTGTATGGTTTGAAGGTGGGTTCCATTTACGATCTGGACTAACATTTCATGCATAACCCTATATAGTAGAAGAAACTGGTTTTTAAGTATGGAAAAGAAGGGGGGAATATCTATGGGTTTTCAGTCTGTATCTGCCCAATCACTGAATTTGGGGGTACTGGATATGGTGCCGTTATTGCCCGGAAACCGACCGGAGCAGGCCGTTCAATGGGCGAGAGAGCTGGCGAGACGTGCGGAAGCGTGGGGCTATACGCGCTACTGGACCTCGGAGCATCATGATATGGAGGGGCTGTCTTCCTCCAGTCCGGAAGTGCTGCTAGCTCACATCGGGGCAGTGACCCGGAAAATCAAGCTGGGGGCAGGGGCTATTTTGCTTCCGCATTATAGTCCGGCCAAGGTCGCAGAATGGTTTCATCTGCTGGCGGCTCTATATCCGGGCAGAGTCGAGCTGGGTCTCGGGAGAGCACCCGGTGGAGGACCACATGCTTCGATGGCGCTGAGCGGCAACTTTCTCCAGCATGTGGCTGAACTGCCACAGACGATGGAAGCGCTGCTGGCTTTGCTGGAAGGTACCTACGAGTATGAGCAGGTGCGCGTGTTTGCCCGCCCGATGCCTGAACAGCCACCTGCGCTGTGGATGCTGGGTACAAATCGTAAAAGTGCCGAATACGCCGCCCGGTATTCAACTGGTTATGTGTTCGGTCAATTTATGAGTGAGCAGGATACAGGTGAAATGCTGAGCATGTACCGTTCCGACTTTCAGTCGTCCAAACGAATGAATAAGCCTCGTACGATGGTTGCTGTAGGGGCCATATGTGCCCCTACGGATGAACAGGCGCAGCGGTGGGCTGCACAGATTACGATGGGTGACCCGACGATGCGGGCTAATTGGCTGGTGGGAACACCATCGGATGTTGCCGAACGGTTGCGCGGCTTGCAGGTTGAGTACGATAATGATGAATTTTTGTTGGTCACACCCATTCCCGATTATGAGCAACGGCTTCAATCCTACCGTCTTATAGCGGAGGCCGTAAAATCTAGCTGCGATTCCAAATGAAAAGAGATCTGACATGAACAAATATGAAATAAATAGTTCTGCTATGAATATGCAAAGATACATATATACCTACGCGTGTCATGAAACCGAGCGAGAGCTGTGTCTTTTGGAGTTGAAAAGCTTGTTCGGCCAGCCGCCTGCACATGATTCCATGCTGCTGTCCCATCGGCGGTTGGAGCCGGGCACCAGCCCGTTCATCCATCTTCGGCTGGATGTGACCGCAGATGCGGGTACGTTGGATGAGCTATGCGAAGCAGCTTCCGCAATTCATCTTGAAGAAGGGAAGACCTTCAAGGTCCTGTGCCTCAAGGAAGGCGACAACGTGGTCGACTATGACGAGCGTCGCGGTATAGAAAGACGCATTGGCGCACGTATTCGAGGACAGGCGCAAATGAAGGAACCGGATGTCACCCTGGGTGTCATACGGGTAGGAGAGCGGTGGCTGCTCGGCAAGTGCATATACAGCGACAGATCGTGGCTGGAGCGCCGTCATAAGCCGCAAAACTATTCCACCGGACTCCCCGTGCTGGTAGCCAAAGCGCTTGTGAATTTAGCAGTGAATGACATAGCAGCACAGGATATAGATGGGGGCCGATTGAAGTTGCTGGACCCGTGCTGTGGCATGGGTAATGTGATGATTGAAGCATTGAGCATGGGAAAAGATATTCGCGGTTGTGATATCAATCCGCTGGCGGTACGCGGGGCACGCGTGAATTTGCGTCATTTTGGATATGAAGAGGATCTGGTGAAGCTGGGAGATATGAATCTGCTGGAGGGAACCTATGATGCGGCCATATTGGATATGCCCTATAACCTGTGCTCCGTGCTCCCTGCCGATGAGCAAAAGCAGATGCTGCGCAGCCTGAGGCGCTTGGCCGCACGAGCGGTAGTCGTAAGCACGGAGCCGATGGCAGCATTGCTGTCCGAGTCAGGCTGGACCCTCACGGAGCAATGCCGTATACACAAGACAGGTATGAGCCGGGAAATATGGATCTGTGAGTAATTGGTTTATTAATACTGAGTTTTATAGTTGACCAAATTCAGCGGCAGCTCCTGATCGGCTGCATAGGCTTTAAAATTGGTGAGGAAAATATCTACCGCCCGTTCAGCGTAGCGGTCCGTGTCGCCTGCAATATGCGGCGTGATCAGGACATTTTCCAGACTCCACAGGGGGTGCGACACGGGTAGCGGTTCTTCCTCGAATACATCCAGTCCGGCAAAGGCAATATGCTTTTGCTCCAGAGAGCGTACAAGTGCATCCGTATGGACAGTGCCGCCACGACCTACATTAATGAAGAAGGCTCCCTTACGCATGGCTGCAAATGCCTTTTCGTCAAAGAAATGACGGGTTTCCTCGGTGAACGGCAAAATATTCACCACGATATCCGCTGCTCCCAGCGCTTCATGTAATTGCTCAGTTGTATACATGCGCTTCACATGAGGGGCATCCTTGCCGGTACGCCGGACCCCGATCACTCGCATGCCGAAGGCTTCTGCAATCCGCGCCGTTTCACGTCCGATTTCACCCACGCCCGTAATCAGCAGCGTTTTTCCGCGTAATTCCGTCAGGTCGCCTTCCGGTGGCTGCCATGTTTTCTGACGCTGCAAGAGAGCTGCTTGCTGCAAATACCGTGTATGCGACAGCAGCATCCCAAAGATTTGCTCCGTAATCGGAATGGCATGAACGCCGCTTGTATTGGTGAGTAAAATATGACGCTTTTCCAGCTCTGCTAGTGGCAGCTTATCAATACCCGCCGACCAGGTCTGTATCCATTTCAGCTTGCTGTCTGGCTGCAAAGCCGCTTCGGAAATATGCTTGGACCAGCCTAAAATGACCTCTGCCTGTCGGATTTGTTCAGGCTCCAGCTCTTGGGCTTTACCAATGATCAGCTCATAGCCCGGAGCCGCTGCACGAACTTGCCTTTCTTGCTCTGCGGTAAGCTGGTGTAAACTGACGATGTTTCCCATGATTCATTACCTCCTCGGCTTTTGATTCTTTGGAGCTTTCCAATATATTCTGATGAATCATCCCTTCAAGGATAACAGATTGGCGGAAAGATTGCATAAATGTGGGCAAAGACGAGTTTGCTGTGTCACCATAGATAACAACAAATGACTATAGCTCTGATTAGGGAGAAAGGAAGACGATGACGATGAATGGAGTACCGCCGGTAGTACCACAAATAGCACAAACACAGAGACTTTTTACCGCGATTGCTCTCCCGAGCGAGCATAAGAAGGAGCTGAGCCGCTGGGTGGAACAGGATATTAACGAGCTTTCTTTTCGCAAATGGACCGATTTCAGGGATTACCACGTGACACTTCAGTTCCTGGGGGATGTGGCGACCAAAGATATATCGGAACTGGAACAGGCTTTATTTCAGGCGGCGGCTGCACATTCCGCGTTCACTCTCGGCATTGGCGAACCGGGGACTTTTGGACGAGATGGATTTCCGCGTGTGCTATGGAGGGGAGTTACGGGGCAGAAGGATTCTTTGAACCAGCTCCATCAATCCATAGTTGAGGCTACCGAACCACTTGGTTTTAAGCCCGAGGAACGGCCTTACAGGCCCCATATCACAGTAGCACGTTCGTATACAGGGCAGGAGCCTATTCCGGCGTCTATGTTTCAGTCCAATGACCGGATAGGCGAGCCGTGGGAAGTGGGAGAATTTGTTTTGTACGCGACCCGAATGGGCCAAAAACCGATGTACCAAATAATTCAAACGATCCCATTATTAAGGTGAAACCCTTGATCTATCAGCAAATTTAGTGATATAGTATTTCAGCGCTATTCAAAAGGCGCGTTTTGGGTTACATATCTGAGAATGTGCCTAAAGTTAACAGGAGGAACATTATGGAAATTGTTAAAGAACATCGTTGGTTTGCACCTCTTTTGAGTGTGCTGCTTGTTTGTATATTGGGGGTAGGCCTCTACGCTGAGGTTCAACAAACACAAAAAAATCATAAAAATGCACCTATGCAATCTCTGAGCTGGTCAGGGAATTTTTCGGCTTCTTCACACGGGGACAGGATGGGGACCCATAAGGGGTCAAACAGGACAAGTCCCATCTTTGTTGAGGCTCATGGACAGCCGAGCTGGAAACAAATCATGCCGACTCCGTTACCCGCTTCCCAGATGAAGCAGGCGGGACAAGCCCGGAGCAATGTTGCAACCGGTGTGAAAAAGCCTGAAGTCCAGCATAGCAAGTCCGCAATTCTTACCCCTCCTACAACCATCTACTTTACGAAGACACAGATGCTCTCTCAGGATGACAAGGCGTTGTCTACCTGGAGCTACCCTGTCTCCGCTAAAGAACTGCTTCTGCTACAAAAAATAGTCATGGCAGAAGCAGAAGGCGAACCGTACGAAGGCAAAGTGGCAGTTGCCAATGTTGTCTTAAACCGGCTGCGGTCAGCCCCATTTCCCGATACGATTCAGGCAGTGATTTATCAAAAAGCACAATTTAGTCCGGTTGCGAACGGGCGTCTTCGTCGTGTTCAGCCCAATCAGGACAGCATTCGTGCGGTTACGGCTGCTTTGAATGGCCATAAAGCCGTGCCTGATAATACCTGTTTTTTCCTGTCGCTGACGTTGGCTCAGGATCTTACGGTTCATCATTCGCGTACCAAGGTGAAAACAATCGGTCATCATACCTTTTACAAATAAAGGAATACTTCTACGAATAACAGCCCTTTCTAACAACTGGGTTCAGCTTGGTGAACGTATTTTTTCGTGTACAGGTGAAGCTTGTATGCAAAAAGAGGTATAATGGGTAATGGAAAGGTACCTAGGTTCTGAAAGTGAAAATGGAGGTGGCAGATGATATGAAAATCACATATTACGGGCATTCAGCTGTGCTGGTGGAGGAAGAGGGCAGACGGATTATTATTGATCCTTTTTTGACCGGGAATCCTAAAGCGGTAGTAAAAGCTGAGGATATTCAGGTGGATGCAGTGCTGTTGACGCATGGTCATGCGGATCATTTTGGTGATGCTATCGAAATTGCCAAGCACAACGATTGCCCTGTAATCGCGGTGGCGGAATTGGCTAACTATTGTTCATCTCAGGGAGCCAAGGCTCACGGTATGAACCTGGGCGGCGGTCACCAATTTGACGGCTTCCATGTAAAATTCACACTTGCGTTCCACAGCTCCTCTTTAACGGTGGATGGACAAACGATATATATGGGTGAGCCTGCGGGCATTTTATTGACCATAGGTGGCAAAACATTTTTCCATGCTGGCGATACGGCCCTGTTTGGCGATATGCGTCTCATTGGTGAAACCAACTCGATAGATGCTGCGGTATTACCGATTGGTGACGGCTATACCATGGGACCGGAGGATGCACTGCTGGCAGCCAAATGGCTCCGGGCAAGCCGCGTAATACCTGTGCATTACAATACATTTCCGGGGATCGAGCAGGACGGTAACGCCTTCTGTGACCGTCTTAACAAAGAAGGGATTAAGGGAACAGCCCTGAATCCCGGCGAAAGCCTCGAATTTTAACCCGCATTGCCAAATTGCGAGCAAATGTCGGAGCGCCAGAATGTTCAATAGATATCCTCTGTCAGCCTTTTCTATTCCTTTGGGAATGGGAAAGGCTGGATTTTTTTGAAGTGAATATTTATACATAAAAACGGTATATTCTTGCAACTTCACGTTGAAGCTGTAATGTAAAAGATTTATTATCACAATCATAAAAACTTTGAATTGCTAACATGGTAGGTCGATGATAAAATGATAGAACTAATTAGATTCATCAGTAGATCCGACGTGTTTTTCAAGTCAAGCTAGTGCATAATTATTGAAAAGCATTCGCATTCGGCGGACCGTACCGCCTTGAATACGTCACATGTTTTGTCCTCCAATCCTCGTAGTTTTTTCTTTGAGTTACCTCTTGTTGCCACTGTCTTCTATTCGGTCGCCTGTATTTCAGGCCAGCATGACTTTATAACAGAAAGGTTGCGTTCCATGAGACAGACAGGTTTACCACCCAAACAGGGATTATACGATCCCCAATTCGAGAAAGACGCCTGCGGCATGGGCTTTGTTGCTCACATCAAGGGAAAACCATCGCACGATATCGTAAGTCAGGCTTTGACCATGCTCGTCAATATGGAGCACCGGGGCGGTCAGGGAAGTGAACCGAACTCCGGTGACGGAGCGGGGATTATGATTCAGGTGCCGCATCAGTTTTTTCAAGAGGAAGCGGAGCGACTGGGCTTCAAGCTGCCAAAGGCCGGACATTACGGCGTGGGTATGCTTTTTGTATCCAATGATCCAAAGGTTCGTGAAGTTCATGAGCAGAAGCTGAGAGATATTATCGTAGATGAGGGTCAGAACTGTCTGGGCTTCCGTGATGTTCCGACCTATGACGAAATGCTGGGCAAATCGGCGAAAGCGGCCAAACCGGGCGTACGTCAGGTGTTCATCGGTCGCAGCAGCGATTTGAACGAAGAGCTGGATTTTGAACGGAAACTGTATGTTATTCGCAAACGGGCGGAGCTTGCCATTCGCTATAACGAAGAGGACCAGAACCGTGAGTCGTTTTATATCCCAAGTTTGTCATGCCGCAAAGTGGTGTACAAGGGTATGCTTACAACCGAGCAGGTAGGCAAATTTTATCTGGATTTGCAGGATGAGCGGGTGACATCGGCGATTGCGCTGATCCATTCCCGTTTCAGTACCAACACGTTCCCGAGCTGGGATCGTGCGCATCCTTATCGTTTTATGATTCACAACGGTGAAATTAACACGATGCGCGGCAACGTGAACTGGATGCATGCACGTCAGGCCCAGTTTGAAAGTGAAGCGTTTGGCGAAGATATCGGCAAGGTAAAACCGGTCATTAACCCGGATGGCTCAGATACAGCCATGTTTGATAATACGCTGGAATTTCTGTATCTAAGTGGACGTTCCCTGCCTCATGTAGCCATGATGATGGTGCCGGAGCCTTGGAACAAGCACGAGACGATGGACGGGAAGAAACGGGCATTTTATGAGTATCACAGCACGATGATGGAGCCATGGGACGGACCGGCTGCGATGGCGTTTACAGACGGTGTTCAGATCGGGGCGATTCTGGATCGTAATGGCCTGCGTCCTGCACGTTACTATGTAACCAAGGATGACCTGATCGCGTTGTCTTCAGAAGCGGGTGTACTCGATATTGCTCCTGAAAATGTACTGTACAAGGATCGTCTTCGTCCGGGACGGATGCTGCTGGTCGATACCCAGGAGGGCCGCATCATTTCCGACGAAGAGTTGAAGGAGCGTATCGCTTCCGAGGAGCCTTACCAGGAATGGCTGGATGAGCATCTGGTCAATCTGGATGAGTTGCCGGAAGCGCTGGAGCAGCCGGAGCCAAAGCATGAGAATGTGAACCAGCTTCAGCTCGCTTTTGGCTATACGTTTGAAGAGCTGCGCAAGATACTGGAGCCGATGGCGCTCACAGGTGCGGAACCGATTGGCTCGATGGGGTATGACGCTCCACTGGCGGTGCTGTCTGACCGTCCGCAGCGTTTGTACAACTATTTTAAACAAATGTTTGCGCAAGTCACGAATCCGCCGATTGATGCCATTCGGGAAGAGATTGTAACGTCCACGGCAACTACGATTGGACCTGAGCGCAATCTGCTGCATCCAGAACCGGAAAGCTGCCGTCAGATTCGTCTGGATTCACCGGTGCTGTCGAATGAGGAATTTGCCAAAATTCGTCACGTACACCGTCCAGGCTTTAAGTCGATGACGATTCCGATCTTCTTTGAAGCGAAGGAGGGCGCAGAAGGCTTGCGTAAGGCACTCGAAGGACTGTTTGAGGCGGCTGATCGTGTCATTGACAAGGGTCATAACATCCTGATTCTGTCCGACCGTGGAGTGGATGCAGAGAATGCAGCCATTCCGGCGTTGCTGGCTGTCTCCAGCCTGCATCACCACTTGATCAAGCAGGGTACACGCACACGTGTAAGTATTTTGCTGGAGTCCGGTGAGCCGAGGGATATTCATCATTACGCGGTGCTGCTTGGTTACGGCGTGAGTGCGGTTAATCCGTATCTGGCTTTCGAAACGCTGGATGTCATGATTCAGCAGGGCTTGCTGCGCGGTGTCTCGCATGAAAAAGCAATTAAAAATTATATTAAAGCGGCCACTAAGGGTGTCGTTAAAATATTGTCCAAAATGGGTATTTCCACGATTCAGTCGTACCGTGGAGCACAAATTTTTGAGGCCGTAGGTCTCCAACAGGATTTCGTTGATCGCTACTTCACCTGGACACCTTCCCGCATTGGCGGTATCGGTCTGGAGGAAGTCACGGTGGAAGCGCTGGCTCACCACAATCGTGCTTTTACTGACAAGGACGGTAACGACAAGGTGCTGGATTCAGGTGGCGAATATCAATGGCGTAACGATGGAGAAGAGCATTTGTTTAATCCGCAGACGGTACATTTGCTCCAGCAGTCGGTTCGCTCGGGGGACTATAAGCTGTACAAGAAATACGCCAAGCTGGTGCAGGGTGAAACGGAACAGCATTTGACGATCCGCTCCATGCTTCAGTTGAAGCCTGCGGGTAAGTCTGTGCCACTGGAAGAAGTGGAATCTGCTGCATCGATTATGCGTCGTTTTAAGACGGGGGCTATGTCCTTCGGCTCAATCAGTCAGGAAGCGCATGAGGATATGGCGATTGCGATGAACCGTATCGGCGGCAAGAGCAACACAGGTGAAGGTGGGGAAAACCCTGCACGTTTCATTCCGGATGCCAATGGCGATTCTCGCCGCAGCTCGATCAAGCAGGTGGCATCAGGTCGATTTGGTGTAACGTCGAATTATTTGGTGAACGCTGACGAAATTCAGATCAAAATGGCGCAAGGCGCGAAGCCGGGCGAAGGCGGACAGCTGCCAGGACGCAAGGTGTATCCTTGGGTGGCTGAGGTACGTGGTTCTACGCCGGGCGTGGGACTGATTTCGCCGCCACCGCATCACGATATTTATTCTATCGAGGATTTGGCAGAGCTGATCTACGATCTCAAAAACGCCAACCCGCGTGCTGACATTAACGTGAAGCTGGTGTCAGAGGTGGGCGTAGGTACGATTGCAACAGGAGTGGCTAAAGGCCGTGCTGACATTATTCTGGTCAGCGGCTATGACGGAGGTACAGGGGCTTCTCCGCAAGGCTCCATTCGCCATGCGGGTATGCCTTGGGAGCTGGGTCTGGCCGAAACGCATCAGACGCTGATGCTGAACAACCTGCGCGACCGTGTAGTGCTGGAGACAGACGGCAAGATGCTGTCCGGCCGCGATCTGGTGGTAGCTGCCCTGCTGGGTGCAGAAGAATATGGCTTCTCTACAGCGCCGCTTGTGGCGTTAGGCTGTATTATGATGCGGGTATGCCAAATGGACACCTGTCCGGTTGGTGTGGCTACACAGAATCCGGAGCTGCGCAAAAATTATATGGGCGATCCTGCCCATGTGGTGAATTTTATGCGTTTCATCGCAGAAGATGTCCGCGAAATTATGGCGGAGCTGGGCTTCCGCACGATTCAGGAAATGATCGGACGTACGGACTGTCTGGATACCGTGAACGCCGATTCGCACTGGAAGAAGAAAGGCGTCGATCTGAGCTTGCTGCTGCATGTTCCTGAGCTGGAAGACGGCAGTGTACGTTACCGCGTACAACGCCAAAACCACGGGCTGGAAGAAACACTCGATATGCAGAGGCTCGTACCGATGGCTGCTGGGGCGTTGGAGAACGGAACAGCTGTAGAGGCCACCATGCCTATAACGAACGTGAATCGGGCCGTAGGCACGATTCTGGGCAGCGAGGTCACCCGCAAGTACGGAGCGGCGGGTTTGCCTGAGGATACGATTCGCTTTAGCTTCATCGGATCAGCAGGTCAGAGCTTCGGAGCTTTTATTCCGAAGGGCATCACGCTGAGCGTTGAAGGCGACAGCAATGACTATGTAGGTAAAGGGCTATCCGGTGGTAAGGTTATTGTGAAGAAATCTCACAAAGCGACCTTTAAGGCAGAAGAGAACATTATTATCGGAAATACGGCTTTGTATGGAGCGACCAGCGGGGAAGCTTATATTAGCGGAATTGCAGGAGAGCGCTTTGCCGTTCGGAACTCCGGCGCACGTATCGTCGTCGAGGGTGTCGGCGATCATGGCTGTGAGTATATGACAGGCGGACGTGTAGCTGTACTTGGCGAGACTGGACGTAATTTTGGAGCCGGGATGTCTGGAGGCATTGCATACGTCTATGACCCTCAGGGGACGTTCCTGAGCCGTTGTAACCTGGAAATGGTGTTGCTGGAAGGCGTGGAAGACCCTGCGGAAGCAGCGGATCTGCGCGGTCTGATTCAGCGCCACGTCACGTACACAGGCAGTGAAGCTGGACAACGTATTTTGGATGACTGGCAGACTGCGATTCAGCAGTTTGTACGGGTGATTCCAAAGGATTACAAGCGTATGGTAGAACAGATACAAAAAGAAGAGGCGACCGGCTTGAGCGGGGATGAGGCTCTGCTGGCTGCATTTGAAGCCAATATGCGTGAACTGGCGCGTGCCGGGGGTTAATGAAGCCCCTCACCAAATTCACTAAAAAAGGACTTGCTGAATACCGTTGTTAAGATCACGGTAGTACCAGCAAGTCCCTTTTTTAGTTCCTTGAAAACATGATTTATGTCCTTGACAAACGTTATAGTTTCTGACATTACCCCCAAAATGTTTTCCTGAAACGGTAAATATGTTATAAAAAGTGTCATTTTTTTTGGAATGTAACCGTTTACGTTAGAGTTTATGTCTTGTTATTTATTTTTGGATTGGTTATGATTTTTTTAGAGTACACATGCAAATCTAGTATGCCCATCGTCACTTCAAAACACAGAATAGGGTGACAGGATGAAGTTGAAGAAGTCAGCAGAAGACCAAATGATTTTTTTGTACAGGTATGTATCAGTATCTTTAACGTCGCTTGTATTTCTGTTCGAATCATCCGGATTAATCGTGTGGCAGAAGTTATTACTCATTGTGTTTCTATTTTTATCTGTTACATTATTTACGTGGATTTACCGCAAGTACAGACTTCATGATATGGTACTGAAATGTTGCATTGCTCTGGAAACCGCAGGGATCATTTTGTTGCTGCTCCCGACGGGAGGGATGGATAGTCCGTTCAAATGGTATGTGATTACTCCTATGTTGGTGGCTTGTGCTCATCTTTCTATGAGGTACAGTTGGACGCTCCTTCTTTCCTATATCGGCCTGGTACTCACATTTTGTTATATCTTTTTTACACCAGGTCAATATTTTTTGTGGGATATGGTGTTACAAAATGCGAATTTATTTCTGGTGCTGATTGTGACCACGATGGCGATGCAGGTGATCGGTGTCATGAAGAATGAGTTGAAGATGGCGAAGGAGCAAGCTAATGAGACGATGGAGCATATTAAGTCGATTTACCACATCATGGAGACGACCAGCCACAACGAGGCATTGAATCTGGGGCAGGTCATCTCGGACTACACGGTTAAGCTGACGAAGCAGAGCCGCGCGTTTTTCTGGTTGGACAGTCAGGAGGAGGATGCGCCGGAGAGCAGTCAGACAGGTTGGACGGTGGAGGAAGAGGAGCAGCTATTCGAGGAGCTGGGGAATTATCGTGAGGAATTCAGGGAAGAGCGGGAGCCATTTTTCAGGCATCTGCCGGAATGGGGCGATTTTCTCATGATCACGGTACCGATGACGACTCGTTTTGTAGCGACCATCGGACTCAAGCTGGGCCCGGATCAAAGTCTGACGGGAAGGCGCTGGCTCGTTCAGCAACTGATATTCCTCGCTGAGCTGAGCGCCGTGTTTTTGGAGCGCTATGAGCTGGAGCGTATCGAAAATCAGTTGATTGTGACGAATGAGCAGAACCGGATTGCGAATGAAATGCATGATAATGTATCACAGAGTCTTTTTGGCATTGTGTACGCGACGCATTCACTTCGGCAGACATGGCATGATCAGTCGAAGGAGCAGGTGGAGGAACAAATTGAGCTGATTCAGCAATCCGCCAATCAGGCAGTAAGAGAGCTAAAAGGGGCCATTCATAGCTTAAGCTCGAAAAAGAGCGGGGGCCCGACTTGGTTAGGAACAGTGAAAAGCCATCTGCATACGCTGTCCAAGCTGAATCATGTACAGATTGACTTTGATATTCATGGGGATCATTTTTCACTGCCGTACTTGTATCAAAAGGCTTTATTTCGTATCATATCCGAAGCCGCAGGTAACGCAATCCGGCATGGGCTGGCGAAACGGATTGATGTAAAGTTAAAATTGACGCCCCAAGTGATTAGACTGTCTATTCATGATGATGGTGTAGGGTTCGAGACGGGGAGAATGGTTGCAGGGGGTGAGGTGGTCAGCGCAGGCAGTGGCCTGGGCATGATGAATATGGAATATTTAGCTCAATCAATGGGAGGTGAATTTGATATTTCTAGTCGAATCGGTGAGGGAACACAGATCCGATTGTCCATTCCGGTAAATGCTTATGAATAAAGATGTGTGAACATCCTGCAATACAAAAAATCTGCGGTAACAATCGGATACATAGGGATTATGCAAATCCTGAACTGTAGACAGGAGGCCGAATCATGAAAATTGTCATTGTCGATGATCATCCTTTAGTACGGAAAGGACTCGCTGCGGTTATATCCATGCAGCCCAATGTTCAGTTTGCGGGAGAGGCCCAGAATCAACAGGAAGCACTTCTGGTTATCGAGGAAACCGACCCGGATCTGGTGCTGCTGGACTTGAAGCTTGCCGACGAATCAGGTCTGGATATTATCAAAATAGCACGCGGACGCGGGTTCAGAAGCAAATTTATCTTGCTGACATCCTCGGCCACACGAGAAGACTTCCTGAAAGCGGAGGAAGCTTCTGTGGACGGCTACGTACTCAAGGAGGCTTTGCCTGAGGAACTAATTTACGCGATTCATCTTGTCAACAAAGGACGCAAATATTATGATCCTGCTATTCTGGAGAACAAGCTGCGGGAGGATGCTGGCAATCTGACAGACGACCTGACACCTAAGGAAAAGGAAGTATTGGTCGAGCTGGGACAGGGAGCCTGCAACCGTGAAATTGCATCCCGGTTATTCATCAGCGAATTTACAGTCAAAAAGCATGTCAGTCAGATTTTGGCCAAGCTGCGGCTGGCGGATCGGACGCAGGCAGCGTTGTATGCCAATGCGATTGGGCTGGCGAAGTACGAGCCAAGGACATCTAGCGTGTGAACCGCTGAAGGAGGTGGCGATGGAATGCCTGTCCGACTGGACAGTGCGCCCATGTAGCTTTCCAGTTCAGTTTATATACCGAGTAACAGAAGAAGCCTCAAAATCACCAGCTTCGGTGGTTTTGGGGCTTTTTTTCGATTTATTTTTCCATAATCAACTAAGACTGGTACAAAAGTATACCATGCCGTAGCCAAAAGTATACAAACTCATCCCCCTGTAGTGATGGAGAAAGTGCCGTCCGGGTCCATGTCGTTCCCACAGCAGCTTGTTACAATTAGATCATCATTAAAATAAGAAGAAAAATAGTATGGGAGGGAGGATTTTTGTGGAGAAAACCATTTTGGATTATCTGGTCCTAATCAAAAAAAGATTGTGGCTGATTGCGATTTTTGTCATTCTCTCATGCGTAACGACTTACTTTGTGAGCAACAATGTCGTGAAGCCGGTCTATTCCGCCTCAAGTCAGCTGCTGGTTAACCATATTTCCGGTAAGCAGGGAAGCAACAATCTGAACGACGTCAACACAAGTCTTAATTTGGTGGAAAGCTACAAGCAAATTCTCACTTCACCCAAAATTATGGAGGCTGTCGTAACGGCTCATCCCGAATTCGGCTTGACGCAGCAAAAGCTGGCAGAAAAGCTACAGGTCAAAACCTCGGATAAAAGTCAGGTCATCGGCTTGACGTTTGAGGCAGGGAGTTATCCACAGGCCGCCGCTGTTGTCAATGCGGTAACCCAGAAATTCGTGCAGACGGTTCCGGGACTGATGGAATTGAATAATGTGAAAATCTTGAATGAGGCGGACCCGCGGGCCAATCCTGACCCGATCAATGGCAATCCGCTCATGAATATTGCGATTAGCTTTCTCGTATCGCTGATGATTGCACTGGGCACGATTGTGTTTCTGGAAAGCATCAACGGTACGCTGCGCACGGATAAAGAGGCAGATGCGGACATCGGTATTCCGGTGATTGCATCCATCCCGGTCATTCGTAAGAAGGACATCGACGGCGCAGCCGGAAATTCCAAAGAACGGGTAGGGGAGCGTAAATATGCTGCGATTGAATGACATGTTGATTACAGAAAGCAACCCTTCATCGTATGTCTCGGAATCCTTCCGTTCCCTCCGTACATACATTCGGCAGCAGGTCATCACGCAGACGGACCGCGGGACGGTTCTGCTGCTGACCTCGCCAGAAAGTGGAGCGGGCAAAACAACGCTGCTCGCCAACATCGGCGTTTCCTTTGCACAAGAAGGCAGGAGGGTGGCTCTGGTGGATTGCAATCTCCATACACCAGCGTTGCACGAGATATTCGGATTGGAGAATACCGGAGGTTTAACGGCTTATTTGCGCGGTGGAGCTGCTTCCAAGTCCATCGTCAGACATGGCGTGCCGGAGCTGTCTATTATTCCCGGCGGAGACACCTTGTACAATGCGGCTGACTTGCTCGGCAGTGAACGCATGGTGGAGCTGCTTGAGGAGCTAAAACGCGAATATGACATCATACTGCTCGACTCGGCTCCGGCGCTGAACTACACGGATGCCCGGCTGGTCGCAAGCTTGACGGATGGTGTGATTCTCGTCGCCAGACACGCCCGGACCAAACGGGAAGATTTACGCAAAACAAAGCAACTCATGGATCAGGCCGGTGCGACACTGGTTGGAATTGTGATGAATCAGGTGAAGTAAGCAACACCAAAATTCGATGAAGCAAGGAGAATGAGTGCGATGACGAAAAGAGTGAAAAAGGCCATTATTCCAGCAGCAGGGTTGGGTACGCGCTTCCTTCCTGCGACCAAGGCAATGCCTAAGGAAATGCTTCCGATTATCAATAAGCCCACAATTCAATATATCGTGGAAGAAGCAATTGCTTCCGGTATTGAGGACATTATTATCGTAACGGGCAAAGGCAAGCGTGCGATTGAGGATCACTTTGACAACGCATTTGAGTTGGAATCGAAGCTGCTGGAGGACGGCAAGCTGAAGCTTCTGGAAGAGGTTCAGCGTTCTTCGGGAGTAGAAATTCACTACATTCGCCAGAAAGAACCCAAAGGTCTGGGACATGCGGTATGGTGCGCAAGGCGCTTTATCGGGGACGAGCCGTTTGGCGTACTGCTGGGTGATGATATCGTAACAGGTCAGAAGCCTTGCCTGCGTCAGCTGATGGATCAGTATGAGGAAACTCAAAATTCCGTCATCGGTGTACAGCGGGTACCGCAGGAATTCACGAATCGCTACGGCATCATTGAACCGGATCAACAGGACGGACGTCTGTATCGGGTAAATAATTTTATAGAAAAACCGGCTCCAGGCACAGCGCCTTCCGATCTGGCTATTATGGGCCGTTATGTATTCTCACCTAAAATTTTCAAATATCTTGATCTTCAGGAAAAAGGGGCGGGCGGCGAAATCCAGTTGACCGATGCCATCCAAAAGCTGAATCAAAGCGAGCGCGTGTACGCCTACGATTTTGAAGGAACACGCTACGACGTGGGTGAGCGTCTTGGTTATATTTTGACCACACTTGAATTTGCACTTGCTAGCGATGATTTGAAGTATCCGGTTATAGAGGCCATGCACGAGTGGCTGAAAAAGACCGAGAAAGCAACCACGGCAGGTTGAGAGGGGGTACGTCAGCATGAGCATGGAAAATTTACCGGAGGACGGCGAGGCTGTCATGTCAGGTAAAGCGTTTTACATGCCATACGGAAATACACAAATTCAGGATAAAACGTCTTACCTGGTAACCAAGCGATTGCTCGACATGTTGCTGTCTTTCGTGGGTTTGATCGTATTACTGCCGCTTTTTATCGTGGTGGGTGTTTTGATCAGGCTCGAGGATCCGAAGGGAAGCGTGTTTTTCAAGCAAATTCGGGTGGGCAAGAACGAGAAGCTATTCAACATGTATAAATTCCGTTCGATGGTGTCCAATGCCGAGGAGCTAAAAAAGGACTTGATGGAGCTGAATGAAGTGAGCGGCGCCATGTTCAAAATTAAAAACGATCCGCGGATTACGAAGATTGGCAGCTTTTTGCGCAAGACGAGTATTGATGAGATTCCGCAGCTGTGGAATGTGCTGGTCGGGGATATGACGTTAGTGGGTCCGCGTCCGCCATTGCCGAGCGAGGTTGAGCAATACTCCGATTATGACAAGCAACGCCTGATTGTCACACCGGGATGTACCGGCTACTGGCAGGTGAGCGCACGTAACAGTGTAGGCTTCGAAGAAATGGTGCAGATGGATTTGAAGTATATCCATGTTCGGAATACGTGGCTCGATCTGAAAATCATCATGAAAACAGGCATTAAAATGCTGTTCTCCAAGGATGCTTACTGATGGATTCATTCAAGCGGTGTCCCGCAGTGTCCGTCGTTATTTGCACCTATAACCGGGCGGACCTGCTGGAAAAAACGCTAATGTCCCTGCTGGAGCTGAACGACCTTGCGCTGGCTGAGATCATTGTGGTCGATAATCGCTCCACCGATCATACGGCGGCGACGATCAAAAGATTTAATGTCGAGCACGGTCAGGATATTCACCTTCGGTATCATTTTGAGCGCGAGCAAGGGTTATCAGCCGCTCGTAATGCGGGCATTACGTTATCGAGGGCAGAAGTCATTGCTTTTCTGGATGATGATGCGATCCCGTGTGTTACATGGCTGCAAACGATTATGTCGACCTTCGGGAACAATCCCGAGCTGACGGCCATGGGCGGGAAGATAGATCCTTTGTTTGAAACGGAACGACCGGGCTGGCTGACAGGGCCGCTTGAGCTGCCTTACACGATTATTGACTTGGGAAAAGCCATCCGCGAATATCCGGCGGGACTGAATCCGTTCGGAGCGAATATGGCCATGCGCAAAACGGCTTTTGCTGCCGTGATGTTCCCGCTTCATTTGGGAAGAAAGGGAGACATTCTCTTATCTGGTGAAGAGTCGTGGGTATTCGAGCAGATTCGTAAAAATGGCGGAACGATCATGTATCATCCTCACATGGCTGTGAAGCATTTTGTTCCGGCTGCACGGTTGACGAAGGAATGGATCATGAATCGTTACTACTGTCAGGGCATGTCTCACGCAGTTCAGGCCGCAGGCCTGCACGGCAACGTGATGCTGATGGCGAAGACGGCAGCCAAATGGCTATACAACACGGTGGACTCCCTGCTGGCACGTACTGAGGGCAGAAAGCTGTTAAACCGGTGCAGATTTGAAAGTATACGGGGAACCCTGGATACGCTGCGCAACCGGAAAAGCGAGTCAGCTGCGGGGTGAAGATTGATCATGAGCAACTATCCTTGGACTTCGAGAATAAACACAATACAGCATGTTTTCATTTTTCTTCTGGGCGCTCTTGCTGTAGGAATTGCGGCTACTTATCAGCCGGTGGCCAGCATTGCGGCGGTATGCTTACTGCTTCTGCTGGCCGTTTCTATCCATCATCCGGAGCGCATCAGCTACGCAGTTCTGCTGAGCACGGCGGTATCGGTGGATTCCTTGTATCAGGGTGGCGTATTCGGTATCGAGATTTTGTCATTATACAAATTGGGGATTTTGGCCTTGCTGGTACCGTGCATGCTCGTTTACGGCATACGCCTTAAATTTAGCTATCCGATCTGGGCATTGGTGATCATGCTGGGGATTACATTTGGATTTTCAGCATGGCTGCCTACGCTGACGAACTCGATTGCAGTGAAGGCGTTCGTCGGACTATCGTTGCCCTTCTTTTTTTTACTGATCCAGTGGAAGAAGGAGGTGGCGGAAAAGCATATCCGGTTGATCAGCCTGCTGCCGATCATTAGTGTGGTCGTTGGACTCGGTTTACAGGTCGTAGGGCTGCATTCGTTTACCGATGTGGAATTTACGGGAGCAGTGAGAGTACAGGGGGCGAACATTCCGCCGCATCTGGCGATGCTCTCCTTTCTCGGGATTGCCGTCTCGCTGATTGAGGTCAAACGCAAGCCGCAGCAAGCTGCCTTTTATTATACAGTGCTGGCGCTGAATTTTTTGATTCTGATTGCCACCGGCACACGCGGCCCGATTCTGGCACTGTTGCTCATGTTTGCTGTGTATCTGTTCGATATCGCCAGGCAGTATCTCAAGGGGAAAGTCAATTATTTGCTACCGCTGGCCGGATCGTTTTTGATTGCTCTGGGGGCGGTGGCCCTGCAATGGAACAATTTAAAAAAACGCTCCTTCGAGCGGGAGACCGATACGGGAATTGATCTGTCGGGACGCTCGGAGGCATGGGAATATTTCTTGAACAGAGTACAGGATTATCCGTGGTCAGGCAGGGGTCTTGGCGCGGTGACGGTTGCGAACGACGGGACGTTATTCAAAGGCTTTGTCGTGCCGCATAACGAGTATATACGCTTTTATTTTGACACGGGATATATCGGCTGTGGGTTATTGATGCTTTCATTGCTGGTCGTGTTCGTTCTCATTTACCGGTCGCTTGCCAAGCCAATCAAACCTTATTTTGCAAGCTTGATTGCGGGCTTTCTGATTTATTCGTTTTCAGATAACACGTTGTCGACGGTTCAGATGATTATTCCATTTTGCTGGTATTTGAACGCTTTATACCAGACATCTACTCAAACCGATTTTCGCAAAGAGAAGTGATACGATGAGCAGAGTGAACATGTTCGATGTCAACTTTGATAATTATGATTTTAACGATCTACTCGAATTTATAGATACTTCTATTGAGCATCAGCGTCATTCCTACATTTTAACCTGTAATGTCGATCATGTGATCAAGCTTCGCAAGGATGATGAATTCCGCAAGGTATATTCCGATGCAGGAGCTGTGGTGGCCGATGGAATGCCCATTATATGGGCGTCCAGATTGCTGAAAAAGCCCCTCAAGCAAAAGGTGTCAGGCTCCGATCTGTTCACCCGGCTGGGGGAGGCTTTTGAGGATCGAGGCTATCGGTTGTTTTTTCTGGGGGCGGCGGACGGTATTCCCGAGAAGGCGATGCTCAATCTTCAGGAGTTGTACCCAAACATGAATATAGTGGGCTGCTACTCTCCTTCCTATGGCTTTGAGAAAAATGAGGAAGAGAACAGACACATTGTCCAATTGCTGCAAGAGGCTCGTCCGGACATCGTTTTTGTCGGCGTAGGCGCACCTAAACAGGAAAAATGGATTTACAGATATTACGAGACATATCGCGCTCCGATTTCGATAGGGGTAGGAGCTACGTTTGATTTTCTGTCGGGAAATGTGAAACGTGCCCCGGAGCTGATGCAGAAGACGGGATTTGAATGGTTTTGGCGGTTGTCTCAGGAGCCTAAACGTTTGTGGAAAAGGTACTTGATTGAGGATTCCCAGTTTCTCGTTCTGCTGTTTAAGGAAATATTCAAGCGGAACCGGGTGAAGGGAGGTCAGGGGTGAGAAATATGACTCGGCTGGCAGATCAGCAGATTTCCTTTTGGTTAGGAAATCGGCGTGGAATCGGCATGATCGGCATGGGAGTGCTGGCTTGTATGCTACCACTCGCCATCGGATTTGTCAGCGCCAAGATGAATCCCACCATGAGCCAGCAGGGAGCCATATTGCTGGCACTCGTTTTTCCAGCCTTTTTGCTGGCGATCATCCAATCGCGGATGCTGATTCCGTACACACTGATGGTGTGGGCAGTAGGACCGGAAATCCGGCGCATTGCAGACTGGCTGGAGGGAACATATCACTCGGTGTCCTTATTGAGCTTGGCACCGTTGCTGGTCAGCAGCATGTTGATTATTCCCGTGCTGCGTGGCATTCATCAGGCGGAAAAGCCATTAACCCGAATTGCTGTTTTTTTTGGTATTGAATTGGCCTACGGAAGTGTAGTCGGCTTGTTCAAAAATGGTATCGTTTTTGCTTATGATTTGGCCAACTATGTGATTCCTTTGCTATTGCTGCCTTATTTTGCGATTAAGCCCATGAAAGCGAAGGAGCTGGACCGTCTGCTGTATTCCTATGCCAACATTGCCGTTCTCGTGGCGATTTACGGCATTATTCAGTATTTGACGGTGCCTCCATGGGATGCGTTTTGGATGAATAACGTAGAGATGAATTCCATTGGTATACCAGAGCCGCTTCAAATCAGAGTTTTCTCATTGATGAACTCGCCTGGTCCCTGTGCTATTTTCCTGGCAATGGCGCTTGTACCCATGCTGATGGAAAAACGGTGGCGCGGCACCTTGGGATGGATCGGAATCCTGCTGACGGTCGTTTGTCTTTTGATCACGCTGGTACGTTCAGCCTGGTTGATTGCATTCGTTATGCTACTGGCATATATCCTCACTTCATCCTCCAAGGGAAAGTGGAAAACCTTGTTTCAACTTGCTGTCGTTGGCCTCCTTCTCTACATCATTGTTCCGAAGCTGCCGGGAGCAGAAGGTCTGGTGGCCCGTATGCAAACGTTGACGGATATTCAACAGGATCATTCGTACAATGAACGCCTGGATCTGTTGCATACGATGCTTCCGGCCATTGTCGGTAATCCGGTAGGGCAGGGGATCGGGAGTGTAGGAATTGGAACCAAGCTAGATAACGGCGGCGATCTCGGTGAACTTGGGATTATGGATAATGGCTATATTGCCATTTTTCTCACCTTCGGTATTTTCGGAGCATTCTTTTTCTTCGGTGGTCTGTTCGTTATCGTCAAGCGCCTCCTTGTCCGCATTGCCGAGCGAGATTCCAGCCAGCCTTATATTAGACTGGCGTTGGCTACGTGGGCCGGAGCTGTAGCCAGTCTCATATCGGATAACGGTTTTCCCGGTATGCGCGGCTATCTGATC
Source organism: Paenibacillus sp. NRS-1781 (assembly GCF_050467745.1). Taxonomy (NCBI): domain Bacteria; kingdom Bacillati; phylum Bacillota; class Bacilli; order Caryophanales; family Paenibacillaceae; genus Paenibacillus; species Paenibacillus sp. NRS-1781. Next base: position 85,403 of record NZ_JBITPI010000005.1, read on the forward strand.
TGGATGATGATCGGTATAGGACTGTGGGCGAAAGATGTCATCGTGGAAAGAAGGTAAAGGCTGTGCAAAACTTACAAACATTATCCGCACCTGTCCGGACACTATGGTCCACGGTGGTTCGCTTTGCCAAAAGCAAGGATAGCAGCTCGGCAGCAGTCAAAACGATGATATTCAGCATGCTGATTCTCGTCGTGAACATGCTGACTGGCGTGCTCACGGCCCGATTCCTGGGTCCTACCGGACGCGGGGAACAGACCGCGATGGTGAACTGGTCCCAATTTCTCGCCTTCTGCATGAGCTTCGGTGTCCCGTCTGCGTTGATTTACAATGCGAAAAAGAACCCGGAGGAAACAGGCAAGCTGTATGGCCTCGCCTTGCTACTGGCGACGATGTTCGGGGGCTTGGCGACACTCATCGGCGTGTTCCTGATTCCTTATTGGCTGCGCTCCTTTTCTTCATCGGTCATACTGTTCGCGCAATGCTCCATGATGATGTGTCCGCTTATCGCGATCTCGCAGATCAATAATGCATTGCTTCAGGTCCGGTCGGAATACAAGCAGTACAATTTGTTCCGGTATCTGGTGCCGCTAAGTACGCTGCTGGGTCTGGCGATCCTGATCCTGACGGGTCATATGAATCCGTACACCTCAGCCCTGGCCTATTTGCTGCCAGGCTTGCCGATTTATATCGGTGTCACGATTCGAATGGTTCGGCTGTACAAACCGAAGGTGAAGAACAGCTGGACGCAATTCAAAAATCTCTTTACCTACGGTATGGGTTCATACGGCAACGATCTCATGGGGCAGGTTTCTACTTACATTGATCAGATCCTGATTGCGGGTCTGCTCAGACCGGCTGATCTCGGTTTATATGCAGTAGCGGTCAGCTTGGCCCGGATGGTGAATGTATTTTCAACCTCGATTATCGTCGTGCTCTTTCCCAAAGCCTCTGGGTTAAACAAGGAGGACGCGGTTGCAATAACATTCCGGGCGTTTCGAGTGACTTCAACAGCAACGATTCTGGCTGCCATGATGCTGATGCTGATTGCTCCGTTCGTATTTACATTGCTATATGGTCAGGAGTTTAAACAAGCGCTTACGGTGTTCCGGTTATTGGTGCTTGAGGTTGCTATCAGCGGAGGAACCATGGTGCTGGCACAGCAATTCATGGCGCTGGGTAAGCCCAAGCTGGTTACCATCCTACAGGGTGTCGGATTGGCGCTCGTCGTACCATTGTTGTCTATACTCGTTCCGAAGTATGGCTTGACGGGTGCAGGGATAGCAATGCTGTCTTCGGGGATTCTACGGTTCGTTTTCATTTTATGCAATGTTAAATTCGTTCTGAAAATGAAAATTCCGAGACTGCTTATTTCCAAACAAGATATTCAATGGCTCCGATCAACGATGTCACACTACATCCGGAAAAAGCCAGCTAACGGTTAGATAAAGAAGGAGGCACCCCCTAATGAACCACATGTCTAGCGTTCCCGCGGACAACCGGATATCCGTAGTTATTATCGCTCAGGATGATGGCACTCGAATCACAGCCGCCATTAAATCCTGCAAGCCCTTTGCGGACGATATCGTCGTCATTGACGGAGGGAGCAAGGACAATACAATTCAGGTAGCTGAATCATTGGGCTGTCGGGTGTTTTCCAACCCGTGGCCCGGTTATGCGAAGCAGCGCATGTTTGGTGTTGAAAAAGCTGAATTTGATTGGATTTTCCTGATCGATACGGACGAGGTGGTAGATGCGGAGCTTCTTGGAGATTTGTTGAAGATCAAGGAAACGCTCCATGATCCGGCCAAAGCATACTCTGTGTTTCGAATTGGTGATTTTTTGGGCAAATGGATGAACAAAGGCGAGCATTTGGTTCGTCTGTACAATCGGCGTATTTACGGCATTACGAATAGTCTTGTTCATGAAATGCCGGATGTAGCCTCTTCCCAGATCATTAAACTGGAGGGTGTGTTATGGCACTACGGCTTCCGCAGTATCAGTGATCATATGACCCGTTTTAACAAGTATACGGACCTCGAAGCTGAGACGGCCTTTAACAAAGGCAGATCCTTTCGGATTTCCAGGCTGTTGTTGCGACCTCCGGCCCGCTTTGTGCAGAAGTATTTTGTCCAAGGCTTATACCGCAAGGGATTGGCAGGTTTTGCAGTAGCGGTCTTTTGGGTGATGTACGAGTTTCTGGTCTGCTTCAAGCATTATGAGCTGACGAAGCGGCGAAAAAAAATAGAGATTGTGGAAGACGGACAGACCGAGCAGAAAGGAGAAACCAGCTATGTCGTACAATAACGGATTTCGCATTGCAGCAACAGGGCTTAGCTGGCCGTCCTTGCAGCCCGGCGGATTAAACACGTACTTCAAATCCATCTGTGAGCAACTGGCGGAACAAAATACGCTGGATGCTTTAATCTGTAGCGATGAGAAGCCGCAAGTACCTGAAAATATCCGAATTCATTCGATTGGCAGCAAGCAGCAATCCATCTGGAAGCGTCGAGAGCTGATGCAAAAATATGCAGCAACGCTGTTCGACAAGCAGCCGATAGATGTGCTGTACTCCCATTTTGCCCCCTATGGTGTCGGCCCGGCGCTGGAGGCGAAAAAACGGGGAATTCCGGTAGTCACCACCTTCCACGGCCCATGGACGGAGGAAATGAAGATTGAAGGGCAAGGCCTCAAGCATCTGCTGAAAACAACGTTGGCCAAATCCATTGAAATGAAGGCTTATGGTCTGGCGGACAAATTTGTAGTGCTGAGCGAAACCTTTCGGGATATTCTGCATGAGCATTATAAGGTTCCACTCAGCAAAATCCATATCATTCCCGGTGCGGCGAATGTAGAGAGGTTCCATCCGGCAGAGGATCGGGGGACGGTGCGGGAACGGCTGAATTTGCCACAGAATGCGACGATTGTGCTGACCGTCCGTCGTCTTGTTAACCGAATGGGACTGCTACAGCTGCTGGAAGCATGGCGGCGGGTAATTGATCGTCATCCTGATCATCTGCTGCTGATCGGGGGGAAGGGACCTCTAATGGAGGAACTGGCTTCCAAGGTGGTAGAATACAATCTTCATAATCATGTAAGATTGCTTGGATATGTATCGGATGAGGAACTCCCCCTGTATCATCAGGCATCGAATATGTTCGTGGTGCCGACACAGGCACTGGAGGGCTTCGGCCTGATTACGGTGGAGGCGATGGCCTCGGGTTTGCCAGTGATGGCGACTCCTGTAGGCGGCAACAGGGAAATTTTAAGTGGATTCCGTCCGGAGCTGTTGTTCCGGGGAACGGACAGCGAAGCCATTGCGGAAGGACTGCTGCGTGTGCTGGATAACCGCGAAGCCCTTCCCGACGCACGGGAATGCAGGGACCATGTCCTGAGCAAATATACGTGGGGACATGTGGCGGAGCAGGTGGAAGATGTGTTCCGGCAGGTCCTTGACAGAAAGGCGGCTGCAAAATGCTGAGAATAGCTTATATTGACCACACGGCAAGATGGAGCGGTGGCGAAGTCGCGTTGTATAACATACTGACGAACATCGGGGAACATATCGACCCGCTCGTGATTTTGGCGGAGGAAGGCGATTTGGCCGATCGTCTTCGGCAGCGCAACATTGATGTGCGTATCGTTCCGCTGGATGATTCCATTCGCAATCGGGGGCGGAATGCCGTCAATCTGGGTGCGCCTGCGGCAGCCTACCGGCTGTTGGCTTATGGGAAAAAGCTTGCGCCTTTGCTGCGCGAGGAAAAGGTCGTGTGTGTTCACACAAACTCGCTCAAGTCGGCGTTCTACGGCGCAGTAGCCGCGAAGTCAGCGAAGGTGCCATTGATCTGGCATATCCGTGACCATATCGGTCCGCCGTACCTGAAGCCGATTGTGGCCAAAGGCATACGGCTGATGTCCCGCTTTTTGCCTAACGGCGTCATTGCCAATTCCAAGTCCACGCTGAGTGCGCTGGAGCTGCCCCCGGACAAAAAGACACTCGTCGTCTACTCGGCATTTGCCAAAGCGATTACGGCTCGTGATGTGACCGCAAATTCACGTGACGATGACTCGTTTAATGTCGTGTTGGTCGGCAGACTGGCAGAGTGGAAGGGACAGCACATTTTACTGGAAGCGGCGCGCTCTTTTTTACCGGATAAGCGTGTGAAATTTTGGCTGGCTGGAGATGCGCTCTTCGGCGAAGAGGAATACAAACGCCGTCTGGAATCCACGATGCGCGAATACGGATTAGACAACGTCAATTTACTTGGACACGTCGATGACATTCAGGGCCTGATGCAGCGTTGTGATCTGCTGATTCACACCTCCATCACACCGGAGCCGTTCGGGCAGGTCATTATTGAAGGCATGGCCGCAGGGCTGCCGGTGATTGCTTCGAATGAGGGTGGACCCAGGGAAACCGTCGTACCGAACGAAACCGGACTACTTATTGAACCGGGTGATCCGGCCAAGCTGGAAGAAGCCATCCGCTGGATGCTGGAGCATCCGCAGGAACGCCAGCACATGGGCGATAAAGGAATGGAACGGGTCAGGAAGCATTTTGTTATCGAGAACACGGTTAAGGATATAGTTCATTACTATAAGGGTTTGTTGGCAGGAGTCTGACCGACATTCGCGTTAAAGGATGATTCAGATGAAAATAGCGATAGCACACGATTACTTAATCCAAATGGGCGGAGCGGAAAGGGTGGTAGAGGTATTCCACGATATGTACCCGGAGGCTCCAATCTTCACAACGGTGTTCAGCGACGACCGCCTGTCGAATAACTTGAAGGATGCAGATATTAGAGCCACCTGGCTACAGCACATCCCGGGAGTGAAGGACAATTTCAAAGGAGTGCTTCCGCTGTACCCCATCGCTATCCGTGATTTTGATTTTAGGGATTTCGACATTGTTTTAAGCTCTAGCAGCGCATTTATGAAAAGCATCCAGGTACCTAAACATACGTTTCACATTTGTTACTGTCACACACCGATGCGGTTTGCCTGGGATTACGATACATATATGGCCCGGCAGTCCAAATCCAACCTGCTCAAAAGCATGCTAAAGCTGTACATGAATCGGTTGAAAACATGGGATGCCAAAACTTCTCGCAATGTAAACCAATTTGTTGCCAATTCCTCGGTCGTCCAACGGAGAATTCTGCACTATTACCAACGGGAGTCGGATGTCATTTTCCCTCCTGTGAATACCTCCCGTTTCCAACGCGCTACAAGCATCGGAGACTATTACCTGATCGTATCCCGGTTAGTGTCCTACAAGCGCGTGGATCTGGCGATTGAAGCATTCAAGCGCAATGGTCTCAAGCTGCGCATTGTCGGTGAAGGACCGGATCGTAAAAGACTGGAAGGCATGGCCTCCCCGAACATTGAGTTTCTTGGCAGACTTGAAGACGAAGAGGTCAACAAGCTGATGGCAGAATGCCGGGCGCTCGTTTTTCCGGGGGAAGAGGATTTCGGTATCACGCCTCTGGAGGCGAACGCAGCCGGACGGCCTGTTATCGCTTATCAGGGCGGGGGAGCGCTGGATACCATCGTTCCTCATGTGAATGGTGTATTTTTCCGCAGACATCAGGTAGAGGATGTGCTGGAGGCGGTTGCCAAGGTCGAGCAGCATGCATGGGATGTGGACGGTATCATTAGCCATGCACGCAAATTTGATGAAGATACATTCAAGGATCATTTCAAAAAGTATATAGAGCAAGCCTATGTGAACTTTCTAAAAGGAGGATGAACGGAATGAAGCTGGCTGTAATCGGTACTGGATACGTTGGACTCGTCTCGGGCGTGTGTTTTGCACATAAAGGTAATGAGGTGATTTGTGTCGATCTGGAGCAGCATAAAATCGATATGCTGAACCGGGCGGAATCTCCTATTTATGAGCCTGGCATTGAGGAACTGATCGCGCTAAATCTGGAAGCGGGTCGTTTGGAGTTTACTTCGGATTTGGCCGACGCAGTTCGCCGCTCGGATATCATTATTTTGGCGGTGGGTACGCCGTCTCTGGCTAACGGTGAAGCGAATCTGTCCTACATTGAGCAGGCTGCTGCTGATGTCGGGAAGGCCATGAACGGGTATAAAATTATAATGACCAAGAGCACGGTGCCTGTCGGAACGAACGAAAAGATCAAGGACGTGCTGGCTCATCATACGAGTTTGTCCTTCGATATTGTATCCGCTCCGGAATTTCTGAGAGAAGGCTCTGCTATCAATGATACACTCCATCCAGATCGCATCATTATCGGCTTGGACAACACAGGGCTGCGTGAAACGATGGTTTCGCTGCATCAGGTGTTCACGGATAAAATTTATGTAACGGATATCCGCAGTGCAGAGATGATCAAATACGCGTCCAACGCATTTCTGGCGACCAAAATCTCGTTTATCAACGAAATCGCCAATATTTGCGAAAAGGTAGGCGCGGACGTTACCTGTGTGGCTGACGGTATGGGGATGGACAAACGAATCGGGTCCTATTTTCTGCAAGCTGGGATCGGGTACGGTGGTTCTTGCTTCCCGAAAGACACGAATGCGCTCATCCAAATTGCGGGTAATGTGGACTATGAATTTAAGCTGTTAAAATCGGTGGTCGAGGTGAACACCGACCAGCGTTTCATGATCGTATCCAAGCTGCGCGAATCGCTGGGTCAGCTGCACGGCGTGCCGATTGGCATTTGGGGCTTGGCCTTCAAGCCGAATACAGACGATATCCGCGAGGCTCCGGCACTGGAAATCGTTGAAACGCTGGTTCAGGCAGGTGCTATTGTGAAGCTGTATGATCCGATTGCAATGGAAAAATTCAAGGAGCGCGTGGATCATCCGAATATTGTATGGTGCTCATCCCCGCAGCAAGCTGCCGAAGGAAGTGATGCGGTCTGCCTGCTGACCGATTGGGAAGAGTTCAAAAACGTCAACCTCGTACAATTGTCTTCCATTCTGCACAAGCCAGTCCTGATTGACGGTCGTAACGTATTTACGGAGGAGCAGATTCAAGGCTCTGGGCTGGAATACTATTCTGTGGGTCGTCCGCGGATGAGTGGGTGGAATAGAGACAAGGTGGAAGCCTAAAAAGTGACGGGTATAAAAGTGGAAGCTTAAAAAGTGACTGTGGTGGGGTTGGAGGCGCTGCGCGTGCAGATTGTTCTTCCGATTGCTGTTACCCCCGGATTTTCTTGATTGTATAAAACATTCAAAGGTTAAAATCCGGGGATAAAGGCAAACGCTGCCGCTTCTTCAGAACAATTCTGCCCGCTCCGCTGCTTTCCGCCGTGGAGTCACGATTTTTAACCTCCCACCTTATGGGGGGGAGGTAGGAAGGGCGTATCGGAAGGAGCGGCGCGGTGATACCGCTCCTTCGGATCAAAGCGCCATGCGCCGGGCGCGCGAGCACCTTTACAGGCTGACCGGACATGAATCGTCCGGTCGTGCCTTTTGCAATACACGGTATGATCGGCATGATGCATTTTTGAGTAGCGCAGGGATGGATTTGAATCTGGAGAAGCGATAGCGCTCGCCTTTGGAACGGGATTCAAACCTTTACACGATTTTATACAATCGAGTGAATCCCGGTCCAACAGCGATCGTAAGATCAAATCCATCCCGTAGCGGGCTACTCAACCGTGCTCCATCCGATCACCTACCCAAATTAGAGAGGAAGTGGAGAGTTATGAAGCTCGTACTTTTGTCTGGTGGTTCCGGTAAGAGATTATGGCCTTTGTCCAACGATTCCCGTTCCAAACAATTTTTGAAGGTGCTGGAGAGTCCGGAGGGGAATTCGGAATCTATGGTGCAGCGGGTGTGGAGACAACTGGGGGATAACGGCTTGTCCGAATCCTCGTTTATTGCAACAGGGAGAGCGCAGGTTGAAATGATTCAGAGTCAGGTTGGGCAGGATACGCGCATCATTGTTGAGCCGGAACGAAGAGATACGTTTCCTGCCATTGCGCTGACAGCGACTTATCTATATTCCATTGTTGGAGTTTCCCCCGATGAAATCGTTGCAATATTGCCGGTAGATCCCTATGTAGAGGATGCTTTCTTTGCTACAGTTACCCAGTTGGAACATACTCTTCAGGAGAGTGAAGGCAAGCTTGCGTTAATCGGAGTTGTCCCTTCCTATCCTTCTGAGAAATATGGTTACATTATACCGAAAAATGATGCCACACAAGGTAGCACAGGCTACCGCGAAGTGAGCCATTTTCAAGAGAAACCCGACCGGGAGCAGGCGGAGCGTCTGATGGAACGCAATGCTCTATGGAACTGCGGGGTTTTTGCATTCCAATTGGGTTACTTGCTCGATATCTTGGCATCCAAAGGTTTGCCGCTGAACTATGAAGAAATGCAAAAGCAATATTCTTCTCTGGAAAAAATCAGCTTTGACTATGAGGTAGTCGAGAAGGAGCAGGACATCGTTGTTCTTCCGTATGATGGATTTTGGAAGGATTTGGGCACCTGGAACACCTTAACGGAAGAAATGTCCCATCAGCAAGTGGGCAGAGGCGTAGTTACGGAGGATTGCGTCAATACGAGCCTTATCAACGAACTGGATATCCCCGTGGCAATCATTGGAACGAATGATCTGATCGTAGCTGTCAGCCCGGATGGCATCCTTGTGACCAATAAGGCGGAAAGTCCGCGCATCAAGGAAGTGCTCAAGGCTCATAATCAGCGTCCAATGTACGAAGAGCGACGTTGGGGGCATTATCGGGTAGTGGACTATGTGAAGTATGACGAGGGCAACGAGGTATTGACCAAGCGAATCCGTGTGCTGCAAGGCAAAAATATCAGCTACCAGCTTCATTTCAAACGGAGTGAAATTTGGACCATTATTAGCGGTGAAGCGGAAATTATTTTGAATGAAAAGCTGCATAAGGTGAAGGCGGGTGATGTGGTTCGCATTCCAGAAGGGACGAAGCATAGCATTTTAGCCGTGACCGATGTGGAATTGATCGAGGTACAGACAGGTTCTGAGTTGATCGAAGAGGATATTGTCCGTTTTTGCATGGATTGGGATGAAATTTCCCGTCACCAGTTTATTTCATAAATGAGCATCATGCAACATTCCTGAAGGATGAAAAATGACTCATTTATGAAGTTTTTATCCCGAACTGTCGAAAATACGCGAAAATCTGTAAATTCATGAACATGACCTATTAAATTTTGGTAAAAAAAAGTCGATACTTAGGGTAAGAAGGAATCCAAACTCCTTCCACGATAAACGCAGCCCTGTTGAAAGGCAGGTACGCAAAGCTAAAGGGCCTTCCGTGAGGATGGCAGCCTGGCTACCGAAAGGAAGAGCGAGAGTGAGCCCCTATTTTACCCCTGTGAATCGATGGATACGCAGTGTACTCCCCGTTGTTATGCTTTTTTCTTTGTTGCCCGTCGGTTTTGGTGAATCTCTGTCCGTGGCGAATGCTGCCACACTACAGCCTGTTAATTCGGACGCTTCTGCTGAGGCCCGTGAACTATACAACTATTTGATCAGCATCTCGGGAAAAAAGATGGTCACAGGTCAACATGATTATTTGGAAAGTCCGGATGAATTAAGCAACAAGGTCCAAAAAATCAGTAAGGCGTATGCTGGTGTACATGGCTACGAGATGGGAGCCATCTCCGGCCAGTCCGCCGCTACGGAGGCAGCACAACGTAAAAATGTCGTCGATAGCGCCATACGTTGGAGTAGAGCTGGCGGCATGGTTACGATGACTTATCATGAACCGTTGCCGGGTAAGCCACTGACTTGGGCCAATGTGCAGGCGAAAGTAAGCCAGGCGGAGTTCAATAAATATGTGACGCCGGGTACTACGCAGTATAATCTTCTCATTGCCGATCTGGATAAGGTCGCTGTATCGTTAAAGCAGCTTCGTGATGCAGGGGTTCCGGTATTATGGAGACCTTACCACGAAATGAACGGCGACTGGTTCTGGTGGGGAAACAAAAACAATTTCAATCAGCTATGGAATATCATGTATGACCGTTTTGTAAATACGCATCAGCTGAACAATCTGCTGTGGGTATGGAGTCCGAATGCGCCTAATTCGTACACTGCTCCATATACCCCGAAATATCCGGGGGATGACAAAGTGGATATTTTGGCTGTAGACATTTACAACCATGATTTTAAGCAAAGCCATTACGAAGGATTGCTCGGACTGGCACGAAATAAACCGATTGCCATTGGGGAACATGGTGAGGTGCCCAGTCCCGAGGTGATGAAGGCTCAGCCTAAATGGGTGTATTCCATGACCTGGGGCAAGATGCTGACCGAAAATAACACGACGGATCAGATTCATGATTATATGAATGATTCGACAAGCTTGACGCGGGATGATGTGAAAAAAGGGCTGGCTGCGATGAAAAAACCTGACACGGAGCTACCAACCGTACCGGACACGGGACAAAATGGCTCGACTCCAGCTCCGCCAGTGGTAAGTAAACCAGTCCCGCCTTCCGTTCCGGATATGGTCTACGCAAACGGGCTGCGGGGCGAATATTTTAACGACATGAATCTGGATGGCACTGCTGTTTTGGTTCGCACAGACAGTAAGCTGGATTATAACTGGCGTGCCGCCACGCCTGATCCAAAGGTGGAGGCTGATCAGTTCTCAGTCCGTTGGACGGGCAAAATCAAGCCGCAATATAGTGAGGCCTATACGTTTACCACGATATCCGATGATGGCATTCGTGTATGGGTAGATGGCAAGCTGATTATTGATAGCTGGTTCAAACAAAGCTGGACAGAACGCAAGGGCAGCATTTCCTTGCAAGCAGGCAAAATGGCAGATTTGAAGGTTGAATATTATGATGAAAAGGGCGACGCAATGGCACGTCTGATGTGGGAAAGTCAGCATGAAGCGAAAGCGGTAATTCCCGGCAACGCTTTGTTTCTTCCTTGATATATACTCTTTCCCCGCCAAAAATTTTGAGGAGAGAGAGGGTGGAGCACAATGATGAAAAAATGGTTGACCCAAAAGTATATAGTGGTATTGGCCGGGCTGCTAGGGGTCGCAGCTATAGCGCTGATTGCCTGGTTTATTCATACGCCTCCCAAGAGTGAAGAACTTCAGACGATTAAAGTAGCGGCGGCGAGTCCGGTATGGAAGCTTGGTCAGCGGGATGACTCTTCAGTAGAATTTAGAGGTGTGGTCGGTAAGGACAATGTCAATATTTCGGTGGCCTCTACCGAGTCGTCTGCTAAAGGAACATCGTCAGCGATGTCCATAGCGGGGAGTACAACGGCTCCGATATTGCTCAGCAGTGGAGATATCCCTTCCGGATTAAATGCGTCCACGAATCCTGAACTGTCCCTCCAGTACAAGCTGGATCAGGTTCCTCCCAACGGGATGATATTCCGTGTACGAATTTTGGATGCGGGCAAAGCCGTTCCCCAGATGGCTGTATTTTCAAATCATCAGCTGTCCGGTATCATCCAGATTGCCGGGGTTGCCGGCACAGGCAGTGCATATAATTTCAAAAGCAATTACGAGCTATATATCCCCAAAGAGCAATTGCAAAGCGGTGTTAACGTACTCAAGCTAAAGACAGCGCGCTGCCTATACTGCTCCTCTGTTGAAGATAAAAATGTGTGGTGGACTTGGGATGACTTGAGCTTGGAGACGTTAGCTTCACCTGCAACCGAGCCGATACACGGTAAATATATATTGACCGGAACGAATGTCAATAATAAAGAATTTTATTATGATGAGGGTGCAGTTAAACATTTACCATATGTTCTCAAATGGCTGGGAATTGCGTATAGCGGCAATGTCATGAGAGTCACTTGTGCCAGTAATGTAAACAAGGCCTGCACAGACGTGGGAGATTACTACCAAACATTGAAGCAGTATAATATGCAATCGTCAGCTTTGTATTTGTATACAGGCGATATCAAGCTGCAAAAAGACGGCTCCCTGCCGGAGACGGCTAAGCAGAAATTGCGCGATTATGTAAAAAAATATGGTTCATACCTGCATTATTACGAAGTAGATAATGAACCTGGATTGTTTAACCGCTCAAAAGCGGTCAATTTGGCCGTCGCCAAATGGCTGAATACGGAAGGTAAGCAATTGGCGCCGCATCTCAAAACGGTTGCGCCGGGTTGGGCCTACTGGCCGACATATTCAACCAAGGCATGCAAAAACCAAACCGGAGGTACGCCCAAATGCGGCGATCCGGATGGATGGGAGCGGGACCCGGCACAACGTAAACAGCTGGAGGATGTCACTGACCTGACCAATGGACATGCCTATGGCGAATCGTATAACGAAGAGGGAGGAGGCAGCTTTGTTCAAAATCTGAAAACGTTCGGCGGTTCAAGTAACGGGCTGGAGAAGAAGATGCTGAATACGGAGTTTGGTACGAACGATACGCATCGGGACAACCCTGAGTACGGGGCCAGTCAGCCACAGGCAGCCGCATTCGACCGGATTATGCGTTCGCAGATTGGTTTTGCCGATATGTTTATTCAGCATGCTGCTTTCTATAAGGACTACACGCTGTTTAAAACCGGCTTTGACCTGCAAAATCACAATCCGGCGAATACGGAAATGTATCCGTTCGGACAAGGGCAGGACAGCCGTGTAAACATCATGAGACGCTTGAGTCTGGCTTATGCCACACACGGGAAACCATTGACTTATACGGTCCTGAATCCGGAGGAAACGAAGGATAAGATGGTCTATGTCCGTGCAGTGGATACGGCTAAACTGAAACCGCTGGCTGGCAGTGGGGCCACCTCGGACAAATTGCTGGTGAATCTGGTGAATTTCGAATCCACAGCACAGACGATCCGCGTACGGGTGACGATGCCGAAAGCCGGTTTGTACACGGGTGAACGCTTCGGAGCTGGCTCTACGTACAGCCAGGCACAGCGTTCCATATCCGGACTCAAGGCTTCGCCTGCCCTTGATTTTGAAGAAAAGCTGGGTCCTGGCGAGTCGGTACAATACATTCTGGAACTGAAAAGTACAGATCAGACCGCAGCTTCGGCCCCTACAGAGGTGAAGGCCGCCTCTGTTCAGGAAGACGCGGTAAAGATCAATTGGCTTCAGGCAGAAGGCGTATCCGCCTATGATGTACTGCGTGCGGACGGGACAAACGGGGCGTATCAGGTGATTGCCTCGGAAGTAGCGGGAAGCACGTATACGGACCACACGGTGAAGGCAGGAAGTCACTACGCCTACAAAGTCCGAGCGACTGGGGGCACTCAAGTGTCCCCGGCAGCCGAGGTCGCTTAATGAGGACAGATACAGAGTAGGACCAGCGTTGAAGAATACCTTACATGCAACCGAAAATAGAATGCCAAAGAACCTATCAGGAGAAATTAGGACCTGACAGGTTCTTTTTTATCTGTAAATGGTTCTGATTTGGCAGTTCATTGCGTATATTTCAGAAGAAAATCCAAAAATCCTTTAATTTCCTCGCCATAAGACGACAACATTACAGGTATGTATTCATATATAATGGTTTTGCTCATAACTATACATACATGGTTTGTGGAGATTCTCTTTCCGGTGACCAAGAATGATAAAGTGAGGTAAGTGCCGAATGAACAAGGAGACTGAATCAGGGATGGACAACTCTCTTCTACGAAACAACGAACGGAAAGCAGACAAACCTGTCGTCCACCTGGACATCCGGGATATTTTGCTTCAATGTGGCATTGTGATGCCACATTGTCTACAGAGCGAAGCTGACGGAACCAAGGACCGAAAGGATAAGAGCTTGTAAAATATCGGTTGCCGGCACTGCTTAAAATTAGGAGTGAACCGGCTCCCACCCTTCTTTATTCCATCATTCGTTCCATGCGGACAAACGCGATAAAACGCTTGGCTTCTTCCTCAGACAAAGTTCGTCCATCAATGGTCAAATTAAAACGTTGCAGGATATCTTCATCGGACAGCTCCAACTGGTCCACAAATTCCCTCACATCTGAATCCAAAATTGCTGCCGGATGGCTAGTGCGTCCTACCAAGTAATCAATGGATACCCCGAAAATGTCTGCAAGTTTGGTCAGTATCTCAAAATCTGGCTTGCGCCGGTTTTTTTCATAGTGAGAAAGAGCCGCCCGCGTAATTCCGAGGGATTGCGCTAGTTCCTCTTGTTTTAATCCCTTATATTCCCGTAATTCAGCGATGCGGGTGCCATAATTCATCTGATTTTCCTCCTGAATGCAAGGTTGAGAAAGTAAAAAAAAGCAATTTTAAGCTTGACAAGATACGAGTTGTATCATAAATTAGTTATGTAGGATACATAACGTATCGTTATTTTATAGTTTTATCCAGATGCTATCGTTCATATACCCTGGGAGGCCACGGATGGTTTAGCACTTGTGCAAATTCGCTGGCTAGACCTTCTATGCGCTATTATACAACATTTTACTATAGATTATATGGTCATGCTATGCAGAGGATCAGTACAAGCGTCATTGCATCGAAAACAAGTCAATCAGAGAGGACTGGTCTTGTGCAGTTGAAAGAGTACATCCGTATGATCCGAAAAAGAATATGGTTGATTAGCGGTATCGTATTGTTGGTATGTGCTGTGGTAGGCGTGAAAAATGTATATTTTACCCTTCAGATTTATGAAGCGACAGCGAAGCTTATTATCAACCAAACGCCAAGGCCGGATCGTGCGGGTGTCGTCGATTACAGTGTCGTTCAAACGAATATAGCTTTAACGAACTCCTATAAGCAAATTATGATGTCCTCGGCAATTATGGACCAGGTGGTCGCCAGCTTCCCCGATCTCAAGGTCACTCCGTCAGTTCTGGCGCAAAAACTAAGAGTAAACACCGCAGGTGATTCACAGGTCATGGATTTAACAATCCGTGATTTATCGTATACGAAGGCTGTCAAAACCGTAAATGCGATAGCTAAAGTATTCAAACGACAAATTCCCTCTATCATGAAAATGGACAACGTCACGATTCTAAGCGAAGCCAGTCTGACTGAACCGGCTGTTCCTGTGAACAGTAATCCCGCTATACAGATGCTTATTGCTTTTTTCACCTCCTTGTTGCTGGGTATAGGCTTGGCGTTTTTGCTGGAAGTGCTGGATGATACCTTTAAAAATGAAGAGGATGTTGAAAAAGAACTCGGCCTGCCTACCCTGTCCCTGATTACGAAAATGAAAAAAGAAGACAAACGCTCCGACGGTTCAGCTACAACTCCCAAACAGGTAGGTGAAGGCCAATATGCCGCGACTAATCAATAACCAGCTCGTCACATCCCTGCATGCCCAATCTCCTGTCTCGGAGGAGTACCGTATGCTTCGCACGAACATCCAGTTTTCTTCTATAGATGAGCCGATTGAGGTTATGATGGTAGCATCAGCTCAGGCGGGTGAAGGTAGGACGGTCACGATTAGCAATTTGGCTGTAACGTATGCGCAAGAGGGGAAGAAGGTGCTGGTTATGGACATGGATTTGCGCCGCTCTTCCTTGCACCACATGTTCGGCTTGCGTAATCATACGGGTCTGACACGTGTCCTTGCCAACCAGCAGCCATGGCAGGAAGTGGTTCAGGAAACAGGGATCGATCATCTGTATGCCATTACAGCCGGACCGACTCCGCCGAATCCGTCCGAGATGCTCAGCTCCCGCAGAATGAACGCTCTAATGTCTGAGCTGAAGGAGCATTATGATGTGATTTTAATGGATACGCCGCCATTGTTGTCCTTTCCAGATGGCCTCATTATAAGCGCCATGTGTGACGGAGTGATTTTGGTGGTGCAGGCAGGGAAGGTCAAAAAGGATCTCGTCAAGAAAGCGAAAGCCAATTTGGAAAGAGTAAAGGCACGTATTTTGGGCGTGGTGCTCAACAACGTGAAACGGTCGGATACTCGTGCGGAGCGCGGCATGGAGGAACGCAACCTGACATGAACAGAAAGGAGGGAAATGGGAGTTAAAAAAATTCTCTTAACAATGAATAAATAATACTTATCAATCGGAAGCTGAGGTGATGAGCAGTGTCTTCTTCCCACTCGAACGAGGCTGAAGCTTTGAGTACATCAGTGGAAGTGTATTCGGCCGCTCATGGGCTTGAACGCCGGCAAGGATTGAGCGTATATCCGTTCGTGAAGCGAAGTATGGACATCGTGCTGTCGTTCATTGGTTTAATCGTGCTGTGCCCGGTATTTCTGCTCGTGATTTTGCTGATTAAGCTGGAAGACCCGAGAGGAAGCGCTTTATTTTATCAAGTTCGTATTGGTAAAAATGAACGGCCGTTTCGCATGATCAAATTTCGCTCCATGGTGTCCGATGCCGAGGACAGATTGTCCACGCTGCTGTTGGAAAATGAAATCGAAGGTGCGATGTTCAAAATGCGGGATGATCCACGCATCACCCGTATTGGGCGCCTCCTCCGCAGAACGAGCATTGATGAGCTGCCGCAACTGCTGAATGTACTACGTGGGCAGATGAGTCTGGTAGGGCCCAGACCCCCGCTGCCCAGAGAAGTCGATGATTATACGGTTAGGGATAAGCTGCGTCTGACGGTTACGCCAGGCTGCACCGGCCTATGGCAGGTCAGCGGTCGTAATCATCTGAGCTTTAACCAGATGGTAGAGCTGGATCTGGAGTACATATCCAGACGCAGTTTACGCACGGATATTATCATCATGCTGAAAACGTTCCGGGTGCTATTGGGCTCCAACGATGCATATTAAATTCACTCCAACAGGAAGGGTAGGGGAAAGCATGGATCTTCATTCCAACATATATGTAGCAGGACACAACGGACTGGTGGGTTCCGCCATTGTTCGGGCGTTGAGCAAAGAAGGCTACCGTAACCTGATCACCCGCACAAGCAGCGAGCTGGATCTGCGCAACAAGGAGGCTGTAGACCGCTTTTTCGAAACTGAGTCGGTGGACTATGTATTTTTGGCAGCAGCCAAGGTTGGTGGGATTCTGGCGAACAACGATTACCCGGCCGATTTTATCCGTGACAACCTGCTCATCCAGACGAATGTGATAGACGCGGCATACCGGGCGAATATAAGCAAGCTGCTATTCCTTGGGTCCACCTGTATTTATCCCAAATTTGCCCCACAGCCATTGCGGGAGGAATATCTGCTTACAGGTGAGCTGGAGCCTACGAATGAAGCCTATGCTATCGCTAAAATCGCCGGGATTAAAATGTGCCAGTCCTACAACCGTCAATATGGAACCCGTTATATTTCGGTGATGCCTACGAATTTGTACGGTCCAGGCGATAATTTTGATCTCCAGACCTCTCATGTGCTGCCTGCGCTCATCCGCAAGTTTCACGAAGCCAAGCTGAATCAGTCCCCGACAGTCGAAGTATGGGGCTCCGGCACACCACGTCGTGAATTTCTTCATTCGGATGATTTGGCGGAAGCCTGTCTGTTCCTGATGAATAGCTATGAGGGAAATGAGATTGTGAACATCGGCGTTGGGGAGGATATTTCCATCCGGGAGCTGGCTGAACGGGTGAAGGAAGTCGTCGGTTATGAGGGGGAAATTACCTTTAATACGTCCGCTCCCGATGGCACACCGCGCAAGCTGGTGGATGTGTCCCGAATTTCCGGGCTGGGCTGGTCGGCGCGCATTTCACTGGAAGAGGGATTAACGTCTGTGTATCAGGCATTTCAAGGTCTGGATCTGGTTGAACAATAAAAAACGGTGGGGGAATAGGAATGAAAAAAGCGCTGATCACAGGGATTACTGGACAGGACGGATCTTATCTGGCCGAGTTGCTGCTGTCCAAAGATTATGAGGTGTACGGGGTACGCAGACGCACCAGTACGCCGAACTTTGAAAATGTGGCACATATCCAGAATGACATTCATTGGCTTTCCGGCGATATGACCGATCTGGCCTCGCTCATCGAAGCCGTGCGTCAGTCTGACCCGGATGAGGTCTATAACCTGGCTGCCCAATCCTTCGTCGCGGCCTCATGGCCGCAGCCCTTGGCTACTGGGCAGATTACAGCGCTATCCGTCACCAATATGCTGGAGGCGGTTCGGATTGCCAAGCCGAACACGCGCTTTTATCAGGCGTCGAGTAGTGAGATGTTCGGCAAGGTGTTGGAGACGCCACAGACAGAAACGACCCCATTTTACCCGCGCAGCCCTTACGGTGTCGCCAAAGTGTATGGTCATTGGATCACGGTGAACTACCGTGAGAGCTTTGATATGTTTGCATGCTCCGGCATTTTGTTCAATCATGAATCGCCCCGCCGTGGGCTGGAGTTTGTAACACGCAAAGTGACGGACGCTGTAGCCCGTATCAAGCTGGGTTTGCAGCAGGAGCTGCGCATGGGGAATCTGGATTCGCTGCGGGATTGGGGTTTTGCGGGGGATTACGTGAAGGCGATGTGGATGATGCTCCAGCAGGATCAACCGGATGATTACGTCATTTCTACGGGAGAAATGCATTCCGTCCGCGAACTGCTGCAAATCGCCTTTTCCCATGTAGGTCTGAACTATGAGGATTATGTCGTCATTGATCCTCAGTTCGTCCGTCCGGCAGAGGTGGATTTACTGCTCGGCGATTGCGCCAAGGCGAAGGAAAAGCTGGACTGGCAAGTAGAAGTAGGCTTCGAACAGCTCATTCATATGATGGTGGACACAGACTTGGAGCGGGTAAAAAGGCAGGCTGCGGTCGAAGCTTCCGTCGTCGTATAAGACATGGAGGGGCCACCCGCTTGCCGGGAGGTCTCTTCGCTGTACATTATTGTAGTCGCATCGGCAGAACAGCATGCTATGGAGCCGTGCGAAAGGTCATTTTTCAAGATGGAGTAGAGCTTATGACATTAGTCAAAAATCACGCCAAATCGCGCAGAAGTCTGCTGGTGAATACGTCTTGGCTATTCGGCGACAAAATGATCCGCATGGTGTTTGGTCTGGCGGTCAGCATTATCATGGCGAGAGTGCTCGGACCGGAGGAACTGGGGAAGTGGAATTATGCGGAATCTTTTTTCGGAATGTTTCTGATTTTCACGACGCTTGGCTTTGATTCCATATTGGTGCGCGATCTCGTCAAGGACCCCAAGGATGAGCAGGAGTTATTGGGTACGGCGATTCTGCTGAAGCTGGCGGGTACTTTGGTAGCCATTGTCTTGTCATGCTCCTTCATTTCGCTGCTTAGACCGGAGGATAGTTCCGTACGATTGATCAATCTGATCCTGGCAATGGCCTCAGTGTTTCAGTTGTTTGATATCATCGACTACTGGTTCCGGGCGCAAATGTTGTCCAAATACACCGTCATTGCCAAGAACACAGCCTTTGTCCTCAGCTCCACCATTAAAATCATTTTATTGCTGTCCGGTGTCCCCATCTGGGTGGTGGCGCTGTGCGCTCATGGCGAGTTTCTGCTCGGAAGTCTGATTCTGCTGTATTTCTTCCGTAAGGAAGGACGGCGTATGCACAAGTGGACGTTCAGCCTAACCACAGCACGACGAATCATGAATCACAGCTGGCCGCTTATTTTGTCATCCTCCGCTGTATATGTACAGGCACGGATTGATCAGGTCATTATCGGCGAGATGCTGGGGGATGCGGCGGTGGGGCAATATTCTGTTGCGCTCCGTCTTATTGAAGTGCTGGGCTTCATTCCGGTCGTTCTTACCACAGCATATGCCCCAGTGGTGACCCGTTCCAAGATGAAAGGGAGCGATGAATACAGACAGACGTTGTCCAACGTATATCGGCTAATGTTTATTTGCTTTCTGGTGACCTCAATACCGTTATTTTTTCTGTCCCAATGGGTGGTGGTCGTGCTGTATGGGCGGGAATTTACCGAGGCAGGCTCGTTGCTGTCGCTGTTTGCGATTCGTCTGTTTTTTACTAATTTCAGTGTTGCTAAAAGCTTGTTTATCACGAATGAAAATTTGTTTAAATATACGCTGTTGACCTCAATCGTAGGTGCAGTGACGAATGTGGCTTTAAATTATGCGCTTATCCCGTTATTTGGTGTTCGAGGCTCGCTGGTGGCGACCATCTTGTCTTTTACGATATCTGTATTTTTATTAGATTTGCTGTTTAAGGAAGTCAAAGCCAATTTGAGCTGGATGATGAAGTCGATCCTGACCTTCTGGCGTGTTCATATTACAGTACCGAAAGTTGGAGAGAACAATCATGATACCCATTAAACCGTTTGTTCAGCATGAGGGACAATGTCCGCATTGTGGAGGTAAGGTACGGGGCGGAGAGGTGCTGTGGCAGGGAATTCATGTATGTGTCAGCACTTGGTGTGAGGGCTGTGGACGTGAATATATCGAGGATATGCGGGTCGGGCATGCCACGTATTCACCCTATCGGGTAGAAATGCCTAACTATACACTAACCGGAGATGCGAAATCGATAAAATGGCTCGGAGAGCCCTTGCGGCAAGCGTTGCTCAGTCCTTCCTATGATTTGGCAGTTGGCATGACTGTGCATAAAATGAAACCCTTTAAGCGCATCATCATCGTCAATACGATTGATTATTTGTATGGTCACGCTTTGCTTAAGCTGCTGAATGTGCAGCGGGAATACAAACAATTGCCGGAGCTGGGCATCGTCGTTATTGTGCAAAAATCGCTGGAGTGGATGGTTCCCGCAGGTGTGGCTGAAATCTGGACAGTCGATGTGCCATTCAGCAAGGCCCGCAACTTTTATCCGGTGCTGCATCATCGAATGATAGAGGAACTGGTACGCTTTGATGAGGTCTATGTCAGTCCGGCGTATTCACACCCTAGTCAGTTCGATATTGAGCAGTTTACGGGTGTCCCGCGTTATGAGGATGGCCGTGAGTCGGAGCCGCGCATTACCTTCGTATGGAGGGAAGACCGCTTGTGGAGCGGCAGCCATCATATCGCACGAGCGGTACAGAAATTTCCGCAGCTCAAGCGTTGGCTTAAACCGCTGATTTATCATCAGCGTCGCAAAATCATCCGGTTGTTTCGCAGGTTGCAGGAATCCTTTCCGGATTACCGTTTTACGGTTGCCGGATTGGGTCGCACTGGGAGCTTCCCGGCATGGATTACGGACGAACGTGTCGCACGCTTCGACCGGGAAAGTGAGCTGCTGGTATGCGAGGTGTATGCAGCCAGCCGATTGGTGATCGGCATTCACGGCTCCAATATGCTGCTGCCCTCCGCACATGCCGGCATGACGATTGACTTGATGCCCAAGGATCGTTGGGGCAACTACGCGCAGGATATTTTATTTCACGAAACGGACCATCGGCTTACGGCTTATAAATACCGCTTTGTCCCGATGGAGTCGAGCGTGACCTTGGTGGCGGATATGGCGGCTGCCCAGCTTAAAGGAGCAGATCATTTTAATATGCAGATGATGGAAGAAAAGCAGAGGCAGGGGGAGCATTCGGTTTGGAGGGGGGAGGCCGCTTCGGGACGGATTTGATCCTCCGATCGCTGTTGACGCGGGATTCCCTGATTGAATAAGCCCCTATAGGGGGCGGAATCCCACGTCAAAGGCGAACGCTTCGCTTCTACAGATTCAAATCCTATCCTCCGCTACTTCCCGCCGCCGCCAAAAGGAATTTCCCCCAGCCCATAGGGTGGGGGAAGGTAGAGCCCGCCCGGCGATAGCTTCGCCTATCGCCGTGAACTTCTCTCGGACACGCATCCCAGCGTAGTCTACGGCTGCGTGCATCCGCCCGCGTAACCCGCGCAGCGGGGCACTTCATGCCCTGAGTTCTCTTTTTTAAAATTAGGGTGACTTTATGGAAACGGCGGTCAGCAGCGAAGCGGTCCATTTGAATCTGAAGAAGCGCTAGCGTTCGCCTTTGCCACTGAATTTTAACCTTATTAGGTTTTATATTAATCCAAAAATTCAGTGGCAACAGCGATCGGAAGATCAAATGGAACGCGCAGCGGTCTCTAAACCCTCCGCCCGCCATAACTCACCCAATATGAAATGGCAGGAGCCTAATGATGATTCAAAAAATATTGTATCTTCGCAATTTTGCTAGCAAGGTGAACGGGGACTCATACAATTTGCAGGAAGTCGGCTTGGGCAAGGCACTCGTTCGGAAAGGCTTCGATTGCGACATTGTCTACTACAACGACCACAAGGAAACCCATCTGGAGCAGGTATACCGTCACGAAGGCTGCACATTGCGCATCATCTGGCTCCACGGATTGAAGTTCCTGAGCAACAGCATCTACAGGGATGTCCTTGAGGATTCGTTTTTGGCTGCTTATGATTGGGTCATTTCCACAGAATACAACCAGATCATGACTTATCTGCTTTCTCGCAAATGTCCGGAAAAGCTGGTGCTGTATCACGGCCCGTACCGCGATGATACACACGCGCTGATCCGAAGATTGTACGATACCCTGCTACTGCCGAAGGTGACAAAGTCTCAACGCTGTACCTTTGTCAAATCCGATCTTGCCAAGCGCTATCTGGAGGATAAAGGCTTTCACAACGTCGTCACCCTTGGAGTCGGACTGGACCGCAGCAAGGTGGAGGGAACGTTCAACAATGACAACAGCGGCAACCGGGGCAACGACGCAAGCGAAGGCCGGGAGAAAAATCCTGAGGTCACGGATGAGCTGAGGCGGCTTGGGGGTCGTCCGGTGCTACTGTATGTCGGCGTGCTGGAGGAGCGGAGAAATATACGTTTTATGCTAGGCGTGTTCAAAAAGGTACTTCAAAAGCATCCCAGTTGCCTTTTGTTAATGGTCGGGGATGGACGTAAGGCGGATACGGATCGCTATTGGGCCTATGCCCGTGAGCTTGGGCTGACGGACAGTATTTTGCATTTTACAAGAGTGGAGCAGCGGCATCTATGGCAGGTTTACGGAGCAGCGGATGCGATGCTGTTTCCGACTCATTACGATATTTTCGGTATGGTGCTGCTGGAAAGTATGCTGTTTCGCGTCCCGATTATCTCTTCGGTAAATGGCGGCTCGGTTACCTTGATCGAGGACGGGGTGAACGGAGTGATCCTGAGCAGTTTTTCGGAGGAGGAATGGGTGAGTCGAGTCTCTGAATTGTTGGACAATGCTGAGCTGAGACAAAGTATGGCGGAGCAGGCGTTTCTTACAGTTGAGCGTATGTCGTGGGATCGTATTGCGGAGGAAATGCTAAGCCACTCACGGATACAACCGATGCAGCTCATGCACCACCCCATGCAATCTACGCAGGAACGAGGGACCGCCACGTGAGCAAACAGATCAACATACAGTCGGGGTCTCCAGTACATCTACAGGCTTCAAACCTAGATCATCATCATGTTCAAAAAGAGGCCCCTCAGTCCGACCTATCATCACCATCATCGGATACAGCAAGTCATGTCCATCGACGTGAATATAACCAAAAAACGGTGGGCAAGGTGCTGGTCATCCACAACTTTTATCAGCAAAGCGGGGGAGAAGACAAGGTTGTCGAGCAGGAATTGGCTATGCTGCACTCCAGAGGGATAGAGACAGAACACTATTATGTGCATAACGACAGTATCCAAAGCAAAGGGCTGGCTAACATGGCAAAGCTGGCGGTGGAGGCGGCTTGGTCCCTGCCGGAGTTCAAAAGAATCAAAAAGCTGCTTCTGCGGGTGAAGCCGGATGTGGTGCATGTGCATAACTTTTTTCCGGTTATTTCTCCTTCCGTCTATCATGCCTGTGAACGGCTGGGGATTCCGGTCGTCCAGACGCTGCATAACTACAGGCTGATTTGTCCGGCGGCGACCTTTATGCGAGGGAATGAGGTTTGTGAAAAATGCCTGCATGGCACCTTGCTGCATTCCATTCGCCACGGGTGTTACCGGGGCTCACCGCTACAGACGATTCCAGTGGCGGCGATGATCAAGTTTAACGATCTGATCGGCACATGGCAGCACAAAGTAAGTCGCTATATTGCGCTAACCGAGTTTGCGCGGGAGAAATTTGCTGAAAGTGGCATTCCACCGGATCGTATCTCAGTGAAGCCAAATTTCATCCAACGTAAAGAGGTGAAAGCCGTGTATGACCCGGATGATCGTTACTTGCTGTTTGTGGGGCGGATCTCGGCTGAAAAAGGGGTGCGTAATCTGCTGAAAGCCTGGACACAGGTGGAAGATCGGGGCGACTTGAGACTGGTCATCATCGGGGATGGCCCGGAAAAGGCTGAACTGGCTGCCGCGTATCCGCAGGAGGACATCCGTTTTCTCGGCAAGCAGGATGGAGACACGGTGCTGGATTGCATGAGCCGGGCCATGTATGTCATGGTTCCTTCCATTTGGTATGAAGGCTTTCCCATGACCATCGTAGAGTCCTATTCCGTGGGAACCCCGGTGTTGTGCAGTCGGCTCGGGGCGCTGGAGGAAGTGGTGGAGGATGGAGTAACCGGGTTCCATTTTCAACAGGATGATATGGAACATATCAGTGCCGTAATCCGTCGTGCGACAGCCTATGAAAAATATCCAGCTATGAGACAGAAGGTATCGGAAATATATGCTGCACGCTACACGGAAGAAGTGAATTACGAGCAGCTGATGGCCATATACAGCGAGGCGATAGAGGAGCGTGATTATGAAGCAGCTGCCCCAGTATAGAGTCGGAAGGATTGCAGACGCAGATATTGCGGCGCTTACGTTTCAGGAAACCGTACACACGGTGGAGCAATGGGCAGTCGGACGCAAGGACAGCTATGTATGTATCTGCAACACGCATTCTATTGTTACAGCCGGAAATCAATCCGAGTTCCATGAAGCACTTGCGCGTGCAGATTTGTGTACCCCGGATGGTATGCCGCTGGTATGGGCGCTCAAGCTGTATGGATTTGAGCATCAGGACCGGGTGGACGGCCCCAGTCTGATGCTCAAGCTGTGCGAACGCGCGCCGCAGACAGGATTAAGTATCTATTTTTACGGCAGCACGCCGGATGCGCTGGACAGCCTGAAGGAAAGAATGAAGCAGGACTACCCAGGAATCCGAATTGCAGGTGGGTTTTCACCGCCATTTCGGGAGCTTCGGCCCGCTGAGGAGGAGCAGATTGTTCATGACATCAATGCGTCAGGCGCGCATATCATCTTTGTCAGCTTGGGCTGCCCGAAGCAGGAAATATGGATGTATCGTAACAAAGACCGCATCCGTGGCGTGATGATTGGTGTAGGAGCGGCCTTTGATTATATCACCGGAAAGGTTCGCAGACCGCCGCTAATGATACAAAGGCTGGGGCTGGAATGGCTGTACCGCCTGATTAGTGAGCCAAAACGGTTATGGAAGAGATACGCCTATAACAATCCGGTGTATGTATACCGATTTCTCAAATCCTATCGGCGGAACAAACGGCTTACGCTCCATCATAATCGGCATGCAGGGAGAGGCATAGAGAAGTGAAGCTGGTAAAAGCGTAATTCAGCGAGACAGTATGTAAAAGGGGGAGCCGCTTTGAAGCTATGTGTAATTGGTGCAGGGTATGTTGGACTGGTATCGGGAGTCTGTTTTGCCGCGCTCGGGAATACGGTCGTCTGTGTTGACCAGAATGAGGACAAAATTAGCCAGCTTCATGAAGGAAAAGTACCGATTTATGAGCCGGGCTTAAAAGGCTTGATCCAGGATAATGTCGAGCAAGGTCGGCTGACCTTTACAACAGATACTGCATCTGCGGTAGAGGGAGCGGAAATTGTTATTTTGGCGGTCGGAACGCCTTCGTTACCGGGCGGGGAAGCGAACCTGTCCTATATTGAGGGAGCCGCACGCGAGGTGGCAGACGCCATGAACGGCTACAAAGTGATTGTCACCAAAAGCACGGTGCCTGTCGGGACCAATGATCGTATTCACAGCCTGATCGCGAGCCGCACAAGCTACTCTTTTGGCGTGGCTTCGGTTCCTGAATTTTTACGTGAAGGCTCGGCGGTAGCAGATACGCTCCAGCCGGACCGTATCGTGATCGGGGCATCCGACCCTCATGTCGCCGCTGTGCTATGTAAGCTGCATGAGCCGCTGACGACAAATATTTTGACCACAGATATCCGTTCAGCGGAGATGATCAAGTACGCGTCGAACGCTTTTTTGGCGACTAAAATTTCGTTTATTAATGAGATTGCAAATATCTGTGAAAAAGTGGGTGCAGACGTTACGCGCGTGGCACACGGCATGGGGCTGGATCAGCGGATCGGTTCTTCTTTTTTGTCCGCAGGCATCGGCTATGGCGGATCTTGTTTTCCTAAGGATACACAGGCGCTAATCCAGATTGCGGGCAATGTGGATTATGAATTCAAGCTGCTGAAATCGGTGGTGGAAGTGAATCAGGGGCAGCGCTTTAATGTGCTACGCAAGCTGGAAGAAGCGCTGGGTGATCTGGAAGGAGCCACGATAGGCATATGGGGGCTGGCGTTCAAGCCAAATACAGATGATGTAAGAGATGCTCCAGCGCTGGATATTATGCAGTCGCTTCTGGAAGCGGGGGCGCAAATACGTGCATATGACCCAGTCGCCACCGCCAACTTCCGCAGAATGCTGGACAGCTCGGAAATAACGTGGGCGGATAGCGCACGAGAAGCGGCAGAAGGATGCGACGCGCTGTGTCTGCTGACAGAGTGGGAGGAATTTGGTGAGGTGGGGCTAGATGAGCTAAACGAGCTTATGAAGTATCCCATTATGATCGACGGACGCAATGTGTACCGTGAGGAGCAGATCAGACAGTCCGCCTTTGCATACTATTCTGTCGGCAGGCCGCAGATGAACAATATGGATATGGTTCGTCAACGGTCTGTAATGAACCCGTAAAGGGGAGGCTCTGTATGAAACGATGGCTGAAAATGACATTAGGGGCCGCTGCATTATTGATGGTAGGTGCTGGTGCTTACACCGCTTATGTATATCATTCGGTTCAAACGGCGGCAAATGCCATGTACCATCCACGCAGTATCGTGCAGCCCGCCGCGATTTCTACCCTTGCAACAGGCGGAGCGGGACGCCCGGCAGTTATAGGCAACGGTTCGGGTATGCCCAATCCGGCGGCCATATCCCAATTCAAGCCGTTCACCGTGCTTGTGTTGGGGGTGGACCAGCGTCCCCATGATCGAGGGCGTTCGGATACGATGATCGTCCTGTCCGCTAATCCCGCCGAAGGCTCTGTATTGATGTTCAACATTCCGCGCGATACGCGAACGGAGCTGATCGGCAGGGGACGTGAGGACAAAATCAATCATACCTTTGCCTTTGGCGGGGTGGACATGTCGATTCGTTCGGTAGAGCATTTCTTGAATCATCCGATGGATTACTATGTGCAAATGAACATGGAAGGGTTTGCGAAAATGGTAGATCTTTTGGGGGGAGTCGCGGTTAACAATCCGCTCGATCTTCAATATGAAGGACATCATTTTACACAGGGCAGCTTGAAGCTGAACGGGACTGAGGCGTTGGCCAATGCCCGGATGCGTTTTGATGATCCGCGCGGGGACCTCGGAAGAAATGCCCGTCAGCGGGAGCTGCTCAAGCAAATTGTCGCACAGGGGATCAGCAAGGAAGGACTGTTAAAGGTAAAACCGATATTGCAGGCAGCGGGGGAGCAGATCCGCACGGATATGACCTTTGACGATATGACGACCTTTCTGACCCGGATCGGCCCGTCTCTACGGCAGACGGATATGGTTGAGTTGAGGGGCCATGGAACCAAAATTAACGGAGTGTATTATTACATCGTGGATGATCAGGAACGCCAGCGTATCCGTGGACTGATGGAGAAGCATTTGCTCACCACAGCCATATCACCTTAGGCTTGTCCCACATACATCTGTAGTATCCAGTAGAAGGTGCAACTGAGGGGAGGAGCGATTTGTGCTGTTCAGAAGAAGAGCGGCTTCCGCGTTCGTCCGCAAGCTGCTGTATTTTGCATTGATATGTGGGCTGTTATGGTTGCTGTGGCTGGGTCTGCGTGGGGTGACGTCTACGGGTGAGGGCGATCAGGCGGTTGAAGCGCTGAATGAGTTCTATACGATGGAGCAGTCAGGTAATTTTGGAGGCTCCTGGGAGCTTTTTCATTCGCAAATGAAGAAGAAATTCGAAAAATCCACGTATGTGCAGCAGCGTGCGCATGTGTTTATGCAGGATATGGGGACAGATACATTCACATTCGAGCTGGGAGAGCCGCAGGCTGAATATGATATTCGCACAGAGCAGAGTGGAGACGAGCTGGGGAAGGTTTACCGTATTACGGTTACCCAGCATTATAAGACCCGGTTTGGTCATTTTGATATCGTACAGCCTTGTTATGTGACGCAGGAAAGTGAAGAGTGGCGGGTGCTCTGGATATACAAGGATAAGGAATAGATAGGACGCGGTGTTTCTAACAGGTTAAATATGGTACAATACTTCCAAAACCGGAAATGAACAGAAAAATAGAATAGAGCTTCACTCCGGATGGAAGGAGTTTCATAGCATGCAGCAAGCGACAGGACAGCTTCCCGTCATACGTATGGAGGGTGTGAGTAAAATCATTTCCTCAAAAGCGATTGTGGATGATCTGACGCTGGAGGTTCCAGCGGGGCAGGTATTTGGATTCCTCGGACCGAACGGTGCGGGAAAAACAACCACCATCCGTATGATAGTTGGCCTAATTTCGATCAGCAAGGGCGATATCCATATTTGTGGAGACAGCATCAAAACCGATTTTGAAAAGGCGGTTTCCCACGTCGGTGCGATTGTGGAGAACCCGGAAATGTACAAGTTTCTGACCGGCTATCAAAATTTGCAGCATTTTGCGAGAATGTCACCGGGGGTGACGAAGGAGCGCATAGATGAAGCGATACGCCTGGTAGGACTCGGAAACCGGATTCACGATAAAGTCAAAACCTACTCGCTCGGAATGCGGCAGAGACTCGGGGTAGCACAGGCGATCTTGCATCGGCCGAAGCTGCTCGTGCTGGACGAGCCGACCAACGGTCTGGATCCGCAGGGTATCCGCGAACTGCGGGATTATTTGCGACAGTTGAGCCGGAGCGAGGGAATTACAGTATTCGTATCGAGTCATTTGTTGTCTGAAATGGAGCTGATGTGCGACCGTGTCGCCATTATCCAAAGCGGACGGCTGATTGACATCAAGCAGCTGAAGAGCACAGGTGAAGAAGCCCAGACGGCGGAAATTGCTTTTGAAGTGAATGATGCCCAGCAAGCCTATGCGCTTGCCGGTGCAGGGCGCGTCGAAGGCAACCAACTGCTGCTGCATCTGGAGCGAGAGCAAATAGCAGAGATGAACAGCCTTCTGGCTGCAAACGGAGTCAAGGTATATGCGATTCGCCCGGTGGCCCGTACGTTGGAAGATCAATTCTTGGAAGTGACGGGAGGCGGGTTCATTGACTGACTTCTTCAAGCTGGTACATAACGAAAATCTTAAAATTTATTTGCGCGTACGGACGTGGATTATGCTAGGAATGCTGGCGGTCATTACGGCTGTGATTCCGATGCTGATTGCTCTGGTTTCCGATCAGGTCAGCGTGTGGGATGGTATCGTGTTGACAGTGATGTTTACATTTTTTCTCAACACGACGTTTACGGTCATTGTAGCGGCTGATTCAGTGGCGGGTGAATTTACATGGGGAACGATTAAGCTTTTGCTTATCCGACCTTGGACTCGTAGCAAAATTCTGTTGTCCAAATATATATCGGTCATTCTGTTCAGTCTGCTCGGAACGTTCATTTTAGTTGCGATGGTTACGCTGTCCTCTTGGTTGATGTTATCCAAAGCTGCGCCAGCTGGTTCGATTCCACCGTTCAGTGATCCGATATCTTATGTAACGCTGAATTTCTTGTACAGTTATATTGCTTTATTCGTGACCATGGCCTTTGCTTTTATGCTGTCCGCTGTTTTTCGTTCCAGCGCCTTGGCGATCGGCCTGTCTCTGTTCATGATGTTCACCAAAACAATCTATAATTCCATCGGTTTGTTTAGTACAGATCGTTATGAATGGACCAAATACGTGCTGTTTACGCATATGGACCTGAAAAAATATCTCGATATGCCGCCGGGTACAGTAAGCTCCGATTTGACCTTTTCGCTCACCGTGTTGGCCATCTATTATGTAGTTTTTATCGCGATTGCCTGGGTGGTTTTTGTAAAACGTGATGTTTCAACCTAAACCCAAGCATTCTGCTTTGATCTGATTTTTATAACATGAGGATTTTACAATATACTAAAAGCAACAAAGAGGACGTGTTAAATGGCTACCCATTTGCACGTCCTTTTTGCGCTGTTGGGCGCTGTAACTATACAATGACCACGACAGATTCTGCGTGCCGGGGTATATTGCAGCCTGTTTTCAGCAAAAATCAATCAATAGGGACCGTTTGCGTTTAAAGAGGTAGATAGCAGTGATAGGATGGAGTAAATGGAATTATCCCGTCTCTGATTGTGTTTTAAGATCAGAAACGTCAGTTGATGCAGACGATTCCGCGTCTTTCGTGCGGATCATCTGACTCGTACCGTCCAGTAAGCCGCCTTCGGAGATGACCAGCGCGGCGGCGACTACTTTGCCGTACAGTTCGCCCGTAGGCGTGATCGTCAGCCGTCCCTCTGTGGTGATGCTGCCGAATACCTTGCCGGCCAGGATGACGTCTTGTGCGATGATATCCGAACGCACAACAGCAGATTCCCCGATCACGACGGCGCGAGTACTGCGGATATCGCCCTGAAAATGGCCATCAATCCGAATATTGGCCTCAGCCTCAATTGTACCTTCAAAGCTGGTGCCGTTAGCCAACAGCGTATCGGTCGTAGGAGCGGCCAGCTTTTTTTTGGAGTCCTTGAACATGTTGTTTTCCTCCAATCCTTTATTGTACATACAGTAATGGATCGACAGGCTGACTATGCTTGACAATTTGAAAATGAAGATGAGGCCCCGTGCTTCTTCCCGTACTTCCCAGAAGGCCGATGGTCTGTCCTTTACGGACTCGTTCCCCCGGAGTCACCTGCATACCGCTCAGGTGCATATACCAGGACTGGAATCCATCAGGATGCTGGATGATAATACACTTGCCCCGTGCCCCGCTGGAGGCAGCCTCCAGCACGGTGCCCGCTCCTGCCGCATAAACGGAATCACCCGTTTGTCCGGCAATATCCATGCCCGAATGGAAAGCCGATTTGCCCGTAAACGGATCACTGCGATAGCCGAAGCTGGAGGTCAACTGACGTGAGCTGACAGGCCACGCTGAAGGCTTGCCTTGCTCGGCAAGTGCCAGTCTGCGGGTCTGGAGCAACTGTGCGGCTTGCTTCTGCTCAAGGTTCTGCTGTATGGCGTTCGCCTGCTGAATAGAGCGGGGAACCGTGCGCTCTACCGTGTCCAGCAGGGATTCGATTTCCTGAAAATCATCCATGGCTTGACGAGTAAGCATGGCTGTATTTTCATGTACTGTAATCAATTCGCCCCCGGTATAGCCAGAGGCATCCCAGGAGAGTGGGGTCACGGCTGCTTTGCTGCTACTGGTGGCAGAGGATTTTCCGTATTTACGGATAAATTGTTGCATTTGCTGCTCCAGCTCCGTTACACGCTGGAGGCGTTCGCGAATACTGGTGGCCTGATTCGTCAGCTCCATGACTTCGCGGCGCAGTCGCCCGATTGCCGCATCCTTGTCTGCTACCGTAACCTCCATCTGCAAGCTCTGGACAGCAAGATTCGTTTCCATTTGGGAGATCATATGGGAAGAACGGATTTGCAGCCCGATCACGAGTGTAGAGATGGACGCGATCACAAGGGTCGGGACGAGAATGACAGCGGCTGTAGAACATTGTAGCTGCTTGGGCGGTTGCTGTGCATCTCGAATGACGAGCAAGGTCATCCGGCGATTTAGGCTTCCTTTTTTCATAATCGCTCCTTTCTGGACATCGCTCCTATCCTATAGTGCTTGGTTACTATCTATTCAGATTTAGGGGCAAACATGTCAAAAATATTGGAGCTTGGTATAAAACGTAGATGTATAAGGAGGCTTAAACATGCTGTGGTTGCTGTTGGTTTTAATTGTTTTTATTTTTCAGACCGGGACGATCCTGCTCTTTGAATTTCGCAAGCCGTCCAAGGCGGTAGCCTGGCTATTTATTTTGTTCTGCTTCCCGCTGATCGGCTTTGTCGTGTACTACTTTGTTGCTCAGGATTATAAGAAGCGCAAAATGGTGCGAAAAGGGGGATCACAGCTGTTTCGTGAATTCCGCGAGCGCCTATGGTCGCAATCGAGGGTGATTGAGAATGTGGAACAAATGCATAATCCTCATTTCAAGCAACAAGAGCGTCTCTTTAACCAGCTCATCCGTATGTCGGAAAATCCGTTGACCGGTTGCAATCGCACACGCGTGCTAACGAATGGGGAGGAAACCTTCGAGGCGATGCTGACAGCGCTGGAACGGGCGCAGCATCATATCCATGTAGAGTTTTACATATTCCGGGCGGACGACATCGGTACCCGGCTTCAGGAGGTCATGATCCGCAAGGCGCGCGAGGGTGTGAAGGTTCGATTCGTGTTGGACGGCGTGGGGAGCTACAATCTGCCCTATTCTTTTATTCGTGCCTGTAGTGAGGCAGGTGTAGAGTTTCATTATTTTCTGCCCCCGTTTTTCGCGACGCTGGATCGCCGGATTAACTACCGTAACCACCGTAAAATCGTAGTGGTGGACGGACTGCTCGGGTTTGTTGGAGGAATCAATGTGGGCGACGATTATCTCGGCAAATACCCCAAGGTGGGATTTTGGCGGGATACGCATTTGCAGATTGAGGGAGATAGCGTCTATTTTCTGCAAAATGCTTTTTTGAGCGACTGGAAGCTGGCCTCTGGGGAACGGCTGATGGATGAGAATTTATTTCCACCGCATTCCTGTGAAGGGGATGAGGAAGTACAGATTTTGAGCAGCGGTCCCGATCAGGTATGGGATACGATTCAGGAAATGTGCTTTGGTGCGCTGGCGGTTGCCAAGAAGCGGATTTGGATAACCACACCGTATTTTATTCCCGATTTGGGGATTTATGAAGCGCTTAAGCTGGCGGCGGTCAGCGGCGTAGATGTGCGAATTATTATTCCATACAAATCGGATTCTAAGCTGGTACATCTGGCGTCCCTGTCCTATGTGCAAGAGCTGCTGGAGGCGGGTGTGGAGTTCTATCAATACCGTAAAGGATTTATTCACGCTAAAGTCATCATTGTGGATGATTTACTCGGCTCGGTCGGGACCGCCAATATGGACATGCGCAGCTTTTTCTATAATTTTGAGTTGACCGCTGTACTCTTTGCACGGTCAGCGCTGGAACACCTTTCAGCCGATTTTGAAGAGGACCTGTCCAACTCCTCGCACATTGATTTAAAGGTGTTCTGCAGACGGCCACGATCACAGAAAACAGCTGAAATTCTGGCTCGTATGCTCTCTCCGCTCCTTTAAAGGCGGTTTTCGCCGTTTTTATCAATATAATCCCGCTTTATTGAGATTTATGTGCTTTTTGCTAACTTTTTTGCGCAAAATCACAGTTTTATGGTATAGTATTCATATAACACAAGCGCGGTAAAGAAGAAGGGACTGCGGATCGCAGCCCCTTTTTCGGTCCAATAATACCATACTGTACCGGGGGGATTTATATATGAGTGTAGTAAGCAAGGAAGTCCACAATCTGTCTGAGATCACAGATGTGACCGGAGAGTTGACCAAGATCAGCAAAATTCCAGCCAATCCTAAAAACAAAGCAAAACGCCTGTTTCAGCGTGCGGCCATGATTATTTTCGGTGCGGCGCTTATGGCAGTGGGCCTCGAAATATTCCTGGTTCCTAACGGCGTTATCGACGGTGGGGTCACAGGTATTTCCATTATGGCCTCCAAGATTACTGGCTACCCGCTCGGCATTTTCCTGACCCTGTTGAACCTTCCCTTTTTGGTTATCGGTTACAAGCAAATCGGTAAAACCTTCGCTTTATCCACATTATTCGGCATTATCGTGATGTCCATCGGAACCACGTTACTTCACAGTGTGAATGCGTTGACCCCTGGCGAACCGCTGCTCGGCGCGATCTTTGGCGGTGTCATTCTCGGCGTTGGGGTAGGTCTCGTCATCCGGTCCGGCGGCTCGCTGGATGGAACAGAGATCGTAGCTATTCTCGTCAGTGAAAAAACTCCTTTTTCGGTCGGTGAGATCGTACTTTTTGTTAACATCTTCATTCTGGGCAGCGCAGGCTTTGTATTCGGTTGGCCGAATGCCCTGTATTCCATGATTGCTTATTATATTGCGATGAAAATGATTGATATTACCATCGAAGGTCTGGATCAGTCCAAATCGGTCTGGATTATTAGTGAAAAATACCGCGACATCGGGGATGCCCTGACGGACCGTCTTGGACGGGGCGTAACCTATCTGGAAGGTGAGGGCGGCTTTACAGGCGAAAGCAAGAAGGTCATTTTCGTCGTCATCACCCGTCTGGAAGAAGCGAAGCTGAAGAACATCGTTGAGGATTGGGACCCGCAAGCCTTTGTGGCAATTGGTAACATTCATGATGTGAAGGGCGGACGCTTTAAGAAAAAAGGAATACACTAGCGCAAGGGGACGATTCCTCGGCCGATTTTACGGCTGTGGAGTTCGTCCCCTTTTTTATTTGGCGCGCATATGCTTGAGAACATCCTCAATGGGCTGTGGAGGGACCATGGCGATCAAGTCGCCCATCTGATTTAGCCGTTCCTCAATATTCAGCAAATGATAGTTAAGCGGTGATACATCTTCTCGTACCTCGTTCCATGTCAGTGGGGTGGATACCGTAGCGCCGGGGCGTGCCCGCGGGGTATAGGGAGCGGCCAGGGTTTTTCCTTGATAATGCTGCAAATAATCAAAATAGATAGCGGTTCCCCGATCCTTTTTTAACCGTTCCAGTGTGAACAGGTGAGGGTGCTTTTCGGTCACGAACTTTCCCACCAGCAGACCGATGCTGCGAAGCTCGTCGAAGGTGATGCCTGTGCGGATCGGGACGATAATTTGTACACCCGTGGCCCCGGACGTTTTGGGTACAGATTCCAAACCAAGCGAAGACAGCACTTCACCGACGATGGATGCCGCCTCCATAATGCGTGGGTCCACTTCTCTAGAAGGATCAAGGTCAATCATCCATTCACACGGTAGCGTGCTGCCCGCTTGATGCAGGGATGGGTGAAACTCCAGCGCCGCCTGATTGCCGAGCCATAGCAGTTGCGGTAGCGCACCAAGCACCATATATTCAATGCCGTCATGCTGGAAGGTTTCGATGTAGTCCGGCCGAGGCTGCGGGGCATTTTTCTGGTAAAAAAAATCCCCGTGAATGCCGTGCGGCCAACGGATGACGGTCAGCAAACGGTTGTGGCTATATTTGAGCAGAAATGGGGCCAGCACCGCAAGCTTGCGAAGATACAGCGCTTTGGTGATACCAGCTTCGGGCCACAGCGGTTTATCCGGATTGGTGATAGGAATTTCCAGACCTTCGATGGTAATGATGCCTTTAACAGCTTGTCCCATAGTGTTACGCTCCTTCTTTTAACCTCTTATAAGCTGAACTCGAAAAAATGCACTTGGAAACGGAGTAGACGGAATGGTGCACCTGTAGATGTAGTTATGGATTAACATGAGCGTCATGTGCAGAAATTATCCGTCTTAGGGATTGACAAGATACAATATGTATCATAAATTTATAATAAAATACGTAATGTATCTATTAAATGTATTGAGCAGAGATAGGGGAGGAGTTTCCTTGATTGATAAGCAAGGCGAGGGACTGGTTTTCCTGCTTAGTGTCCCCCGAAGTGGAAGCTCGCTAGTGACTACCATTTTGCAAAGCCACACCCGCCTGTTCGCCACGCAGGAAATGTGGTTTCTGTTCAGCCTGTATGATCTTCCCCAGTCGCAAGCACATCCCTATGAGGGAACTGGAATCACTTTGAGTGGAAGGACGCTTACAGGATGCTGGAAAAGCAGGATTCGGATAACAGGGGATTTATAATAAAAGTAGGACAGCTTCCTGTACTTCAAGATTCTCGACAGAATGATGCTGTACAGGTTGTAAATGATAGACGGCTCCGATCTCGTATTCCCTTTGCCCGTCAGCTGGGTCGCTGGGCATCCGTAGCGTTATCGGGTATGGAAAAAGAAAAAGGGGGGAAAACGTGAGTGCGATTGCCGGAATATACAGCTTCGGACATGAGCCCGTATGCACCGAAGAAGGCGGTAAAATGATGCAAGCTCTGCGAAAATATCCCGCCGACCGCGTTTGCGCCTGGTGTGAGGGGGCCATATTCTTGGGCTGCCACGCGCAGCATGTGACACCGGAATCCGTCCATGAGCGTCTCCCTTTCTATGACGAGGAACGGAATTTGGCAATCACGGCGGATGCGATTATTGACAATCGTACCGAGCTGTTTGAACGGCTGGGGGTGGGACAGGAACGGCGGCAAGACATCACGGACAGCGAGTTGATTTTGCTGGCATACGACAAATGGGCGCTCGACGCGGCCCGCTATCTGATAGGCGATTTTGCCTTTGTCATTTGGGATGCCGGGCGGCACAGATTATATGGCGCTCGTGATATGGCAGGAAGCCGCACGCTGTATACATACCAACATGACCGAGGGTTTGCATTCAGTACAGTAGTAGCCCCTCTTCTGACGCTGTCTTCCCTGCGAAAAGAATTGCATGAGCCGTGGCTGGCGGAATTTCTGTCGATCCGCGCCATGCAGGAATCCGTCGATATTGGGACGACTGGCTACAAGCATATAAACCAGCTCCCGCCCGCCCATTGGTTCACCATGGAGGAGGGAAAGTCAATCATCCATAAATATGCTTCTTTGGATGATGTGGAGCCGTTGCGGCTCAAAACCGGCGGCGAGTACGTGGAGGCTTTTCGCGAGGTATTCTCACAGGCGGTGAATGCCAGATTGCGCACGCATCGTGGCGTGGGAGCGGCCTTGAGTGGCGGTCTGGATTCCGGTGCGGTTGCCAGCTTTGCCGCACCGTCGCTGCGTTTGCAGCAAAAGCCTCTTCATGCGTACAGCTATGTGCCCGTTCAGGATTTTACGGATTGGACACCATCGACACTGCTGGCAAATGAACGGGCTTATATCCAATCCACGGCTCGATATGTGGGCAATATTCACGAAAATTACCTGGATTTTGAAGGGAAAAGCCCATTTTCAGAAATTGATATCTGGCTGGAATTGATGGAAGCTCCCTATAAATACTTTGAAAACTCGTTCTGGATCAGAGGCTTTTATGAAAAAGCACAGGAACAAAATGTGGGTGTGCTGCTAACCGGAGCGCGAGGGAATTTTACCATTTCGTGGGGGCCTGCGCTGGACTATTATGCCCGTCAGCTTCGTCGTATGCACTGGCTGCAATCCTTTCAGGGATTGTGGCAGTACAGCAAGCTAACCGGAAGGCGAGTATCGCATTTATTACCCGTGATGCTGAAAAAAGCGACCTCGCTCGATTCTCGTTCCTGGTTACGCGGCGGTAATCGGAGTCCGGTTCCTTCCCTCATTCACCCGGAGTTTGCCAAACGGATGAATGTAGAGGACATTCCGACTTTGAGTGGAACCGGGTGGATGAAGAATGCAGATCAGGCGAGAAAAGAGAAGTTCACGAACTTGGCGATTGCGAACAAAAATGGTTTGGTTGCGACCAAACTGTCGCTGCGTTACGGACTGTGGGAACGTGATCCGACCGGAGACAGTCGGGTGATCCGCTTTTGCCTGTCGGTGCCCTTTGAGCAATACGTACAAAAGGGTCGGGATCGCGCTCTCATTCGCGGAGCCATGCTGGATTATTTGCCCGATGATGTCCGGTTGAACCAGCGTGTACGCGGTGTACAGCCTGCGGATTGGCTGCACCGTATGCTCCCCTGCTGGGAGACGTTTATGGGGGAGCTTCAGCTGCTGTGCCATGATTTACATGCCGCCGAATTTCTGAATATTGATGTCATTAAAACGGCCATGGCGAAGTTTCGTCAACCGCGACCGGAGCAGGCGTCTGATCCCAGCCTACGGCTGCTAATGCACAGTCTGATTGTGTATCGTTTTATACGCAGATTTAACTGATCCAGCCTATCCGGTCAGACAGATACGTCGCTCGTTGGAGGGGAGGTGATGACATGAGTAAAAAAGAATGGCAAGAGCCAACCATAGAGGTGCTGGATATTAACCAGACGATGGCAGGTAAGGGCTGGAAACAGATTGACTGGGTATCTGACCACGATGCCGATCTGTATAATCCAAGCTAGAAAATGGTAATTATTCAATACACAGCCGTCTTTATTTCTTGGGGCTTGGAGGCTTCGCTCGAAGAAATAAAGACGGGATTTTTAAAGGGCAGAGGGAGTGAGTCCTATCGTGCATGACAGGAGTACCCATGTTAACCTGACGATGTATACAGCCTTTGGACTCAAGCTTGCCAGCGAGCTGTACCTGCCTGAATTGATACCCGCAGCGCCGGGAGCGGTGGAGGATGTGGTCATTCGTCAGGCTGATTTGACGGCATGGAGCGATCAGCTGGAGCAGACTAATTTTGTGATGCAGGATGAATGCTTTATGTTCCATATACCGGACACAGCCATTTACGCCGTCAGGGGAGGCAGGGAAATTGAAGTATGTTCTTACTCTGGCGCTGATCCGGACACGGTGCGGTTGTATGTGCTGGGCACATGTATGGGTGTCCTTCTGATGCAGAGACGGATACTGCCTATTCACGGGAGTGCGATAGTGATCGGAGGCAGGGCCTATGCTTTCGTGGGCGAATCCGGAGCAGGTAAATCGACGCTGGCTGCTGCTTTTACGCAGGCAGGCTATAGGATGGTCAGTGATGATGTTATTGCTATGCAAGCTACGGCTTCCGAAACCATAGTTTATCCGGCTTACCCGCAGCAAAAATTGGGTCTGGAAAGCTTGCTCCAACTGGAGGCTTTACAGGGTAATAGGCATGCACACAAAAGCAATCACGGGCTTGTTTTAATGGACGGCAATCCTGCGATGCTCCAATATGGACACTTGCGTAAGCTTACAGGTGAGCTGAATAAATATGCCGTGCCGAGAGTGGACTACTTCCACAACACACCGCTTCCCTTAGGAGGTATATTCGAGTTGGTGGTAGAGTCTCCAAATCGCGAGTTCCAACGTCAAGGGGAGTTGGCGGCGGTTACGGAGCAACCTTTGAACATGCTGGAGTGCTTGCATACGTTATTGCTTCATACATATCGCAGGGTGATCATTCCGCGAATGAGTCTGGGTGAATGGCATTTTGGAACGGCAGCCCGGATGGCCCGGCAGGTGGAGGGCTGGCGACTACTGAGGGATAGCTCGGCTTTTACCGCGTCCGAGGTTGTAGACCAGGTACTTGATATCATTCGTAAGGAGGAAAACAGCTATGGCAGCTACTCATTCGATGAAGGATCATGACCGTGTCATTCACGGTGAGGAAGTCTATGTCAGTGACATGGACGGGGAAAAGGTCATGATGAGCATCAACACAGGAAAATATTATAATCTCGGCTTCACGGGAGGACGAATCTGGGAGCTGGTGGAATCCTGCCCTTCACTCGGGGAGATCGTGGCTACTCTGACGGATGAATATGAAGTGGATGAGGAACGGTGCAGACAGCAGGTACATACCTTTGTGGCCGAACTGGAGCGGGAAGGACTGCTCAAGCTTTTGCGGGAGACGGTTTAAAATGTGGC
Organism: Paenibacillus sp. NRS-1781; assembly: GCF_050467745.1. NCBI lineage: Bacteria > Bacillati > Bacillota > Bacilli > Caryophanales > Paenibacillaceae > Paenibacillus > Paenibacillus sp. NRS-1781. The sequence goes on from NZ_JBITPI010000005.1 coordinate 125,018, forward strand.
TTCAACGCCTTCGTCGTCTATCCCCGGAGGTCAGGAGACTCCTGCCGGAAGCCTGGCTGCAACTGGGCTGGGCACGTCTTCACCAGCATCGTCCGTTTGAAGATTATGCACGCGGCTGGGGAATACGGATGGAAGAAACCTCTTGGGAGTGTGATGCCCGGCAGAAGCAAGCCGTTCGGCATATTTCACATGCGGTGGAGCTGGCAAGCCGGTATACCCCTTGGCGCAGTAGCTGTCTTGTGCAGGCTGCTGCCGCAATGACATTACTGGGTCGCAGAAAGCTGGACTGCACACTGTATCTTGGCACAGCCAAGAATGCTGCGGGACGTTTGGCGGCACATGCCTGGGTGCGGAGCGGATCGATTTATGTTACGGGCGAACGGGAGATGGGGGCGTTTACCGTGGTGGGCACCTTCGGCAGGCGTGCTGTGACGGACCCAAATACGAAGATTGCTGAAAGCAAGTCCACCTATACTGTTCTGAAGCCTGACCGCTGGAATGAGGATCAGGAATTAACGCTGCTGCTCTTTTTACTGCGAAAAGACGCCACGCCAAGGCTGGATACAGTCATTGCTGCTGATCTGTATGGATTGGATTGGGCCCGCTTGCTGCGGCTGGCAGAACACCATCGGGTGGTACCTGCGGTATATCTCCAGCTGAAAAGAATACATCATCCGGCCATCCCCGCTGAATTGCTGCGCAACCTCCAAGCGCAATATCACCGCAACACCTTACGTATGCTGCACCTGCAAGCGGAAGCTGGGCGGGTGACCGGGCTACTCATGAGTCAAGGCATCCGTGTACTTATGCTCAAGGGTCCTGCCTTGGCGCAGCAATTGTACGGGGATGTTTCCCTGCGTACCTCCAAGGACGTAGATTTACTCATTGCCCCGGACGACATGGATCAGGCGGAGCAATGGATGCAGGAAGCCGGGTATGTACCCAAAAGCGGAGAAGCGCGTGTCCTGGGCAGTTGGAAATGGAAGGACCATCATGCATCCTTTCTTCATCCGCATAAGCGGGTAGAGATAGAGCTGCATTGGCGGCTCCACCCGGATGCAGGCGGAGAACCTTCTTTTGAGGACCTGTGGAAACACAGGCAAATCGGTGAAGACACAGCCACAGGAGTACCCTGTGTGTACACGCTTGGCAGCGAGCACCAGTTTCTGTACCTTAGCGCACACGGGGCGCGTCACGGCTGGTTCAGGCTGCGCTGGCTGGTGGACATCGACAGGCTTGCGGTACGCGCCGTCGATTGGGAGGCGCTTCTGCCGATGATGCGCCGATATGGGGGCCTGCCTGCGGGCGGGCAGGCTTGGGCGCTCGCCGCTGCGCTGCTGGGCACCTCGATACCGGAGCCGCTGCGTCAGGTAGCGGCTACACGGCTGGCGCACAGGCTCGCGCTGAGCGCGCTGGACTTCATTCAGGCCAGCGTACCCACGGCGTACCCGGTAGCCGAACCAGCTACCCACCAGCCAACCAGTCGATCCTATTTGCTCTCCCTAAAGGGGCCGAGCCATCGATTGATGTACCTGATCAGCCGCTTGCTTCCTTCTACGGGCGATCCGGCGGTTTTACCGCTGCCTCGCCAGCTTCATTTTCTGTACATCCCTCTACGTCCATTTTTCTGGCTAAAACGGCGATTCTCAAAGCACTGACCTGATAAGGAGCGTGCATTATGTACCACCTGCGATTGTATATGACTAAGCTGTACGCCGTGAACGGCGGTGCGTTATTTCTCAATATTGGATGTATGATCATCGTCAGCGTACTGGAGGGGCTGGGTATTTACATGCTTGTTCCCATGCTGGCGGCTATCGGCATATTTGGCGGTCATGCAGGGATGGCCATCCTGTCAGGCGGATGGGATCATTTCTTGTTAAACATCCCTAAAAGCTGGCTGTTGCCGGGAATGCTGCTGCTTTTTGCGTTGCTGCTCATAGGGCAGGCTCTGCTTCAGCGTTACCAGTCCATTCTGAATTCGCGGATTCAGCAACGGTTCATGCGTTCCCTTCGAATAGAGGTATATACCTCTTTTATGAAGGCCCAATGGACTTTTTATTTGCGTCAGCGGAAGTCTGATTTCAGCCATGTGATGACAACCGAGCTGGCGCGTGTCAGTCAGGGAACCAACCTGCTTCTCCAGCTGACCACAGCCGTTATTTTTACGCTGATCCAGATTGCACTGGCTTTTTGGCTGTCTCCTTCTTTAACCGGACTGGTGTTTCTGTGCGGATTGGGGCTGTTTGTCGTGTTTCGCAGATCCATTCAAAACGCTAAACAACTGGGCGACCGTACCACCGAGCTTTCGCAGGTTTATTTTGCCGGAATTACCGACCATATGAACGGGATGAAGGATATTAAAAGCAATCTGCTGGAAGCCGCGAATATAGACTGGTTTCGCTCCTTGACCCAACGGATGGAGGACAATACAACCCAGTTTGTCCGGCAAAATGCAACCACACAATTTTTTCATCGCACAGCGGCTGCCGTATTTGTTGCTTGCATCATGTTTGTGTCACTGCAATGGCTACATGTCTCTCCTGAAAAGCTGATTGTGCTCATCCTTATATTTTCCCGCTTATGGCCAAGGTTCGCCCTTATTCAAGCGAGTCTGGAATATATCATGTCCATGCTGTCTGCCTTTGAAAGTGTGACCAAGGTACAGCAGGAATGCGAAGCTTTCTCAGATCCGTCGCTAACGGCACTTACAACCTTTGAGACTCGCGTTTCAAGCGATTTATCGGCAACCCATGAAGCTGTATCAGCATCTGTACGCCAACCCTTGTATCTACGTACGGGCATTGAATGCAGTGGTCTGGATTATCGGTATGAGGGTACAGCAGCGCTTGCATTACACCAAATAAATCTGTTTATCCCTGCTCGGGGAATGACGGCTATTGTGGGGAAATCGGGCGCAGGCAAAAGTACAATGGTTGACGTTCTGATGGGATTTTTACGATCAACTCAGGGCCAGATTAAAATAGACGGACATGTACTGGACGACGAGCTGTTGCCACAGTGGCGGCAATCGTTTGGCTATGTGTCACAGGACCCTTTTTTATTCCATGCCACCGTCCGTGAAAATTTAAAGCTGGCGGATGCGGATGCGAGTGAGCAGCAGTTATGGGAAGCGTTACATTTTGCAGCCGCAGACGGGTTTGTTGCCAGATTGCCCAAAGGGCTGGACACGGTAATCGGGGATCGCGGCATTCGTTTGTCAGGAGGGGAACGTCAGCGGCTAGTGTTGGCAAGGGCTGTCCTGCATCGCCCTCCGGTTCTCATTCTGGATGAGGCAACAAGTGCGCTGGATGGAGAGCATGAAGCCGATATTCAGGCGGCGCTGGAGCGGATGAAAGGCCAAATGACGCTGATCGTCATTGCCCATCGACTGTCGACCATCCGTCATGCCGATCAGATTGTCGTTATGGAGCAGGGCGAGATTATACAGCAGGGGAATTACCGTCAATTGGTGCAGGAGGAGCGTGGGGCGTTCAGTCAACTGCTGTCATACCAAAGCAGTGTGATCTCCACCCCATAGCTGCCTGTTCTGTTGACCATGCTTAGCTCCCTACTGGATATGGAATGGGCACAGTCTCAGGTTTCCTTGCGTTTGGCCGTGCTTCTTTTCTTTTTGATTGGGGTTGGGGAAACGACATCTCCTGCCACTGCTTGTTGTGTTGTTGTGGCTGCTGTTTTACGCGCAGGGCGTTTTTTTACGTCAGGGCCGGGATCAGTAACGACAGGCTTCACTGCCTCGATGCTGGCCTGAAGTGCAGCCATCAGGTCCACGACATTGGTCTGCGGCTGCGACGGGGCGATTCGGATCTCTTCTCCAGCCACTTTATGCTGAATGAGATCCAGCAGCCGCTCGCGGTACTGGTCCGTATATTTTGCTGCATCAAAAGGTGTAGATAGCTGCTCAATGAGCATTTTTGCCATGGTCAGTTCCTTCTCTTTAACTTCCTCCTGCCCCGGCAGATTAGGAACCTGGGACACTGGGCGAATTTCATCCGGGTAAAACATCGTCTCCACCGCCAAGCATTCATCCAGCACACGAATAGCCGCCAGACTGCTTTTGGATCGGATCGAGATTTGAGCAATGCCAATTTTTCCGGTATCCTTCATCGCATTCATAAGAAGCTTGTAAGCATTGGAGCCTGCCTGATCCGGGGACAAATAATACGTTTTTTGAAAATAAATCGGATCAATCTCCTGCAAGTCCACAAAATCCAAAATAACGATATTTTTATCCGCTTGTCCGCTGATTTGCTCCAGTTCCTCCTTATCGAACATGACAAACTTCCCTTTTTCGTATTCATAGCCTTTTCCAATTTCCTCCCATTCGACCTCCTTGTCACAAACGGGACACTTTCGTACATAACTGAGCGGACTTCCGCATTCCTTGTGAATATAACGCATGGAAATATCCTTATCCTCTGTAGCCGAAAACATCTTAACGGGCACATGAACCAGCCCAAAGCTGATCGCGCCTTTCCAGACCGTATGCATTCCGCCAGTCCTCCTTTTCTTTAATCCGCATGTTGTATCTCTCGATTTCAACGCTCGGCTGTGAGCATATCCATTTTTCACTTAGTATGCTTCGGAGAAAGGAATGTATGAGGTGTAAAGAAAAGAGCAAGCCACCATGATTTGAGGTTGTTAAGTTACATTTGTTATATTAAGATAAGGGATAATAAATAATCTTGCCATTTTATAAGGAAGGAGTGTTCATATCATGAAGAAAAGATCATTAAACTTTATATCTTTTGGATATGGATACTCTACTGCTGTTTTTTTCTAGAATCATTTTTATGGGTGGAGTCTGCCTAAAAATGGTTAGGAGAAACGGTAGAAAAATTTTAAAGTGACGAGGTCGATTCAATGAAACATGAAAAAATAACTAGAAAAAACCCGGCAGGTATGCCGAAACCAGTAGGGAATTACACACATATAACTAAAATTCCCAGAAATTCAGAGCTATTCGTAACTTCAGGTCAAATTGGAGTAGATCAGAATGGCCAATTCCCAGAAAGCCTTAACCTACAAATCAGTAATACTTTTAATAACATTAAATCAGTTTTGGACGCCGAACAATTAACCGCTGACAATATTATAAAAGTAAATGTATGGGCAACGGAGCAGATAGATTGGGATTACATGTATGCCCAATGGGAAAAGTTATTCGGGAATGATTATCCAGCAATGACTATTGGCTACCTTACTGCTCTAGGATTGCCAGAAATAAAAATTGAAATTGAAATTTGGGCAGCTAAAGCATAAAAATAATAACTCATTTATGGGAATGGAACCATAGATAGCCCCGGTCTTCGTGAGAAGCTGGGGCTGTTTTATGTTTAAGCTCACGAAAAATCCGCTTGCGCATGGTTACAGCTTTTGTGGTGCATAGTAAGGGATATCCGATTCAAAAGGAGGTACAATTTATGCCCGGAAAATCATATCCTCGGCAAATCAGGCATCGCGTGGGTCAAAGCCATATCGCCTTTCGGGGACCCGCCGGAGGCGAACAGGATGCATTGCCGCCCGAGTTTGCCCTTTCTCATGGAATCCAGCCGCCTTTTCCTGTAGCTGTGGGTCATGTGAATTTGGAGGCAGTGGTTTCAACCTCGCCTTCTCATAGCATCCCTTCATTGGACGTCGAACGGATCGTAGATGAGGACTAGGTGAACCTATATTACTGAACACATGTACACAAAACAAATCATCAGGAGGGGATCAGTATGAACGTGGAACGAGCAAAAGCGATTTACAATTCATCCGAAAACATTGCCGTGCAATTAGAGGGTAGACCAATCTGGATCGAGCATGTGGATGAAGCAAACGGTATGGCTACCGTACAGGTGGGCAGCAACCCGGGTAATACTCAAACCGTCCGTGTGGATCGTCTGGAAGAGCAATAAGAGATGGACAGAGGGTTAACGATGGGCTGACACGGGGTATCTACAAAAAAAGGCTCGCAATGGCTCATTGAGCAATTAGCGAACCCTACTTGTAAAAATGTTTATACTGCAATGGCCTTCAAATGTGGTGAAACCATCAGCTTAGCCTCTGTCACCATTTGAACATCTTCTACCGACAAACCCGGAGCAATTTCCTTTAGCATCAGCCCTCTACCCGGAATAACATCGATGACAGCCTTTTCGGTTACTATGGTCTTTACAACATTTACAGCGGTCAGGGGCAGCTTGCATTGTTTGAGTATTTTCGGCGCCCCATTTTTGTTCACATGCTCCATGGCTATAATCACTCTCTTGGCTCCGACCACCAAATCCATGGCTCCTCCCATCCCGGGTACTTTTTTCCCCGGGATCATCCAGCTTGCAAGATTGCCTTTCTCATCGACCTCCAGGGCGCCCAAAACCGTGATATCCACATGTCCTCCGCGGATGATGGAAAATGAAAGCGCACTGTCAAAAAAGCAAGCTCCTTCCACAGATGTAACGTAGTTTCCGCCTGAATCGATACAATCGAGTCTTTCTTTTCCCTGAGCCGCTTTGGGACCTACACCGAGGATTCCGTTCTCCGCCTGCAGCATAATATGAATGTTTTCGGGGATATAGTCCACCACCATTGTAGGCATTCCAACACCAAGGTTGACAACTTCGCCATCCTTGAATTCCTGGGCTATTCTTCGAACAATTAATTCTCTGTTATTCATGCGTGTCCACCCACCTTTACAATTGCGTCGACAAATATTCCGGGAACGTTGACATGATTGGGGTCAATTTCCCCCGCCTTTACGTATTCGTCTGTCTGAGCAACTACATACTCTGCTGCTGTAGCCATAACCAAATTGAAGTTGCGTGAAGAGCCGTTAATGACAAGATTCCCCTCTTCATCAGCCTGATGGGCTCTGATTAGCGCCACATCCGCTTTGAGCGGCAGTTCGAGCAAATATTCCCTTTCGTCAATTTCTATTTTCTGTTTTCCTTCCTCTACCATGGTGCCTACACCTACAGGTGTTAAAACACCGCCCAAACCGGCTCCCCCTGCGCGTATTTTTTCCGCGAGCGTTCCTTGCGGGAAGAGCTGAACCTCTGCTTCTTTCGTCATAAGGAGCCTTCCCGTTTCCGGATTAGAGCCGATATAGGATGCAAAAATCCGCTTTACTCTGCCGCTTTTTACAAGGTTATAGATAGATAATTCCGGCGTGCCTGTGTCATTGGAAATAATCGTGAGATTACTGGCGGAATTTGTGTCGACAAGCGCACGCACCAGATCCTCTGGAAAGCCTCCTGCCAGAAAACCTCCGACCATCACGGTGTCTCCGTCTTTGACCTTCTTAACTGCTTCTTCAGCGGAAATTACTTTGTTATTCATGGTTCCTTCTCCTTATATATATATTTTTAGGAAAGTAAACTTTATTGGAGATAATCGTAGAGGACTCTTCCATATGGAAGCGTTAAATCGGCAATAAAATGTTTTCCGCCAACATAAGCTTTAACCGGCAAATCTGCCACAGGAGCATTGACATGAGGGATCAGGCTTAATCTGGCAGGCCCTGACCAGGCTCCTTTTACAGTGATGGCTTCGAGATTATACGCCACTAACTGAGCAATTTTGGGGGTACCATCAACATCAGGAATTAATTTTAAATTAACTTGTGTTTTTGCAATGGCTTTAGCCGTTTCCTGTTCATCAAGAATATTATATTTGAAAGGGATGGTTCCCATGGCCACCAGGACGTTATTATAATGCAATGTACCCGTCAGCGTCTCTGTATCCTCAACGCTCAGGCGAGGCTTCGCCCATTTTTTCGGAAATCCCCAGATTTCACGTCCCCCAAGAATCGCAGGCGCGTTATCCAAATACATTTGGGCAACAAAATTACAGGGTTCTCCTTGAAAAGTACACGGAATGACAATACCGCTTTCCTCATAGCTTCCTAAACCGGATGAATCGGGCATCTTGATCCATTCATAGGAAACAGTATTGCTTCCATCCGGCTGAAGAGGTTCTGGAACCGCTTGTCTAATCGCAGCGGGATCGGATTCATAGGTAATGATAAAAAATTCCCGGTTGATGAAGCGGCATGGCGGGCGTCCATAACTGGCACTGGCCGCAGGCATGGATTGGAGTGAAAGTACATCTTTTTGATTCATAGCGATCTCCCTTCCTTTTGAGAGGTAGTCTCAAAAGTCATCTTTTGAACACGTATTTTAAATGAGTGCATTTTCAACCAGCATCGCTATTCCCATTCCGGTTCCGATGCATAACGAGGCTATGCCATAACGTGAGGATCTTCGCACCATTTCATGAACCAACGTTACTAATATCCTGGCACCGCTTGCTCCGACAGGATGTCCGATCGCGATCGCGCCGCCATTGACATTCACCTTCTCCGGACTGACCCCAAGCTCTTTCAATACCGCTAATGCTTGTGAGGCGAACGCTTCATTAATTTCAAAAAGATCAATGTCATTGATGGATATTCCCTGTTGCTTAAGAAGTGACGAAATGGCTTTTACCGGTCCCATTCCCATATATGCAGGGTCAACGCCAACAAGTGAATAACCCTTGATATATGCCAACGGCTTTAACGCATGTTCCTTACATTTGTCTTCAGACACTACAAGCATAGCTGCCGCGCCATCATTGATCCCCGAAGAATTTCCGGCGGTAACCGTTCCGTTCTCCTTAAACGCAGTTTTTAATTGAGAAAGCTTTTCTTTCGTTGTATTACCTCTTATGTGTTCATCCTCCGTGAAATAAATAGTTTCTTTTTTGGTTTTGATCATGACAGGAACAATCTGCTCTTCAAAAACCTTGTTGTTTTTTGCTTCTAAAGCCTTTAATTGGCTTTCATAGGCGAACTCATCCTGCTCAAGTCTTGAAATTCCATATTTCTCGGCAACATTTTCAGCGGTAATTCCCATATGGTAATTGTTGATCGGGCACGTTAGGCCGTCGGCCACCAGGGAGTCTACCAATTCACCGTTGCCAAGCTTGTAGCCGTTTCTTGCATTCCTTAGCAGATAAGGGGCGTTCGACATGCTCTCCATGCCTCCAGCCAAGACGATGTTGCTTTGTTCCGCTAATATGGAATCGTAGGCTAAAGCAACGGCATGAAGTCCTGAACCACAAACCGTGTTTATCGTTGATTCGGGTACATCAATGGGGATATCGGCTTTTAGTGCCGCCTGTCTAGCAGGATTTTGGCCATTGCCCGCCTGAAGAACATTTCCCAAATAAATTTGATCAATCAAAGCAGGCTCTAATTTACTTTGCTGAAGGCATGCTGTCATCACGGTTGCTCCCAATTCAGGAGCGCTTAGGGGCGCAAGGGTTTTGTTAAAAGAACCGACCGCTGTTCTCAACGGGCTTACTAAAGCCACTTTTTTCATAAAAATTCACATTCCTTTCGCTGTGTTCAAGACACAATACATCCATGACTACTGCAATTCCATTCGTAATTTCCGCTCTTACCTTACGAAGTACAGCGACTGCAAGATACATTTACATGCGGGCATATCATGGTGCCTAAGACGGTGAGTGTGACGGTTCGATCGCCTTCCTTCTTCCATTGGAAATTAAAACCAGTTTCATCATAGTCCCAATGCAGATTTTGCTCAATGTTCAAATATTTACATATATTTGTATACAGATGTTTATAAAGCCATATACTCCAAAATAGATAGGCCATTCTAATGTTTTCTGTTAATTTCTCGATTTTTCTGAAAATCATGATCATAAAATGAATTTTCTGTTAAAAATGAAATTTCTAATCAGCACGTGAAAAAGACGAGGCTAATCGTTGAATTTGCACACTTTCCTCTTAATCACGCCCCTCCTTTTCTTCGCAAATAACACCTAACTCATCGCTGGGAAAAAAAGCCCTTCAGAATTTTCTGAAGACGGCTTTGCCTTTGAAAAGGCGCTTTTTATATTGTTTAATCCAGGAAACAGGGTGTATAGTATGATTAATCTTTGAGGGAGGTGAGTCGTATGGACTTTAACATATGCTTGTTCGATGATTTTGAAACACTGGATGTATTCGGACCCGTTGAGATTTTTGGCCGCCTGCCTGAAGAGTATGACTTAAAATATTTCTCTATGAACGGGGGAATTATTGAGAGTCGGCAAAAAACCAAGATTGTTACAGAACCTATTGCACAAGCAAAGCACGATGGCATATTCATGATCCCGGGCGGACAGGGGACAAGAAGTTTAATCCATGACGATCAATTTATGAAACAGGTCAAAGAGATTGCGGAACAGTCCTGTTTTTGTATAACCGTCTGTACAGGTTCTGCGCTGCTTGCCAAAACAGGCTTGTTAAAAAACAGGCGCGCCACATCCAATAAATTAGCCTTTGATTGGGTGAAATCCATCGACACAGAGGTTGAGTGGATTCCAAAGGCAAGATGGGTAGTAGATGGAAAGTTCTATACTTCATCGGGTGTATCCGCTGGAATAGATATGTCCTTAGGCTTTGTTTCCGACCACTTTGGTCTTGAAAAAGCTCAACAGATGGCTAATCAAATTGAATACATCTGGAATTCCGATAAAAATGATGACCCCTTTGCGAGATAAGTATATTGCAAGAGATAAGGAGGTTCGATGATGACATCTTTCGTGCTGGTTCATGGCGCATGGCATGGTGGATGGTGCTGGGAGCGTGTGGTTCCGCTGCTCGAAGCCGAAGGCCATTTTGTCGCAGCGCCGACGCTGACTGGGCTTGCCGAACGGGCACCCGCACGCTCGCGAGATGTGAATCTAACGACACATATCAATGACATTGTGGATCATATTCGGGCTGCGAATCTTGATGATGTCACTTTGGTCGGCCACAGCTACGGCGGGTTTCCTGCGAGTGCCGCTGCGCTCCAGCTTCCCGATGTCGTCTCACATCTTGTGCTGCTCGATGCTTTTCTGCCGGACGATGGTGAGATGCTGCTGGACCATGCTCCAGCATTCATGGAGGAATATGGGGCACAGGCAGCCGCAGATGAAAGCTGGAACATTCCTCCACTTCCATCAACCCTGTTCGGGGTCGGAGAGCCGGATCAGCCATGGGTTGACGCTCAGTTGACGCCGCAACCAGTGAATACATATTTCGAGCGAACGCGTTTTGAAATCCCGTTCGATATTCAACGAAAATCCTATATACGTTGTGCTCAGGCACCTGGAGACCTGCTTGAGCGATCAATGTCGCGCGTGCGGAGTGACTCAGGCTGGCGCTATATTGAAATAGACGCGGCCCATGACGTCATGATTAGCGATCCGGAGTTGCTTGCATACGTATTACTCAAGCAACTCTGAACGATCTGGACAGCGTCTGCGGTATGAGCTTATGGAAACGAAAAAAACAGAGTAAGTCAACATGTAGTGCTTATTTTTTTGGATGGATTTCTATGGAACCTTTGAATATACGTTGTCGCCTTGGAGAAATGATGAGAGAACGTGGATTACAAAACAAAGATGTAGTGGAGTTAACAGGCGTGAGTCGAAACACAATTACCTCGCTTGCTGGCAATGCCACCAAACGTATAGATTACGATACACTCGGTGCATTGTGTCGCGGATTAGGTGTTACTACCGGTGATCTTCTGGAGTACATACCGAATGCCAAAGAAAGTACTGAATAATTGACATGGACCGTTACTATTAACGGTCTTTTTGCATATTATACTGGGCTGAGTAGACATATAAGGAATGTTTCGATGAGGAAAATTCTTTTGTTACACAGTCCTGATCCAATGGAATGGAGAAAAAGAAACAATTACAGTTAAAAAGAAATAATCGAATACCTTTTATTTAGTGCTCCAGTGATGAGGTTGGCCGTTGGTCAACCTTTTTTACATAGTATCTCTTAGATAAAGTAATTGATTGAAAAGTATACATATATATCCCAAAAGATGGTATACTCTGTGTCAAAAGGACCCTTTATTTTAACATTAGATTGTAACATGTAATGTTCCGATGAGTCGGTATCTGACTGACTACATAACAAACGTTAACGTTAAAGGGGTTGTTTATTGTGAACCATACAACCACGATTCGCACAGAACTGTTAAATTTCATGAAACACAATGATCTAAACATTAACCAATTAAGTAAGATAACAGGTTTAAATGCAGGCTCGATCAGTACCATGGTAAATGGCAATCGTGCGCTATCCGTTGAACAATTAGACCGAATTACGACAGCCATGGGATACATTAAAGGATATTTTTACGAGCAATATATTGAAGAATATTTGGCGCAAATCGCTCTAAATTGGCGCAGAATTAAACCTTTCTTGTACCGTTGTGCAGAGTTGGACAAGCAGGGATGCATCCAGCAGGTAATCGGTCTGCTATTGGACAAATTGATGTATTCCTCATGTTTGTTTGATCTTGCGGAGGAATTTTTCAAAGATGGCAAATATGCAATTGCGGCTATCCTTTATGAAGGTGTGGCTTTAAGTGAGAAAAGTCAACACTCGGAACGACTAGCTTTATGTCAGTATCGTTTATTTATGGCAAGACAGGGAGATAACCAAGAGCAAAACTATCAAGCAGCTATTGAGTTTCAGCCTTTTATTGATCGCTTGGATGAGATTGATCAACTGGATGCATTAAAGGATTTAGCAAACACCAATGGTGGGATGACCGTAATCCAACTTACTCTAAGTACTACGCCGATTATTTTGGTTGTTCTGTAAGTAGAGCATGTTGGAATGATTGCACCAACTTTGTTTCACAGGCATTATACGCTGGTGGTATACTGGAATGGGATGGTTTATATTTAACTGGTGATGATGCTTGGTACTTTAGAAATGGCGTCCCCTTTAAACCATCTCATAGCTGGGGGGGTGCACATAATTTCTATAATCACTGGAAGTATAGAGCTAAATTAGCATCTATTACAAATGATATGTCAATGGGAGACCCAGTAAATGCTGACTTCAATAATGATGGTGACATCGATCATACAGCTATTATAACTGAGTTTACGAATGGCCGTTTCTTTTTGACTCAGCATACAACAGATAGAAAAGACGCTCCCCTATCTACTTGGTATTCAAATGGCTACAAGGTTTATGCGTGGAAAATGAGTACTGCAAAAAGAAGCCCAAATGACTGAGGTGTTTTATGCGCTTGATTTGTTTAGTATTATTAATAATCCTTGCATCATGCTCAAATGTAACAGACAGTTCGACCAAGGAGGTTAGCGCTGAATATGAAAATGTTCAGGAACTTAACAATTTACCTGTTCCCAGCACTGCCATCGAAATTGATGAAAAATCTGCTAGAGATTTAAAGAACTATAAAATTCCTCAGTCCTTTGAAAATTTTAGTGCTTCATATCAAGAAAAACTCAAAGGTGAGGGATGGGAAATAACTGAAGTCGAGAGCAACAAGGTAATATCAGTAGAGAAAAAAATATTAAATACTTACTGATTATCACTAAAAGCTCTGACACTCAAACAACCAATGTTACAGTTAGAGAAAATTTTTAAGACCCCACACGGGGTCTTTTTTCTATAAATCGGACATTTTTTCTGAATTTATTCATCCTCATAATAGAAATAACCTCTTACACTAAGATCATAAAAGGAGAGATGCTCACCGTGCCGGG